>JAAYGU010000022.1 GCA_012727535.1 Bacillota bacterium | reverse complement strand
TGATAAAGGTGATCCGTTTGATCACCACATAGGTACCGGTAACACCGAAGGCCAGGCTGGAAAGCAGCGCCGCCCACACCGCATTTTGGATAAACCTATACTTAAATAATGCCGCTAGAAACTCCGTCATCTCTTCACCACACCACTCTCGTCGCTCGTTACTCGTTGCTCGGCGCCTTCAGCCACCCTCTGGTATAACTCGGCGACGCTCGCCGGCGAGATCTTCCCAGGCGGATGCAGCACCAGGTTACGGTTGAGGTAAGCCACCTTATTGACATACGACGAGACAAAGCCCAAGTCATGCGATACGGCAATAATCGTCACTTTCTGATTCAACGCTTTAAGCAGAGTATAGATCTCTTGTTCGGCCCGGTGATCCAAGTTGGCAGTCGGTTCATCTAAGATCAGTAGCTGAGGATCAGCTACCAGAGCACGGGCGATCAACGTTCGTTGTTTCTGCCCGCCCGACAGTTCACCGAACTTGGCCTTGGCCAGCTCTTGAAGGCCGACCGCTTCCAAGGCCGCCTGAGCGGCGGAGTGATCAGCCGCTGAATAACAGGGAAAGAGCTTGCCCGGTAACATCCGACCCATCAGGACCACTTCCAGCACGGAAACCGGGAAATCTTTTTTAAAGTTACCCGACTGCGGTACATACCCAACTAACCGGCTCGTTTTCTGGGGGGGATGCGCAAAAAGCCGGACAGTCCCCCGCACCGGTTCCAAGCTGCCCAGAATCAAACGGAGCAGCGTCGTTTTGCCCCCGCCATTCGGTCCGATTACGCCAAAAAAATCTCCTGCTTCGACCGCAAGTTCGATCCTGTCCAGGATTAATCGGCGTTCATAGGCAAAACTGACCTCTTTCATCTCCACTACCTTTGCCATCGGCTAAAACCCCCTGGCGATGGTCTGGGCAATCTGGCGCAAGTTAGTCAGATAATCCTCGGCCAGCGGGTCCAGCGTCAATACCTTACCATCAACCGCCCGGGCTACGGACTCAGCCGTCCTGGTATCAAACTGGCTTTGTACAAAAATGACCCGAATCCCCTCCTGTTTTGCCCGTTCAATAACCTGGGCCAACTGCTGGGGTCCCGGTTCCTTCCCTTCCACCTCAATCGGGATCTGTTCTAGATCATAGCGGTCGGTTAGATAGCCCCAAGCCGGATGATAAACCATGATCTTTTCAACCTGCGCCGCCCGGAAAGTAGCAGCCAACTCCCGATCTAGCTGGTCAAGCTCAGCCTGGAACAGGCGAAGGTTCTCCTCATAAAAAGCCTGATTTATTGGATCCAGGGCCACCAAGGCTCGACAGATCGTTTCAGCCTGGATTTTAACCAGCAACGGATCGAGCCAGATATGCGGATCCATCATCTCGTTCCGCTCAACAGACTCCGGCTCCTGGGCGTTCCTTCTTCTCTCCGGCGCCTCGTGCTGGTGCGCCCCTTCGATCGGTCGTAGGGGAATTCCTTCCCTAGTGTCGACCATGTTCAATCCCGGATTAAGCTCCTGAATCCGGTCGATTAGCGCAGTTTCAAAAGGCACGCCGATCCGGAAGAAAAGATCTGCCTCCGCCAAGGCCGCCATCTGTTTCGGCAATGGTTCGAAACTTACGGGATTCTGCCCCGGACCACCCAACACCGCCACTTTGCCCCGCCTGCCGCCGACCCTTTCCACGAAATATTTTTGCGGAAGAATACTAACGAACACTATCAGCGGCCCGGTCCGGGCAAGCTTCCGGAGAGTAGCATTTTTCCACCCTAAACCGACCACCACCAGTATGATAGCCAAAAGTACCGGCAGCAGGAGGAACCAGCGGCGTTTCCTTCCCTTTTGATTCATCTTTATGCCTTCCCTGGAAAACAGACTACTCGGTTTCAACTTCGCAAACTAGATGAAAAGACTGACAATCATCGCACTTTTTGACTCTGTGATTTTCAGCAAATTCTTTCCAGTGTTTTTGTTGTTCAGGTGTTAGGATCCCCGTTCCCCGACACAAGGGACAGGTGTTTCTTAATGCTGCCAAGATCGCGGTCCTAATAAACTCCGAACGGTTGGGAATCCCCTCCATCGCCTTACCTAGTTCCGCTTCGACCTTAAAAGTGATGACTTCCTGTTTCTTTTTATGTTTCATGCTCTATCCTCCCACCATACCTGGCATAACCTTTATCGCAACAGCTTCCTGAAGTTGAAAGTAACCGTCAATACACCTCTGTTTGTATTATCATGTAATACCGTTATGGTATTACATCGTATTATCCCTGTCAAGTTAATAATTTACCCAGGTTTTAGGCTTTGTATCCACAAAAAGTCAGCGAAAGGCTCTTCCTTTTCTCTAGGGAATAAGACCATACTAACAAGGGAAAAAGGCAAAAACTATCAAAAATTGCGCACGGACAGAAGTTATGTTACGATAAGAATCCAGAAGATAAGATCAAAACAGAGTGGAGTGATCACATGGCGCCTATCCTTAAACCGGAAGTATTAGAGCAACTACTTATTTTCCAACAGAACGAACTGACCGAATATCACATCTACCAACGGCTGGCCCGTCGGGTGAAGGAGGAGCATAACCAGCAACTGCTTCAACGAATCGCCACCGATGAGCTAAGACATCATAACCTCTACCAGAAATATACCCAACAAAAAGTGAAGCCGCGGCGCTGGCAGATCTTTAAATATTACTGGATCGCCCGCCTTTTCGGCTTAACCTTTGGCCTCAAGCTGATGGAACGAGGGGAAGAGCGGGCTCATCAAGCCTATCAGAGACTGAACACGGAAGCGGAGATCCCTGAACTTAAACAGATCGCGGCGGAAGAAGAAGAACACGAACACCAGCTACTCAATCTCATCACCGAAGAGCGCCTCAATTATGTCAGCTCGATTGTCCTGGGACTGAACGACGCTTTAGTGGAGCTAACCGGAACCCTAGCCGGTTTAACCTTCGCCCTACAGAATACAAAGTTAATCGCGTTGACCGGTTTAATCACTGGTGTGGCGGCTTCCTTCTCGATGGGCGCTTCCGAGTATTTATCCACTAAAGCTGAAGGCAATGACTCCGATGAGTCCTTAAAATCCGCCCTTTACACCTGGGCTGCTTACATCCTGACCGTGATCTGCTTAATCCTCCCCTACCTTTTGGCCGGTGACTATTTCTTAGCATTGACTCTCACCTTATTGGTCGCCGTCCTGATTATCATGGTCTTCAATTTTTATCTCGCCGTCGCCAAGGACCTTTCTTTCCAAAAACGTTTCCTGGAAATGACCGCGATCAGCCTTGGCGTTGCCGCGCTGAGCTTTTTCATCGGCTACTTGATCCGGACCTTCATGGGGATCGAGATTTAAGCGAAGACTAGTACAAATAGAAGGTGTTCTATGAACGGCCTGCCTGATTATCTGGACTACAACTTAAAAATCCTCTTTATCGGTTATAATCCTGGGTTACGCTCGGCGGAACTCGGTCACCACTACGCCGGAAGAAGTAACAGTTTTTTTCCCTTCTTGTACAAATCCGGGTTGATCGACCAAGCGCTAAGCTTTAAGGATGACCACCGGCTCCTCCCCCTCTATCGCTATGGACTGACCAACCTAGTGGCCCGTCCCACGCTAGGCATTAAAGAGCTCTCCCGACAAGACTATCGGGAAGGAGCGGCCATCCTCCGGGAGAAACTAAGGCGTTACCGACCAATGATCGCCGCCTATGTCGGCATCGGGGTCTATAAAAACTTCTCCGGTCATCCCCAGGTCCGGCATGGGCTCCAAGCTAGCTCCGTAGTTAATGGGGTAATCGATTTTGTCCTCCCCTCCACCAGCGGCCTTAATCGCCTACCTCACCAGGAGAAACTAAACTGGTTTTACGCCTTGCGGAAACTACTTGACGAAGAAGAAGGCAAGCGCAAAACTTAAACCAAATTTGACCTAAAAATAGGCCTACGCCAAAAGGAGGTTTACCTGATGCCAACCTTTAAGGAGTACCGCTACGCGCGACCGGTGATCGAAGAGCTGGAAGCGGAGTTTAACCGGCTCCTCTCTGCTTTTTCGCGGGCCGACTCTTGCGCCGGGCAGGAAGCAGCTATGGAGGAGATTAATTCCCTCCGGAGCGAGTTTGAATCCATGGCCACTCTAGCCCGGATCAGGCATTCGCTCGATACCACCGATCCGTATTATCGAACGGAAAACGACTTTTTTGACGAGCTTGCTCCAGTTTATGAAGGCTTAATCCACCGTTATTACCAAGCGTTAGTCGCCTCCCCCCACCGCTCGGCTCTGGAAGCGAGGTGGGGTAAGCAACTGTTTCGACTGGCCGAACTTCAACTGAAAACCTTCTCCCCAGAAATCATCGCGGATTTACAGACCGAAAACAGAATGGTCAGTGAATATACCAGACTGCGGGCTTCCGCTCAGATCTGGTTTGAAGGACAGGAGCGCAATCTCGCCCAGATGGAACCCTTTATGGAAGCTAAGGAGCGTGCTCTGCGCAAGAGCGCCCAGGAGGCCTATACCGGGTTTTTCCTGGAAAACGAAGAACAGTTTGATCAGATCTATGACCAGTTGGTCAAAGTCCGCGACCGGATCGCCCGGAAGCTCGGGTTTGAAAACTTTGTCGAACTTGGATATGCTCGCCTGGGGCGGTCGGATTATAATGCGGAAATGGTGGCCGGCTACCGCCGGCAGATCCGGGAGAAACTGGTGCCATTGGCCACTAAGTTACGCCAGCGGCAGGCGGAAAGATTACAACTGCCCAAGCTCAAATACTATGACGAGCCCTTAACCTTTTTAACCGGTAACGCACTACCGCAAGGCGGCCCCGAGTGGATTCTCGAACGCGGCCAACAGATGTATAACGAACTCTCTCCGGAAACCGGGGAATTCTTTTCTTACATGGTCGAAAGCGAACTCCTTGACTTACTAGCCAAAAAAGGAAAAGCCGGCGGCGGGTATGCCACCTACATCAGTAAGTACCAAGCGCCCTTTATCTTCGCCAATTTCAACGGTACCTCCGGTGATATCGACGTCCTCACCCACGAAGTGGGCCATGCCTTTCAGGTCTACTGCAGCCGTCATTTTAAGGTACCCGAGTATTATTGGCCAACTCTCGAGGCTTGTGAAATCCACTCGATGAGTATGGAGTTTATAGCTTGGCCTTGGATGCACCTCTTCTTCGAAGAAGATGAGCTCAAGTATAAATTCGCTCATCTAAGCGCGGCCCTCCTCTTCATCCCTTACGGCGCCACGGTCGATCAGTTCCAGCACTGGGTCTACGAACAGCCGGAGGCCTCCCCCGCAGAACGGAAAGAAGCCTGGCGGAAAATCGAGCGCGAGTACCTTGTCCACCGCGATTATGAGGATAATGAGCTGCTCAACCGGGGCGGTTACTGGTTTAGACAGGGTCACATCTTCACTAATCCTTTTTATTATATCGACTACACCCTGGCTCAGGTCTGCGCTCTGCAATTCTGGGTTAAGACCCAGCTTTGCCGGGCAGCGGCCTGGCAGGATTATTTGCGCCTTTGTCAGGCCGGCGGCAGCCGCTCTTTTCTCGAACTAGTGGCCTTGGCGGGCCTGAAAAACCCGTTCGCCGCGGGTAGTATCGAGGCCATCCTCCCTGCCGCCGAGGAATGGCTCGCCGGGGTGGACGACCGCGAACTTTAGTTAAGCCAGCCTTGGCAGCCACTGAAGAGATCCAGCATCAAACACCAGCTCGTAATCTTTACGCACAATCACGTCCTAACGCAGAAAATAGAAAAACCCCAGCTAAAAAAGCTGGGGTTTTGTTAAGACGCATTCGTCTGCTCAGGTCTATCTTCTCCTTTTTATTCCATAATCCCCATTTTGGACCGGAACAAGGGTTTAATCCCACCGGCTGCCAAGATCTTTGCCGCCTGTTCCCCGAGTTTTTCGCCAGCCAACACCTCTCCCGTCTCCTGGATCTTGACGGTTCCCTGCTCCAGATCGACTTCCAGTGTCTGTCCTGCTTTCACCTTTTGGCTAATATCCGGACAAATGATGAGTGGCAACCCAAGGTTAATCGCATTCCGGAAGAAAATGCGGGCGAAGGATTCGGCGAGGACAAGACTGGCCCCCATATTAAGCTGGTTTTTGCTGAAATCAACTCCCCCTACCAAAGCC
>JAAYGU010000021.1 GCA_012727535.1 Bacillota bacterium | reverse complement strand
TCAACACTGGTAGCCAGCCAACTACCCATAGAGCATTGGCATCAGTGTCTTGGAGACTCCACTGTTGCCGATGCGATTCTAGACAGGATCATCCACAATGCCTACAAAGTTGTGCTGCGAGGTGAAACGATGAGGAAGATTAAAAGGGTTCTAGACACTGAGACCGAATTTAACAACAACCAGAGCGACTGATTACAATCAAGATGGGGGATACCCCTTCAGTGTAAACCATAATTGGACTCATTAGTGATCGCCATGAACCGAATTGCGCGATCGGATTAAACCGTAATCAGTGATCGGATTCAAGCGTATCGCGCGATCGGCATGAAGCGTATTAGGTGATCGAATTGACCGAAATACGCGCTTCTTTTATTTGGGATTATAAAAGCAACCAAAAGGTAAACAAGGTTTATCCTAAGACCATGTCGAAACTACTCCTGTCTTACGCTTCTTTCTGCACTTACATTATAGCCGGGTCGATGACTCGTCATTCTTTATGAACTTTATGCTTAATAACTGGCCAGTAATTTTGGGGCGGAGATAAATCATATTAAAATATCTACAAATAAGTTGAGGCATAAAAAAGATGCAGTATTCCGAGGGAAGGACTTTTTGCTGTGTTTGATAAAATAAAAGTGATCCAAAAAAGGGTCAAATGATAATGAAAAAGTGATCCACCTCAATCAAACCTCCTGATAAACCGTTAAATGAAACGGAGGCCAAAACAGGAGGTTAAAAGGAGATGAAGATTGAAGTGGATCAGTACCAGAATATCAGACACCTGTACATTGCGCAAGGCCTGTCAAAGCGAGAGATTGCTAGAAGGCTGCGGATCTCGCGCAATACCGTGGCCAAGCAGGACATGTTCCGGGCCTTAAGAGCCCATTACGCCTTCCAGGCAGATTTCTGCAACCCCGGAGAAGTCCATGAGAAAGGACTGGTCGAAAACCTGGTTGGGTATATCCGCCGTAACGTCTTTGTTCCGGTGCTGCGTGTCGAGTCCTGGGATGAGTTGAACCGGCTTTTGTCGAACCATTGCCTGAAGTACTTAAATCACCGGATCCCGGGGCGATCCCAAACCGTCGGCGAAGCGCTTGAAGTTGAAAAAAAGAGTCTTTTACCGCTTCCGGCTTACCGGTTTGACTATGCAAGACAAATACTGGCCCCGGTTGATTATTACGCCACGGTGAAATTCGGCCGTAACCGCTACTCGGTTCCGGTGGAACTGGCCGGCAAACAAGTGACAGTCAAGGGGACCGGCCTGACCGTAAGGGTTGAATACCGCGGTCAAGTGGTGGCATTACATGAACGAAGTTACGCCAAAGATGAGACCAAATTCCACCTTGACCATTACATCTCCTTACCGTGCTTATTGCCGACGAATTGGCAGCGGCGGGCATTAAAAGCATAACCGGCGGTTTCCAGCGGCACCAGTGGCTTCCGCCCCAAGCCCACATCTTACTGGTCAAGGAGGAGGCGGCGGCCATGTTGAACCACGGTCTATGGTATAAAGGTCTTCCGGGGAGTAGTTTAATCTCCTTCTTTCATGTCAAGGGGAAGCGGGATCAGGCGTATGCACAAGCTATGTGGAAATTAGTCCGTAATATAAACCTGCCAACGCAGGACGCTTTCCTGCCAATTATTGGATATGATGAGGCCGAAGAGACTTTTGTCATCGAGGGTTTAGGGGTGTTCCACAACGACCGTCTAGTTGGCGAGTTGTCGGGGGGAGGAAGCCCGGATGTTTGGGGTCCTCAGCGATAAAGCCCGGAATGCCTACATCAGTCTGGAGATTCCTGAGTACGGAAGGGTTACCATGCGTCGGGTGCGAGCACGCGCTCAAATTGGGTATTAAAAGAACAGGCCTACGTCGGTAATGACGTTAAAGCCCGTGGTAGTCTTGGAGAAACGACGGAAACGGCGGTTAAACTTACCCGGGAAGACCGGCAGCAGATTAACCACGCGGTCAGTGCCCATTTGGCACGGGAGATGCGCAAGACCCTCCAAAAACTGCAAGACCTAGGTGCTGACCTTCTGGCGCTTGGGGAAGTGTATCGGATCCACAATCCGTTGTCTTGGGAAGCCGCCGCTTGGGAACGGCTTTATCCGCAGATTCCCATTGAATTAATGGTCAATTTCACTATGGATAACTACGGTGTTATGCGGTAAGCGCTTAATAATAGTAACTTATCCCGGCAAAAACAACCATGAATAAAAAAGCTACGAGAACGCTGACAATAACTGCCGCTACTGGCACCCACCCATTGGTGCCGCCCACATGAGAAAGGGTTAAATTTACGTGTTCCGGAGGGCAGGTGGCTTTGATGGAGGCAATTTTCTGGTTGCAATGTTTAAAATAGAGATAATTACCTAAAAGTCCGAATCCAATTTTGGCCAAAAAATTAACATAGGGAATCCAACAGGCTACAAAAGCAATCAAGGCCGCCAAGTAGAGTTTGCGGTATAAAAACCACCATGGTCCGACGAGAAATGCCGGCCAGTGCCATGTGGGTTTAAAGTCCTCGAAACCGTATCGCATAAACTTGTTAAATTGGAATAGGTAATTATGGGCTTTGGGGCCGATAAAAGAGATGTATTCGTCATTGGTGATATCTCCTCTTTGTGGTGGGGGGGAAGTCGGCTCTTTTGGGGCAGCCGTTTGCATATTATGGCCGCAATGGGGGCAAAAATTCCCGTTTTCATCCACACTTTGACCACAATTAACGCAGAAAGCCATGGTATACGCTCCTCTCTTTATACCTATTGACATAGGCTTTTTTCGTTATTTTACTATATTGTTCGTTACAAAAGTGGAAATTCCTGCCTAACACGGCTTAAGTCGGGTAAAACACCTGGGCTTGCACGGTAGATCCTAAAACAAACCAGATTAGGGCGGCGATCTTTGGTACTGGCCCAGGATCAAAGGCCGGATTAAATGAGGAGATTCGACGCTAGCCACGGAGAAGCAGAAGGATTATACTATTAATCTTGGGTGGAGACGGAGTGCTTTCCAGTAAGTAAATACTTGCAGGAAAGCGTGGCTTCATTGATAAATCTTTCTAGGTGGGATTTTCGGAAGCCCACGTGGCGGCAATGACCCAAGCGCTGGTGGATTTACGGCGCGAACATGGCACTTTTGGACCGGTTCTCCCGGAAGAACTAAAGGGAAAACCGCTTGGTCCCGTGGTGATGGGCAAGGACGTCCGTTTTGCTTCGGATCTAGCCCAAGAGACAGCGGTGGAGGTTTTTGCCGGAAACAGCATGAAGGTTTTGCTCCATCGCGGCGGGCGGAGTACTCCGACGCCGGTTGTCTCCCATGCTATTCTAAGCCGCGTTGCCCAGGGAGAGATAGGTTATCAAGGAAGAAAGCAAAATATTTGGGCGGGCGGCTTCTTTTTTCTGGGCTCTTCGATAAAAGTGGCATAAAGTTGGGCCGTTACGAAAATGTCTTCCAAAAACGTGGCCGTCAAGGCGTAAGGGGAGATTGTAATGGAGATTATCCAAGCCCAAAACAGTGTTTTGCATGCCGGCCTAAGGCTGGTGGAAACTGGTTTGATCGCACGGACCTGGGGTAATGTCAGCTGTCGGGTTGATGCGGAGAGCTTCGTGATTACGCCCAGTGGCCGGAGTTACCAGTCTTTGACGGCTAATGATTTGGTCCAGGTGAAGATCGATGACCTAAGTTTTAAGGGGTCGATCAAACCCTCCTCCGAAAAGGGAGTCCATGCTGAGGTTTACAAACTCTATCCGGAGGTGAACTTTGTCATCCATACCCACCAGGAGAACGCCTCCGTTATTGCCGCGACTGCGTTAAAAGCGATTCCGGTGGGCGGGGCTAACTCCATGCTCGGGGAGGAGGTGCTCTGTGCCGATTACGCCCTGCCGGGGACGAGAGCCTTGCGTAAAAATGTCCGACGGGTCCTGATGCAGTCTCGCGGGCAAGCGGTGATCATGAAACACTACGGCGCGCTCTGTTTTGGCCGTGACGCGGAGGAGGCCTTTGCCATGGCGATTGCGCTGGAGAAGGTCTGTGCCGACCATGTGATCAACCAGTACTTAAAGCTGAGCGGAGGTAAGGCGTATGACCCTTATGCGCTGGCCGCCTTTGCGCTGGGGCAAAAGAAGGCGGCTCTGTCGAACCGATTGCAATCAGAAGGCAAACCCGCCAGCGAACGTCGAGAAAAGTTGGGCCAAAACGGTATGGACGGGGCGAAGGAAGGGGCGATTATCGATGAGCAAAGGATCGCCGAACGGCTGGCGGAAGCAGGGCTTTACCAGACCATCTATCAGAGAAATCCACAGATCAACGCGATCATCTTTAAAGCCAGCCCGGAGCTGCAATGCCTTTCCCGGGCAGGCGTGGGTTTAAAACCGCTCCTGGATGATTTTGCCCAGATCGTCGGCTTACAGGTCAGGACCTTTGATCAGAAAGAGCCGGACCGGATTGCCCGGGCTCTAAGGAAGTCCGCCGCTGTCCTGATTAAGGATAGCGGAGCGCTCTGTTGTGGCGTAAGTGAGGACGATGCCAAGGCGGTCGCGATGATCCTGCAAAAAAACGCCAACGCCCTGATTGGCGCGGTCTTATTCGGCAAAGTGCAGCCGATCAACGCTTTTGAGAGTATGCTCATGCGCTTTGTTTACCTTAAGAAATATGCCAAGCAGGCCTTTGTGTCCGGTACGGAAAGCCGTCGCCAGTAAAACAAGCTGGTAAAGGAGGATCTGAAATGAGTACTTTTGTCATTACCTATGACGTGGGTACAACCTCCATGAAAACCTGTCTTTTTGCGCTGACGGATCAGATTACCCTGGTGGCTGATGCGGTAGAAGGTTATGAGCTTTACATGCTGGACAACGGTGGGGCGGAACAAGAGCCGGAGGATTGGTGGCATGCCATGTGCAGGGCGACCAAACAGGTGCTCACGGCGAGCGGGGTTTTGCCCCGCCAGATTGCGGGCCTTTCCTTCTGCGGCCAGATGCAGGGGTTGGTGCTGGTCGATGCCGAAGGGGTCCCCCGTCCGGCGGAGCATGAGTTATATGGACAACCGGGCCAAACAAGAGCTGAAGGAAGGATTGGGCCGTGGCATTAAAATTGCGGGGATGAATGGTTATAAGTTGCTCAATTCCATTCGGATCAGTGGGGCGGTGGCGGCTAGCGTGAAAGATCCGGTCTGGAAATATAATAAGTGGGTGGAGCGGAACGAACCGGATAACTTCCGCAAAGTCTACAAATGGTTGGATGTGAAGGAATATCTAATCCTCAAAACCACCGGCGAATTTATTATGACTGAAGACAGCGCCTTTGCCACCTTGCTGTATGATACCCGCCCAGACCGCCGGGGATTTAGTGATAAGCTCTGTGCCATGTTGGGCGTCGACCGGCAGCACTTGCCGAAAGTGGTGAACTGTACGGATCAAGTCGGACGGATCACACCACAAGCCGCCGCCGAACTTGGCCTGGAAGCGGGAATTCCCGTCTTTGGCGGCGGCGGGGATGCCTCTGTGGGGGCCGGAGCGGACCAAGAAGGCAGTACCCATATCTATCTAGGAACTTCCGGTTGGATCTCTACGGTCGTCCGCCGTCAGGTTTTGGACACGAAGAACATGATTGCAGCGATCATCGGGGCCCACCCCCCGGCCGAGCGCAAGGTAAAAGCCTCCTCTAAAGTACGGCTGGTCGGAGGCGGAGCGCTAGCCCCGCTGACCTGTCAGATCCTGGCCGATGTTTTGGGGCGGGAGATTGAGACCGTTCCCCACCCGCAGAATAGCGGCGCTGTTGAGGCGGCGATCGTGGCCGCCGTGGGGCTCGGGCTTCTTCCCGACCTGACCGCAGCTGTACAGATGGTCCCGGTTAAAGACCGATATCTACCAAAGCCGGAGCATACCGCGATCTATGATCGCCTCTTCCCGGTCTTTAAGTCATTATACTACAACAACCGGAAAGCCTTCAGCCTATTGAACGGTTAATGGCAATTACGGCAGTATGAAACGAATAAAGGTATCTTCCGTTCTATCCTTAATAATAATTAGTAAGCAGTGTGTGTCGAGAGTAGACTTCGGAAAAGCGGCGGTGCGCGGGGAAGAGGCGCGTATAACCCAGAGTGAAAGGGGAAAAGGAATGGACAAAACCGTGGCGGCGCAGAGGAAGTTCTTTCAATCGGGGGCGACTCTGCCCTATGCATTTCGCGTTAAACAACTGAAGACTTTGTACGGGGCAATCAAACAGAATGAAGCCCGGATTATCGCCGCTTTGCAGTATGATCTGGGGAAATGCCCCTTCGAAAGTTATGCCACCGAACTCTCCATGGTCTATATGGAGATTAAACACACCCTCAAGCACCTCAAGGATTGGATGAAAGACCAACGGGTACCGACTCCGGTCACCAGTTTCGGCGGACAATCCTATATTCACCGGCAACCGTTGGGGGTGGTTTTGATCATGGCTCCTTGGAACTATCCTTTCCAGCTGTCCATTGCGCCGCTGGTGGCGGCGATGGCCGCCGGAAACTGTGTTGTCCTCAAGCCTTCCCGTTATGCCCGGCAGACCTCGGCGCTCCTGGCCAGGCTCATTGCCGCGCATTTTCCGCCGGAATACATTGCCCTTTTCGAAGGGGGCAAAGAGGTCAACACCGCCCTCCTGGAGAACCGGTTTGACCATATCTTCTTCACCGGTAGTGTACGGGTGGGGAAGATTGTGCTGGCGGCAGCGGCCAAGCACTTGACTCCTGTCACTCTGGAGCTAGGGGGGAAAAGCCCGTGTCTGGTCGATCAAACGGTGGGTTCCACGGCAGACCTCGAAAAAACGGCACAGCGTATCATCTGGGGGAAAGCCTTAAACGCCGGGCAGACCTGTGTCGCGCCCGACTATGTGCTGGTGCACCGGGCGGTTAGACAGGATTTAATCGGCGCGATGCAAGAAGCGATCAGGAAGTTCTTTGGCAAAAGTCCATTGCTGTCACCAGATTTCGGTAAGATCATCCACGCCGAAGCCTTTGACCGCTTGCAAGGGATGATTACGGCAGAAAAGGATAGGATCATCACGGGCGGCACTTCTGACCGGACGCAATTAAAGATCGAACTCACCTTGGTTGATCAGCCCGCTCTTGATTCTCCGTTGATGACAGAGGAGATCTTCGGGCCGATCCTCCCGATCATTCCCTATGAGCGTCTGACGGAAGCCGTTGAGATCATCAGAAGCCGGGAAAAACCGCTGGCTCTTTACATATTCACCAAGGATAAAAACCTGGAGGCCTGGGTGGTGAATAATCTGCTCTACGGCGGGGGCTGCATCAATGATACCATTATGCATGTGGCCAATCACCATCTGCCCTTCGGTGGGGTAGGTGCCAGCGGCCTTGGTTCCTATCATGGGGAAAAAGGCATTGCCACCTTTTCCCACGCCAAAAGCATCCTCAAGCAGACCTATGCCTTCGAGGTTCCGCTCAGATATCCGCCGTATAAAGAAAGACTAAACCTCTTGAAGAAAATAATAAGATGAAAAAGGGGGAAATGCCGATTTGAGCAGGCTAAGTACAGCCTGTTTTTTATTGCTTTGGATGCGCAGTGATGAACTTCGTGCCATTAACGGAGGTATTAATTTATTAAGATAATAGAGGATATTTATGCCTATTTACCGAAAATGTTTTATTATTATTGACGGAATAGTTATCAATTATTAAAAAGGGGGAGTTGACTTGAGAAGAAAGAACTTGATTTTTCTACTTCTGATTATCTTGCTTGCTTTTGCGGTTACTGGTTGCACCAAAAAAGAGAGTAATGTTATTAAGGCGGCTTATCTAGGTAAGGGGAAGGCCTCTCCCTCTAAAGTAGTTTCGCAACAAAATAAAGCGTACATGAGGGATGGGAAGTGAAAGGGTTAAGGTTGATCGTTGCTGTTCTGCTTTTAGCAGTGATTTTTGGCGTAAGGCCTGGATCGAATTTGGCGGCCGCTCGCCTTGAAGAAGTGGTCGGCGCTGGTGAAGTGGTCCTGGGCAACGGAATTACTTTGGAACAAGCGGAAGAGATGGCTTTAATCATGGCGAAAAGGGACGCCCTTGATCAATTTGGAGGCTATGTCATCAGCGAAACGGTTGTCACCAATCATGAGCTGACCAAGGACGAAGTGACCGCGATTACGGCCGGGATTGTGCAGGTCAAACCGGGTTTTAAAGAAGTAAGCAAGCATCTGGACGGCACATATATCGTGGTCAGGGTCAAGGCGGTATTTCTGATCGACCGGGCCGATTTCGAGGCGCGGCTCGCCCGGTATGTGGAAGAGCGGACCAAATCCGCGGAGATCGCTAAGTTGGTTGAGCGGGTCAATACCATGGAAGCGCAACTGGCGGCCCTGTCCAAACAGGCGGATTCCAGTTATCTGGAGGCCCAATTGCAAATCAGCGCGGTTGAACAGTCCTACCAGGATCTAAGTTACGCCCTCACCTTTTCCGGGCAAACCATCTTCTCCCTGATCAACGACAACCGGGTGCAAAGGTTGAACCGGCTGAAAGCCTACCTGACGAAGTTAAAAGGGGTGGCTGATCCGTACAAAATGTTTACCCTTTCCATTGAAGGGCAGCCGTTGGTCGAGGACAAGGGCGAGGGAGCGATCAGCATAACAGTTAATACGAAGGTGGATTTAAATAGGGATTATTGCCAAAAGGCCAGCCGTATTGTGGAGGAACATAAAGGCGACCTTTATCCGGTTAATGACCGTGTGGACAACATCAACAGTGAAGTGTTGGGTGAGACCCCCATATTTAAACAGCCGTTGATTGTGGCCTTTTTGAATAGTAACGATGAGGTTGTGGCGTTTTATTATTGTCGTTGGCCCTATGGTGAATATGTAAGTGTCGAGTTTA
>JAAYGU010000020.1 GCA_012727535.1 Bacillota bacterium | reverse complement strand
GTATGTTACATTAATTTTGGATAATAAGTTAAAGGATTGGTAGGAGAAATATTGAAGCGATGAGGAGAAGTCCGTAACAGGTGGAGATAAGATGGTTGAACTGTCAAAAGTGCTCAAGACTTGTCGTGCCTATGTTAACTCAACCAAAGTTCCGGCGTTTGTCATTGATGCTCAAGGGAGACCGGTGGAGGCGATATCAAGGGATTCCATAGGCACTATGACCCTGAAAGCCGTTCCGGATAATCCGTTTTGCCGCTTGATTCAAGAATCTCCAACCCGACGAGAGGAATGTTTCAAAGCTCATCTGTACGGGAGTTATCAGGCTGACAAGTTTGGGGAGGCTTATGTTTTTTTCTGCCCCTATGGTCTTGTCCATTGGGTCGCCCCAGTTCTCAGCGGTTATCACATTCAGTTCTCTTTGGTCGCCGGTCCGGTGATCATGAGCAAACCGGAAGATACATTAATCGAAGAGATCTTACTGCAAAATAATCTATCGGAGCAGGAAATTGCGGTACTAAAGGAACGCTTGAGGGAGCTCCCCTTTCTTCAGCCGGCGTTAGTCAATGATCTGGCCATCCTCTTATTTTCTCTAGCCGGATTTCTGTCCGAGACCGAAACAGAGAGATTCAAGGAGAAGAGCGAGTTTTTTGACCAACAAAAATCGATCTTTCTGTGGCTGCAAGAGTTTAAAAATAGATCCGGAGAAGGTAAGGCTTATCCTTTATTGGCGAAAGAGAAGAAACCGATGGCGAAGATCCGCCGGGGGGATAAGGCCGGTGCCCAAGAGGTCTTAAATGAGATCTTAGGATTCATCTTTTTTTCTCAAGGTAATGATTTGGAACTAATTAAAACCCGGATCATTGAATTGGTTGTCCTCCTCTCGCGGGCGGCAGTCGAGGGTGGTGCCGAAATCGAGATGATTTTTGGACTTAATCACCGGTTTTTATGGGATATTGAGCATTTATCCTCCATTGATGAAGTCGCCTTCTGGTTATCGAAGGTGATGGTCAGGTTTACGGATTGCGTCTTTAATCTAGTTAATGTAAAAAATGTCGACATTATCTATAAGACGATCACTTATTTACGGGCTAATTATATGAATGAGATCAGCCTAGAGAAGGTGGCAGAGGAAGTTCATTTAAGCCCAGCCTACTTTAGTAAACTCTTTAAGAACGAGATGAAATGTACTTTCAGTGAATATCTAAGTGCCCTTCGTATAGAATACAGCAAAGAACTTCTGCTGCACGAAGAGCTTCCCTTGGTTGAAGTGGCAAGTTTGGTCGGTTTCAAAGACCAAAGCTATTTCAGTAAAGTTTTTAAGAAACTGGTTGGGGTTTCACCCGGTGAATTTCGCCGGTCAAGAGGAACTTAGGTATTGAATTTAAAACTAATTAGTTAGGAGGGGAAACTGGTGGGAAAAGAGATTATCCAGAACATTTCGGAACTTTTGCAACAAGGACGGGCGAAGGAAGTCCAAAACCTCGTCGGTAAAGCTTTGGAAGAGGGTATTTCACCCGACCAAATTCTGTCCGATGGCTTATTAAGTGGGATGTCAATCATCGGCGAGAAGTTTAAAGCGAACGAAGTTTACGTCCCGGAAGTCCTGATTGCCTCCCGGGCGACGAATGCCGGGATGGAGGTTTTGAAACCCTATTTAGTCGACGAGGAAGTTAAGCCGCTCGGTAAAGTGGTAATCGGAACAGTCCAAGGAGACCTGCATGATATCGGAAAAAATCTGGTCAAGATAATGTTCCAGGGTGCAGGATTTACAGTAATCGATTTAGGCATCGATGTGCCAGCCGAGAAATTTATTGAAGCAATCAAAAAAGAGGAACCACAAATCGTAGCGATGTCCGCCTTACTTACAACCACCATGACCGAGATGGAAAAGGTCATTGAGGCGATTAAACGTGAAAACCTCCGCGATTCGCTTTATATTATGGTCGGAGGCGCACCGGTGACTGATAATTTTGCCCAGAAAATCGGGGCCGATGCTTATGCGCCTGATGCAGCGACCGCCGCTAGCATCGCTAAAGAGAAAATGCTAAGTGCTTAGTTGGCAATTGTGCAATTTAATAAAGCCATAGAAAAAATTAAAGCTCTAGTCTTTAATAGGCTAGAGCTTTAATTTTTATAAATGGTCGGGGTAGTTAATAAATAATTACAAAGACTGGCGTTGAACAGTAAATAGGCACAAATGGCTCATTTTAAAATCCACGAGTCAAGAATAACAAGGGTTTCCACGATCGGAGACGTAGTAAAAATAGAATATCTGTAGTTACAACCCGTGCTAAT
>JAAYGU010000019.1 GCA_012727535.1 Bacillota bacterium | reverse complement strand
CCTTCGAGAGCACCAGGGTGATCGCGGCTGTAGTGGTGGTTTTACCATGGTCAACGTGACCAATGGTACCAATGTTGACGTGCGGTTTTGTCCGTTCAAATTTTTGCTTTGCCAATTTTAATCCTCCTCAATACTTTTGATCATTTATTCTTAATAGCTATTTTAAAAGAAACTCTCTTTGTTCAGGGAATACTGCTTAAACAGTATCCAACCGATCAGGTTAATGTTCGATAATCTCTTTGGCTAAATTGCTCGGAACCTCTTCATAATGCGAGAAGTGAATTGTATAGATCGCCCGACCTTGGGAGAGTGAACGTAAGACCGTAGCGTAACCAAACATCTGCGCCATGGGGACAAACCCGCGAATCACCTGGGCGCCGGCGCTGGTTTCCATGCCTTCAACCCTGCCCCGTCGCGCGTTAAAATCGCCTAGTACATCACCAAGATACTCCTCAGGGGTCACAATTTCGATCTTCATGATTGGTTCGAGCAAGACTGGATCCGCTTTTTGGCATCCTTCTTTAAAGCCCATCGAAGCCGCAATCTTAAATGCCATCTCTGAAGAGTCCACTTCATGGTAAGAGCCGTCGAATAAGCTCACAACCACATCAACCACCGGATAGCCGGCTAAAACACCGTTGGCCATAGCATCTTTCACCCCGGCTTCGACCGCCGGAATAAAGTCTTTCGGCACTACCCCGCCTACGATCTTGTTTTCGAAGACAAACCCGCCACCCGGCTCATTCGGTGCTAGCTCAAGCCAGACATGGCCATACTGGCCGCGTCCGCCGCTCTGCCGGACAAATTTACCTTCCGCCTTGACCGTCCGGCGAATCGTCTCTCTGTAAGCCACCTGCGGCTTACCGATGTTAGCCGCAACCTTGAACTCCCGAATGAGACGGTCAGTGATCACTTCTAAATGTAGTTCACCCATTCCGGAGATGATCGTCTGGCCCGTTTCCGGATCAGTCTTCACCTGGAAAGTGGGATCCTCCTCGGCCAGTTTAACCAGGGACATACCGAGCTTGTCTTGATCCGCCTTCGTCTTCGGCTCAATGGCGACGGAGATCACCGGCTCCGGAAACTCCATCGATTCCAACAGAATCGGGTGGCCTTCACTGCACAGGGTATCCCCGGTCGAAGTCTCCTTCCAACCAACCGCTGCCGCAATGCTGCCGGTACCTACCATTGTAACCTCCTCGCGGTGGTTGGCATGCATCCGCAAAATCCGACCGACCCGCTCCCTCCGGTCTCTGGTGGAATTATAAATGTAGGAACCGACTTTTAGTTCTCCGGAATAAACCCGGAAGAAAACAAGTTTACCGACATATGGGTCGGTCATCACTTTAAAGGCTAAAGCCGCGAATGGTTCATCGTCGGCTGGTTTGCGGAATACCTCCGCTTTGTCGCGCGGATCCTTTCCCGGGACCGGTGGCAGGTCAATCGGTGACGGCAGGTAAGCAACGACCGCATCCAATAAGGGTTGGATTCCTTTATTTTTAAAGGCGGAACCACAGAGGACTGGCGTAATCTTAGCGTTGATGACCGCTTTTCTGAGCGCCGCCCGAATCGCCTCGGTGGTAATCTCCTCCCCCTCCAGGTATTTTTCCATAATTTCTTCATCAAATTCCGCTAAACTTTCCAAAAGATTGTTCCGGTATTCTTCCACTTGCGGCTGAACTTCCGCCGGAATCGTCTGCGTCTCGCTTCTCGTTCCTAAATCATCAAGGTAAATAAGTGCTTTCTCCTCAATTAAATCGACGACTCCGCGAAAATCGTCCTCGGCGCCGATCGGGATCTGAACCGGGACAGCATTTGCCCCCAGTTTGGTCCGGATCATTTCGACCACCCGGAAAAAATCTGCGCCCACGCGGTCCATTTTGTTAATAAAGGCAATCCGGGGAACATTATACTTATCGGCTTGTCGCCAAACCGTCTCGGATTGCGGTTCTACCCCGCCCACCGCGCAGAAAACCGCCACCGCCCCATCGAGCACCCGTAGAGAACGCTCCCCCTCGACGGTAAAGTCCACGTGCCCGGGCGTGTCGATAATGT
>JAAYGU010000001.1 GCA_012727535.1 Bacillota bacterium | reverse complement strand
CCACGGGCTTAAGGGGTTGGAGAAGAAACCGGTGCTTCATGACCGCACGATCGCCCCGGAGGCGATGGCGGCGACCGTCCGGGAGATTTTGGAGTTATAGGGGTAAACACAGATTACATTCTGGTTTTTAGACCTTAATCCCAGGTTCATAGTGGTTGAACCTGGGATTTATAATATTTTGCAAAAACTACTTGCCTGAACTTTTACCCTGTGGTATAATGCTCTCAATATTTTAAAAAAACGATGAAGAGGAAAAGTAGCCCGGAAGGAGGGTGCAGCGAGCCTCCGTTGGTGCAAGGGAGGCCCCGAGGGCCGGTGTGAAGTTCTCCTCGGAGTTGCAGGCTGAAGCCCGCTGGCGGGTGGTAGGTCGGGCCGGGAACGTTCCGCCGTTACCAGAGAGCAGCCATCGGGATGATTCTGTCTATCCCCGTGGTGAAAGTGACTTATAAGTAAGCGTAGTGGTACCGCGGAAGTATAACCTTTCGTCTCGCAGAGACGAAAGGTTTTTTAATTATGAGGAAGGGGAGTGTTGCTGTAATGTGGAGCCCAGAGTATGAGAGCATGTCCAGACAGCGTTTGGAGGAGTTGCAACTAAAGAGATTGAAAGCAACTGTCGAACGGATTTATCAAAATGTACCTTTTTACCGAGAAAAAATGAAAACGCAAGGAATCAAGCCGGAGGATCTACAAACTTTAGCCGACTTAAAGTATTTTCCGTTCACCACGAAGGAAGATCTCCGGGAGAACTACCCTTTTGGCTTATTTGCAACCGATATGGATGAAGTAGTGCGCATTCACGCTTCTTCCGGGACGACTGGCCGCATGACGGTGGTGGGGTATACGAAAAAAGATATTAATACCTGGTCAGAAGTGATGGCTCGAAGTATCACTTGCACCGGTGGAGGTCCTCGTGACCGCATTCAGGTCTCATATGGTTACGGACTATTCACTGGGGGCTTAGGAGTTCACTATGGAGCGGAGCTAGTCGGAGCGACGGTCGTCCCGGTTTCCGGGGGGAATACCAAACGCCAGATTCAAGTAATGAAGGATTTTGGGATTACCATCCTCGCGTGTACACCATCCTACGCTTTATATATGGCAGAGACCGCCGAGGAGATGGGGATTGATCTACGAACCCTGCCGCTGAAGATCGGGATCTTTGGCGCGGAACCTTGGACCGAACAGATGCGCCGGGAGATTGAGACGAAGTTGGGGATCAAAGCTTACGATATCTATGGTTTATCAGAGATTATCGGTCCGGGGGTTGCCATTGAATGTCAGGAACAAGAAGGGTTGCATATTAATGAAGACCACTTTTTAACGGAAGTGATTGATCCGCAGACGGGAGAGGTTCTTCCTTATGGGGAGAAGGGTGAGTTTGTCTTCACCACCCTGACCAAGGAAGCGTTTCCGTTGCTCCGTTACCGGACGCGAGATCTAAGCTTACTCTACCCTGAGGCTTGCGCCTGCGGCCGGACGGTGGCGCGGATGCACCGGATCCTCGGACGGACCGATGATATGTTAATTATTAGAGGTGTCAATATCTTCCCCTCCCAGATTGAGAGTGTTTTACTGGAGAACGGTGATGTTTCGCCCCATTATCAGCTGGTCGTTGACCGGAAAGGCAACCTGGATGATTTGGAAGTCTGGGTGGAGGTTTCGGAAGAGTTGTTCGCCAGCGAAGTGCGGAAATTAGAGCATTTGGGCAAGAGCATCAAACAGAAGATCGAGAGCACCTTGGGGATCAATGTCCGTGTGAAGCTGGTCGAGCCGAAGACGATTCAGCGGAGTGAAGGGAAAGCGAAACGTGTGATCGACCGGCGTGAGCTCTATCAGAAATAACGAGCGGCCTCTTTAAGCAGTCCCTTGTTAAGCAAGCTTGAGCAACGAAAGGATGAAAGTTGGCGTGGAAGGGTACATCCGGCGATTGTTTAATCAGGCAATATGTAGTAAACTATAATTGTTAAAACCGAGTTAAGGGGAGGGGAGACTTTGAAAGTTAAACAAATCTCGGTCTTTATAGAGAATAAATCCGGCCGTTTAGCCAAGGTGACCAAGATTCTTGGGGATAACCAGATCAATATCCGGGCCTTATCGATAGCTGATACGACCGATTATGGGATTTTGCGGTTGATCGTCAGTGAACCGGCCAAAGCATTATCTGTCTTAAAAGCAGAAGGTTTTACTGTTCGGGAAACTGAGGTGATTGCGGTCGAGATCCCGGATCAACCTGGCGGGTTGGCCGGAGTGCTTAACGAAATCCAAGCAAAAGGGGTAAACATCGAATATATGTATGCTTTTGTCGGAAAATCTCTTGAAAATGCGATTGTCATTTTCCGGGTGGAAGATATTGATCAAGCTGTGGCCCTCTTAAAAAACTCACAGGTTAATCTGCTTCCTGAGGCGAAGGTCTATAGCCTATAATGAGAAAGCCGGTTCGGTTCGGAACCGGCTTTTTTATTAAAAAAAAAGATAATATAAAAATTCTTTACAGTGTGATATTATATTAGAAAGAGTAGAAAATGGATCGATCTTGATGATAATAAATGTAATTTTAAGGAATCAATACTAAAAAGATGAAACAATATTCCGAAATATCTAAGCAAAACGAACAAAAGATGCTCAGAAAACCGGACTGGCTGAAATTAAAGATCCAAGCGAGCAAAGAAAAGATCGAAGTGGAGAGAGTATTAAACAGGTTATCTCTCCATACGGTCTGCACAGAAGCACGTTGCCCCAATTTAATGGAATGTTATGGACGGAAAACGGCCACCTTTTTGATCTTGGGCCCCTATTGCACCCGTCGTTGTACTTTTTGTAATGTCCAACATAAACCCCCGCGGTCTCCAGATGAAGATGAACCGCAGCGCGTGGCGAAAGCGGTCGCGGCCATAGGACTAAAACACGCGGTTATTACCTCGGTCACCAGGGACGACTTGCCGGACGGAGGAGCCGGTCATTTTGTCGCGGTGATTAAGGCGGTGCGCCAGCTTAATCCTGAGACGACCGTGGAAGTGTTAATCCCTGATTTCCAGGGTGATGCGGAGGCTCTCCAGAAGGTGATTGCGGCCGAACCCGAGGTACTGAATCATAATGTGGAGACCGTTCCCCGTCTTTATCCGGAAGTACGTCCGCAGGCCGATTATGAGCGTTCATTGCAACTTTTACGCCGGGTTAAAGCAGCAAACCCGAAGATTCTAACTAAATCCGGGCTGATGGTGGGGCTCGGGGAAGAAGAAGAAGAGCTAGTGCGTGTTTTAAGCGATTTACGGAAAGCAGGTTGCGAGCTCCTGACGATTGGTCAGTATTTAGCTCCTTCGCCCCATCATCATCCGGTGGTGGAGTATATCTCTCCGGAGACTTTTACCCGCTACCGCAAGATCGGGGAGGAGCTCGGATTTTTACGTGTGGCGGCCGGTCCATTTGTGCGCAGTTCCTATCAGGCCGCGGCAGTCTTATACAATGAGGAACCAGTAAGGAGGTGATGATTCCTGCTTTTTGATTTAATCATTATCGGAGGTGGCCCTGCTGGGTATCATGCTGCTACTTTGGCCGGTCGAGCCGGCCTGAAGACGCTTTTAATTGAAAAACGGTCGGTCGGCGGGGTCTGTTTATATGAAGGCTGTATACCATCGAAAACCTGGTTGCACTCGGCAAAGATCTATCATGACGCCTTAAGAGGGTCCCTTTATGGGGTTAAAGCGGAACAGCTAAGTCTGGACCATGCTAAGGTGATGGCGCGCAAAAATAAAGTGGTAAGAATCCTCACTGCCGGGATTAAGAACAAACTACAAAAATATAATGTCACTTTGTTGGAGGCAACCGGGAAAATTGTTGGCCGGGAAGAAGCAGGGATTAAGGTTGAAGCGGCCGGGGAGTTGTATACCGGGAAAAAGCTCTTAATCGCTTCCGGTTCTAAGCCGGTGATTCCGGAGATCGCAGGGCTAAGAGAGGCGCTAGGAACAGGGTGTGTCCTGACCAGTACGGAGATTTTTAATCTCCAAAAAATCCCTACTTCGCTTGTGGTCATTGGTGGGGGAGCGATCGGCCTGGAGATGGCCAGTTACTTTAATGCGGCCGGTAGCAGAGTGACGGTGGTCGAGTTACAGGAGCAGATCGGTGGTGAAATCGATGCTGATCTCGCGCAGATCCTCCTCCATAACTTACGCAAACAAGGGATTGAGTTCCACCTTGCGACGAAGGTGACGGCGGTCCGGGAAGGGGCCGTTCAGGTGGCCACGGAAGACAGAACAGAAGCGATCACTGCGGAGAAGGTGCTCTTGAGTGTTGGCCGCCGACCGAGCCTTGATGGTCTGGGCCTGGAGAAGATCGGTATCCAACCGGAACAGGGGCGGCTGCAGATTGATGAATATGGTCGCTGTGATCGGTCTGGGGTTTATGCGGCTGGGGATGTTACTGGCCGTTCTATGCTGGCTCATACCGCTTACCGCGAAGCTGAAGTATGCATCGGTCACCTGCTGGGGGGAGTAGAAACTATGAACTATGGGACTATTCCTGCGGTTATTTATACAGATCCGGAGGTGGCAGCGGTCGGTGAGACTCCGCAGTCGGCCGCGGCGAAAGGGTTGGCTTTTGAAGTAATTAAAACCTCGATGCGCTACAGCGGGAGGTATTTAGCAGAGACCGAGGGCGGAGACGGGCTTTGTAAGTTGGTTATCTCGCGACCGGACCGGCGGCTCTTGGGAATGCACTTGATTTCGCGTTATGCTTCGGAGCTGATCTACGGTGCGGGGATGATGATTGAACAGGGTATGACGGTTGACGAGATCGGAAAAATTGTCTTTCCCCACCCGACAGTCTCTGAAATTATAAAAGAAGCTGCTTTTCAGGTTTAAGAAAGAGTACCAGGGAAATACCTCTCGTCGGTCGAACCTTGCATTCGTTACTGATTGAGAATGACAGCTTTGGTAAACCTTTACCGGCCGGGACTGATTGGAACGGGGTAATACCATTCGGCTCCGGCGGATTCACTGTAATCATTGATCTTATACATTTTATTTGTAAAGTGAGGGTAATGAACTTATGCGATATTTGCCGTTAGATGCGATTACCCCGGAGATGATGCTGGCGAGGCCAATTTTTAATACTGATGGTAAAGTTCTGTTATCAAGCGGGATGAAACTATTGCCAAAATATCTGGAACGCCTGCGCGAGATGGGTTATGAGCATCTCTATGTTTATGAACCCGGGGAGGAAAAAGTTGATTTTACCGCCCCGATTAGCGACAAAACCTTGAGTGAAGCAATGTTGAGCGTCAAAGATTCCTTTGCCAAAGCACATTTACGGCAGCATTTAAATCTTAAGCAAGTCACCTCGGTCATTGATTACCTGATCGATGAAATTCTGCAGAACCCGGCGGTCCTTTATAATTTGATGGATCTGAAGAACCATGATAATTATTATTTCCTGCATTCGATTAATGTCGCGGTGATTTCGACTATGATCGCGCGGAACCTGGGACTGGCCCGTGATAAAGTGAAAGAATTATCGATGGGCGCCCTCCTTCATGATCTAGGAATGGTTTGTGTCGATCCGGCGATTTTACTGAAAGACCGTCCTCTTCAGCAAAAGGAAAAGGGCGAAATCACCGAACACCCTAAGTTTGGTTTTGATTTATTACGGAACGAACCGGGTTTAAGTATTTTTGTCGCGCATACCGCCTATCAGCATCACGAGCGGTTGGATGGGAGCGGATATCCTCGGGGACTGAGCGGGGATGAGATTCATCTTTACGGAAGGATTGTCGCGGTGGCCGATTCCTTTGAGGCAATGACATCGCACCGGGCTTATCGTAAACCATACTGGAGCCATGAAGCGCTGGCCGAACTGAAAAAAGAGGCCGGGGTGAAATATGATCCGGAAGTTGTACAGGCGATGGTCGACTCGGCTGCGGTTTATCCGATCGGGAGCGTTGTCCGTTTAAATACCGGAGAGGAAGCGGTGGTGGTTGATGTTACGGCCACGAAACTAACAATCCAGTTTTCAAGTGGTCCCCGTATTAATGGGATTTATGAGATGGCGGCCGACTCGGAGCTCAGGATTGAAGAACGGCTTTCTTAAAGATGAGCGGTGGTTACGAAGATTAGGTAAAAGTAAAAACCCTGAATACAGGGTTTTTTTAAATTTTTAATTGAAGGCCATCGGTAAGCCCGAAGCCGGTGCGGATGCAATAACCCGTTGTCCCAAAGGCGGGTTCCAGAACCCGTTAACAAGTTCAATGCTTGACGGTAGGTGTAGAGTGGAGCTAATCCCGGAAAAGTCGAGTGGAGAGATAACGCTCACCACCGTCGGGCAGGAGGACGACAATTCTCTTGCCGGTATTTTCCGGCTGTTGGGCCAGTTTGGTGGCAGCAAAGAGCGCCGCTCCGGACGAAATCCCCACTAAGATTCCCTCGGTCCGGGCCAGTTGGCGGGCGGCCTGGATTGCCTCCTCATTATTAACGGTGATTACTTCATCAAGGAGCGAACGGTTAAGAATCTCCGGTATGAACCCGGCGCCAATCCCTTGAAGTTGATGGGGACCGGGGCAGCCCCCGGATAAGACCGGAGATGCAGCCGGTTCAACGGCAACAATCTTGAGCGAAGGCTTTCTTTGCTTTAAGATTTCACCGACCCCGGTAATCGTGCCGCCGGTTCCGACGCCGGCGACAAAGAGATCGATCTGCCCGTCGGTGTCCCGCCAGATCTCTTCGGCAGTTGTTTTCCGGTGAATCTCGGGATTAGCCGGATTTTTAAATTGTTGCGGGATGAAAGAGTTCGGAAGTTGCGCCGCTAGTTCTTCCGCCCGCCGGATCGCGCCGGCCATTCCTTCGGCCCCCGGAGTAAGCTCGATTTGCGCTCCCAATGCGGCGAGTAAAGCTCTTCTTTCGATACTCATCGTCTCCGGCATGGTGAGGATCAATTTGTAGCCGCGGGCGGCCGCGGTCATGGCCAGTCCGATCCCGGTATTACCGCTGGTCGGTTCAATGATCACACTATCTTTCTTCAGTAATCCTTGCTCTTCGGCCGCTAGGATCATGGCGTAGCCAATCCGGTCTTTCACACTACCGGCGGGGTTAAAATACTCGAGTTTGCCAATTAAACATGCTTTTAAAGCAAGTGCGCGGTTGTAATTGGAAAACTCAAGTAAAGGGGTGTTACCGATTAAATCGGTGATCTGTTTGGCGATTCCCGGCATGGATCTCCCTCCGTTCCGTATTAAGTAGTAGTGAACCGCCGGGCGAGTCTTCACCCGGTGGCCTCGACTTAAAGATTCTCCCCAAGGAGGTCCTGTAAAGTGGTGGAGGAAAGAACTTCTTTAATTTGATCGGATAATTTCTTCCAGAAAAATTGCGTATGACAAGTATCCTTT
>JAAYGU010000018.1 GCA_012727535.1 Bacillota bacterium | reverse complement strand
GAATAATAGATAGACCGGCTGGGCGAAGTGGAATACTGGCTTCGCTTTGCTCCCTCCTTTGCCCGCTTGGGAGAGGGCCGGTGGTAACAAAACCATTCACCGGTCAAAAAGAAGAGGGCGGCTAGCACGAAGAGCGGCCATAAATCCCGGCTTTCCGGCATGGTAGCCGTTTCCGGACGCCGGTCCAACGGCGGGGTGGTAAATGAGCGCGGAGTGAGGTCGGATTCGACTGCCGGGAGAAGATTGGTCCGGCCACTCTCTAGGGGCTCCGGTTTCGCCCACAAGAGTAGGTTGGAAAGTAAGACCGGAAAACTCGCCTGGAGAGGGAGGTTGGAGGCGAAGAGGTCGAAACAGAAGAGCACGGTTTGGCGCCCGGGTTCCTCCACACTAAGTAAAACCGGACCGGTGGGTGAGGAAGCGAGGGGACGAACAGCGCGCTCTTCAAGCTTCAAGAGCAACTGCGAACTGATGCGCCAGTTGCTAGGTTCCACAAAGCGAAGGAGTGGGTGGGAGGTTTCCCCCCAAATTTGCTCCGGCGCAGAAGACCACCCTATGCGCACTGGCCGTTCCCACTCGGGGTAAGAGGTGTTAATCAGAACACTCCGACCCTTGATCCCGGGCGGCGGGACTGTCCGGTCGAAGATGATCAGATCGTAAGGCGCAGCCTCTGCTGGAGTAATCTGCGGTTGATAGGTTAGAGTGGTTTGCGGGAGGGCGCGGAGGCCCTGTTCCAAAAAGAAGTTACCGGGACCGACTAAGAGAACCGACCCTGGTTCCCGGCCTACAGTTAAGGCCGCCTGATTATCGAGGGTCAAAGCGTCGCTGCCCTCCAGGAAGAATTGCCAGGTGGTCTGCTGGTCGGCGGTGAGGTTATAGAAGAGAGCTTTTTCTTCCCAGGGTTGAAAAGTCAAGGCGGTCGGCGGCAGGGACGCCTCCGGAGCGGTAATCTGCAGTTGGGTGGTTTGTACTTGCGGGGAGAAATTATTGAGCTTGACCAATACCTGGTATTCCCCCGGCCGGCCGGTCGCCCGGGCTTCCAGCCCGTTAATGGCCAGGTTGGCGACGGGTTGGCCGACCTGGATGATCTGCAGCGGAGCTGTACCCTGGTAGTCAAGGGCGGGAAATGCCCCGTCGGTGATGAAGACAATCTCCCCCCGGGAGGGGCCGAGTAGGGTAGAAGCCAGTGCCAGTGCTTGTTGAGGGTCGGCCCCCTCCGGTTTAGGGGTTAAGTCACGGAGCAAGCGGCGGAGCAACTGTTGATCGTCTGTGAAGGTGGTAAGTACTTCCGGAACGGCTCGGGCTGCAACCAAAGCGGTTTTTCGTGCCCTGTTTTCCTGGAGAAGATTAAGCCCGGCCGCGACGGCCTGCTGAAAACGGTTGGGAGAAAGGTCAGTACTGAGCATACTAGCGGAGCAGTCGATGACCAGGACCAATGGGCCCGGCTGGCGTCTGCTTACGAGTAGGACCGGTTGGAGCAAGGCCAAAAGGAGGAGAATCAGGATCAAGAGTTGGAGAAAGAAAAGCTCATCTGGTTTGAACCGCCGGTGCAGCGGCGACGCCTCGTCGTTTTGGGGTAAATCTTCCCACAAAAACAAGGCGGGGACGACCTTCTCCTTTTTCTCCTGCCGCAGTTGGTGCAGGAGGAAAAAGAGGCCGAGGCCGATAAGATAATAGAGGGCGGCCGGATTCAGAAAATGCACTAGATGATCAACCTTTCCTTACGCATTGTTTGGAATAAGACTTCCTCCAGCGGCTTGGCGGTGGACAGGGTGAGGAAGCGATAACCATACCTCCCGGCCCATTGACGATGGCGGGTTTGGATAGTGTGCAGACGTTGCCGGTAGGCGGCGATGGTCTGGTCGGTGATGACCATTTCCCGGCGGCGGTTGGTCTCCGCGTCGATTAACTGTACTTCCGGGTCTAAAGACGGATTAAGTTCCCAGGGGGTAAGAATCTGCAGGACCCATAGTTCCCAGCGGTTAGCCCGGAGCCGTTTAAGCCCGTCAGTGCAGTCGGTTGGCTCAAGAAGATCGGAGAGAATGACGGCCAGGCCGGGTTGTTTTACTTTCCAAGCCAGGGAGGTCAGGACGTGGTTTAAATCTGTCCTCCCCTGTACGCTTGCGGGCTCCAAATACTGAAAGAACTTGCGTGCCTGGCGCTTACCTTTGAGGGGTTTAAGTTCACTGTCCCAACCCTCAGAACAGCAGGCGGCTCCGACTTGATCAGCACTGGCGAGGGCAATATAACCCAAAGCCGCCGCCAAGCGCACTGCGTACTGCAGTTTGCTAGGGGTACCAAACCCCATTGAACGGCTCTGATCGATCAGGAAATAAACTAAAAAATCGCGTTCTTCAGTGAATTCTTTAAGAAAGAGCTGTTCCAGCCGGGAATAGAGGTTCCAGTCAAGGTAGCGGAGATCATCGCCGCGTTGGTAGGGCCGGTACTCTCGAAAATCCAGCCCGCTCCCGGGTTGGTGGCCTAAGTGGTGACCAACGGCCAGGCTGGGGCGGGATTTATTCATAACCAGACTCAGCTTTTCCAAGAAACGTAAAAAACTACGATCCCCAAGCACCGTTCGCTCCCTCCTTCGCTTCTGTTTACTGCTTCTGGCCTTAAACTCCCGGGTGCTCCTTTTTTAAATTTGCTGTTTCCGTCGTTTTCGGCGGTACCGACCGAGCGGGAGGCGGAGATCAGCCTGTCGGTATGGGGTCGGTATGGGGTTGATTGCTTTAGGTCCTCCTTCGGTTTGCCTTTCCCTTTGCATAGCCACTAAAAATCAATAACTCTGGAACGGTCAGACCAGAAGGTTTAAACTAGCTCCGGAACGGTGGCCAGGAGTTGGCGAATTAGGTCATCGGGCTGCAGCCCGGAGGCTTCCCCTTCAAAGTTTAAGATGATCCGGTGCCGTAGAGCGGGCAGCGCGACAGCGCGCAGCTCTTCGAAGCCGGCATAATAACGGCCGGTTAGAAAAGCCCGGGCTTTGGCGCCTAGAACCAAAGCCTGAGCCCCGCGGGGGCTGGCGCCGTAACGGACATACTGGGCGACCTGGGGGTCGACCCCGCTGGTTTGGGGGTGGGTGGCCAGAATAAGACGGGCGGCATAATCCATGACTTCGGCGGCGATCGGCACTTGTCGGATTAATTGCTGAACGGCGAGCAGCTCAGTAGCGCTCATCGTGGGCGATACCTCAGGCGTCGCCGCCCCGGTGGTGCGGGCTAAGATCTCATTTAACTCTTGCCGGTTGGGCAGCCCAACGTCGAGTTTAAAGAAGAACCGGTCAAGCTGAGCTTCGGGTAAAGGGTAAGTGCCTTCCAATTCCAAGGGATTCTGTGTAGCCAGTACAAAGAACGGGGATTCGAGCTGGTAGGTCTCACCGGCGACAGTAATACTCTGTTCTTGCATCGCTTCCAGAAGGGCGGACTGGGTCTTGGCGGTCGCCCGATTGATCTCATCAGCCAGGATAATCTGGGCAAAGAGCGGCCCTTTCTTAAAGACGAAGTAACGCTCGTGGTTGGCGTTACTCTGTAGAATATTGGTCCCGGTCAGATCGGCGGGCATTAAATCCGGAGTAAACTGAATCCGCGAATATTTCAAAGAAAAGACCGTCCCCAGGGTCCGGACGAGTAAGGTCTTACCCAACCCGGGCAAGCCTTCTAAGAGCGCATGGCCGTTACAGAGGAGCGCAGTCAATAGATCGTCGATGATCGTCTCCTGGCCGACGATTACTTTGCCGATTTCTTCCCGTGTTTTCCTTAAAGCCTGATGGAATTCTTCAATTTTTGTTTTCGCCATCATTTCGCCCCTTTGCACTAAAATCAACTGATCATTCCTCAGTTGCCAAGAGGAAGAAGTATTCTCTGATAAGCTCACGATAAACCACCGGGAGCTCTTCACTACCGTCGGCGGCTAAAACTTGAGCCCGATGTCTACGCAGACGTTCCCGGAATTGTGCTTCGCCCGGAGGCAAGCCGGGGACCGGGGGGTAGAGCTCCTCGAGATAGGAAGAGAGAAAACTCTCCTTAGTAACTTGGGAGATGGTGGAGAGCGGATTATACTCCAGTACGGGTTCAAAAACACCCAGCGCCTCTGACGGGTGGGTCGTGCTGTGACGACCGGCTCCCGGGGGAGAAAAGTTGTCCTCGTCCGGAATGCTCTCCTGGAGGGCGGCCCCTCCGCTTTGGCTGCCGCTTTCTTCCCCCGTTTCCGGTCCAACGGACGGCGGCGGGGGAGCATTGGCCGTTTCTGGACGGTTACTGTCCATGGCCGCTTCAGCAGCTTCTTCCGCGGTTACTTCCTGCTGCTCCAACTCCTTCTGGCCTTGGCGGGCGGGGGCCCCGGCGGTGCCTTCCGGAGGAGGAGCGTCCATCGCCTCGAGTTTACCCTGCGATTCGGCCTGGGTTAAGCTCCGTTCTGGTGCACTCTCCAACCGGGAACGCAGATCGGGACGGTCCAGCGGTGCGCTCCCAGGGAGGGTATCATAAGGCTCTGTTGGGGACAGTGCTTCCGTGGTCGGCTGGCTGGGCTCGGGGCTAATCTCCGCGCAGCTCTCCGGTTGGCTGGGTGTTTCGGCCACCACGGCTGGCGCCGCCGGAGGCGGAGCGCCCGGGGGAGAAAGCAAAGCGGGGCGGCCGGGTAAGAGCGTCAGAATAAAAAGGCCAAAAGCACTGCCGGCCATCAACAGAAAAGGCTTTTTCTGGAGCGGAAAGACGCGTTTGGTGGAGAGAACGCCTAATTCAGCGGTGAGGCCCGACTCCAAAAACGGCAGGAACGGATTTTCCGGGTCATAGTGGTAATATTGAGCAAAGGTTATTAATTTTTCCCGCAAACCAAGGTTCCGGTCTGCTTCCTGGAGCAAGCGTGGCCAGGGTACAGGAGAGAGGAAAAAGCCCAGGCACGCTGCGAGGGGAGCAATTAAGCTGCACCAAAGGAGAGAATAATTAAGTGGTAGATGAAGGGATTTCACGCCCCAGAGGAAGAGCAGGGCGAACGTTTGCGCACCAACGCACCCCCAAGCGAAGAGCTGGCAGAAGAGGCGTCTCCGGTATTGGGTAGCCAGTTCCTTGAAGATTGGCGAGAGATAATTTGTCTTGACCGACAGCCGGTTGCTCATCGAAAAAACCATCCTCGCAAGTTAGTGAGCATTGCCAGAAAGAGTAAAGCCACGAGGGCAAAAAAGACCACTTGATAGTGAAGGTTGAGAGGCAAGGCCGGATGCGGGAAGAAACTGGTCCCTCCCAACCCGATTAAATAAAGGAAAAAGATACTGAGGCCGATTCTCCGGAAGCGGTGGGCAAACTTTTCGGCCAGATAGATGCCGAGCCAACCCGCGGCGCTGGTCGCCAGCAGAGCGAGGAGGTAAAGCAAGAACAGCCCCGGTCGGGAAAGCCCACCGACGAAAAAGACAATGACCCCGAGCGGTACGGTGGCCGCCAAGAGGAAGATTCCTTGTAGTGAGCGGGAGAATATTTTACCGACCAGTACCGCCTGGTAAGAGAGGTTACCAGCGTGCAGCCAGGCGCGGAACGAGCGGACGTCGGGAAAACGCTCCTCTTCGTTCAGGGCTAGTAGGTTAATGGCGACCGTAACCGCGAGCAGGGCATGGGTAAAGGCGGTGCCCAGCAGGGGCCGCTCAAATTGAACGATGATGCCGGAAGGCCAGAATACCGTAGTGATTAAAGCAAGGAACGACAAAGCCAGGAGATTAAGCAGGAGGAAGGAGTTTGACCGCAGATGCGCTTTTAAATCACTAATTAAAACCATATACCAGTCTTTCATTACCCCGACTCACCTTCCTTTTCCTTAATCGACCGGGAATAGCCACAGGCCGGAAAAATTCTGTTCTCCTGGTTTCTGCAATGCGACGGACCTGGGCAGTCTTTCCCCGCTCAATAAACAAAGTAAGTAGCTGCGGTTGACACCGGTTAACCGGGTAGTGGTGGAAAAAAGCCGGCGGGCCGCAGTATTCAGCAGTTCACGCCGTAACGCCGCAGGATCGGTCCGCAGTCCCCACGACGATGGCGGGTAGAGGCGAAGGCCGGTGGCAAAAGTCTCACCGGGTGCGTTCAGATCAACCCGGAAAAGGCCAGTCTCGCCCGGTGCCACCTGTCCAAGGGGAAACCAGCGTCCGGCAGAATAGAGAAGAAGACGAGTGAGCATTAGTGTGCTGTCGTTGGTTATTTCCACGGTTAGGTGATTGTGGCCGCTTTCGGTCGTCACATAGACCGGAAGCTCCGTAAAGTAGTTGGCGCGAAACCCCATAGTAAGCCAGTTATCATCCGTCGGTGGAAACTGTAGTTTACTCTGCTCTTCTTCAAGTAAGATCCGGACCGGCGCTTGAAAGCCGGAACCGGCTTGTGGCGACAGCCCGGTCAACATACCGGCGGTACGGTTGATGCTTAGTTCCAACCCTGCAGTCTGCCGGGCAAAAAGCGCGTAGTAACCTTCAATCCGGGCCGAGGCCCGGTGCGGTGCCTTATGGATGATGGCCAACTCGGAGAGGTTCTGTTGCGCATTGGCCAGCAGGCGGTGGAAGAGCAAAGTGCAAAGGCCGGTGTAAACTACGATCAAAAGTAGATATCCGGCGTACATCAGGACCAACGGTAAGTTTCGGGTGGAGCGGGCATAGAGATAAAGACTGAGACAGAGCCCGGCGACGGCGGCCACCACCCAAAACTTGGACGGTAAGGTCTGCGGGGAAGAGCGGAGAAGCTCCGGGAGTAAATAATCGAGGAAACCGTGGTTAAGCTCTCCTTCCACTCCTGAAACAGGCAGTAACGTTTTCCACCAATCTTCCCCGGTCAGCGGGGCCGGGGAGGATCGTCCAAAGGGATCAAAGGTCAGGATATAACAAACTCCCGCACCGAGCGTTTCTTGGAGTAAGAGGGGGAAGCCCTGCATTGTGAGGAGAACTTCGGCGGCACCGGGGTCAACTTGGAAGACCTCCAGCCACTGAAGATCCTCCGGAAAAGGCAGGACGTCATTCTCGTCACCGGTTAACGGCAAGACTGTTTTCTGTTTGAACCGACAGGTGGTGAGCTGCGCCAGGAGCGGCGCAGTCAGCGCCTGAAGCCTATTTCCTCCGGTCAAAATAATGGTCCCGCCTTGCCGGACCCAGATGGCCAGGGCTTCGATCTGTTGGGCGGTGAGGAGTGTGAGCTCAGCCCGGTCAAAGAGGACGGCCTCAATGCCCCAGTAGCCAACCGGATTACTCGGTAAATAAGTGGGTTTCAGTTGAAAAACCGGCTGTTCAGTTCCAAATCCGGTATTAAATTCATGATCACTGACGATTAAAATTCCCCGGCTGGGGGCGGTCGTTTCTAGCGGTAAAGCTTGCTCCATAAGGAGTTGACCCTGGGAGTACACTTTCACGACCGGAGGTGAATAAGCGCCGACCGGATTTAAGACGGTCGTACGATAAGTTTGGCGAGCAAAGGCGGGCAGAGTGAGTGGGAGGCGATACTCCGTCTTTGTTGCTTCGCCGGTCAGGATATAATCATGGGGGAGGGTAATCACTAATTCCCCGTTGAGCGGTTCACTATAAGTCTCCAGTCTAATGGTGATCGGGAGCCAAGTCGGTGGCGCCAGTCGCCGGAAACCGGAGAAAACTTGCAGGTCAAAGGGGACAGGAGCCGCCGCTAAGCTTGGTTGCGTCCCTCCGGAACCCAAAAGGATTGTGCTGATCAGGCATAAGAACAGAACAACGAGCAGAGTTAGCTTTCTCATCTTACCTCCGTCCAAAAGCGCAAAAAACAGTTTAATCAAGACCAGTAATCTTAAGAATAAATTCGATTTGTCCCATTTTTATCCTCCTTTTTTGTTCTGTATTGCTAATGAATACAAAATTGAGTCAAGATAGAAACTTCGCCGTAGCCGAATGGTGTTCTAAGAATGCTAAACAAGAAATTCAAGTCAGTGAAGACCATTCGGTCCCGGCTCGGAAAGGCCTATGAGTGACATCTCTTATCACGAGCGGCGAGAGCCGGGTGGTAAGTATTTATAAGGAAATAGATAACGCTTAAGGTCTCCGAGAGACGAGTTAGGACAAAGGGGCGTCAAAAGAAAGAATGAGAAGAAAAGACACCGCCTGGGCGGTGTCTGAGCGTTGGGGGGTTACGAGTTTACGGCTCCATTTCAGAATCTGGTTCCGGTTTGGCTTTGAATAAGGGGAAAGGCTTCCCGAAGAGCAGTTCCCAAAGGTCCCGCGGGGCGTGGCACTCCTCGCAAGTGGTCTTGGGATGCCCTCCCCAGGTGAATTCCTGCTCTTCCACCGTTTGACAGTAAGAATTCGGCAAGAGCCCGCTTTCCCGGCAAACCCGGAGTTTGATCCGGCGATGCTCTGCGCAGTAGACCGTCGGCTCATGCCCAAACAGGAAATATTCTTGGCGGCCGGGGCAGTTTGGTGTCGCCAGTAACCCGTTCTCCCGGCAGATCCGCCGGGTGACGATGCCGGAGGGGGGAGTAAACTTTTGGACGGGAGTCGCCGCCAGGGCCTTGTTCATAAAGTTAGCCCAGATCGGGGCGGCTAGAGCACCGCCGCCGGCCGGTAAGGGTTTGTTGTGGTCATCCCCGAGGTAGACCACCGCCAGAAGCTCCGGAGTATAACCGATAAACAATGCGTCTCGGTTATCTAGAGTGGTGCCGGTTTTTCCGGCCGCCGGGCGGCGGAGCCGGTTACTGATCCCGGCAGCCGTACCGCCGGGGCGCAGCGCATCCTCCAGGACCGCGGTGATCAGGAAGGCCAACCGCGGATCGAGCACCTGGCGCATCCGGGGTTTGCGCTCCCAGATCAACCTACCCTGTGCATTATAGATCCGTTGGACGGCCCAGAGCGGGGTGGTTTGTCCCTGCCCGGCCAGGGGTAGGTAAGCCTGGAGCAGCTCGAAAGGAGTGACTTCTGAAGTACCCAAAGCGAGCGAGAGGTTTTCCGCCAGGGGGGAGGTGATCCCCAGCCGCCGGGCCAGGTTAATCGTCGGGTTGATTCCTAACCGGTAATGCAGGGAGACCGCAACAATATTACAGGAGACGGCCAAGGCTTCACGCAAAGTCATATCCCTTTGGTGGTAGGGTTTACTGCCATAGTCACGTGGTTGATACATTCCTGTGTCGGTAGGGAGAGACAAGGCCTGACAGGCGACGGTCGAGGAAAGATTATATCCGGCTTCCAGCGCGGCCAGGTAGACAAATGGTTTAAAAGCAGACCCTGGTTGGCGGTATGCTTTCAACGCCCGGTTAAACGGAGTTTTGAAATAATCTGTGCCGCCGACTAAAGCCAGAATGGCGCCGGTGCGCGGGTCAGCGGCAATCAACGCCCCCTGCGGCTGCAGGTCTTGCTGGATCGGGCTGAGTCCGCTTTTCAGCGCTTCTTCCGCTGCTTGCTGTAGGGGCAGGGAGAGCGTGGTTTCAATGCGCAGTCCGCTACTTTGGATCTGGTCCTTAGACAGGCGTAAAATATCCTCTGTTTCAGCCAGGACATAATCGAGGAAATAATGGGCTTGTTTCGGGGTCTGTTTCAGACCGGGGAGACGGAGCGGTTCGTTCAGAATCTCCTCCTTCTCCGCGGCAGAGATGTAGCCGACATCCACCATGCGCTGGAGAACAGTCTTAATCCGCTGGCGGGCACCTTCCTCGTTAAGGTAAGGCGAGTAGAGGGCGGGGCCTTTCGGTAGGCCGGCCAGCAGCGCCCATTCAATCCGGTTCAAGTCGGACAGGGGTAAGCCAAAATAAGTATGTGCCGCGGTTTTCACCCCAAACGCGCCGTGGCCAAAATAAATTTGGTTCAGGTACAGTTCTAGGATCTCATCTTTGCTGTAATGTAACTCCATCCGGAGGGCGAGGAACAGTTCTTTGATCTTCCGGAGCAAAGTTTTTTCCGCCGTGAGATAGCCGTTTTTGGCGACTTGTTGGGTAATGGTGCTGAACCCTTGCAACCCTTTACGGACGAACAGGTTATGGTAGACGGCCCGGCAAAAACTGACCGGACTGAAACCATTATGCTGATAAAAACGGTGATCCTCCACTGCTAAAAAGGCTTCCTGTAGAAATTGCGGGATCATGGGAAGCGGGATCGGTTGGCGGTTCTCCCGGAATAAAAGACTAATAACCTCACCGTCAGCGCTTAAAATTTGTGTGGTGAGTGGTTGTTCCGGCGGCGCCAATGGTAAGCATAAATAGATTAAGATTAAGCCGGCCATCCCTAGCAGGAGGTGTAGGCTAAGCCGTCGCCAGTTGAAGCTTACTTTGGTACAACCCTCTTTGTTCACTTCCCGTTTTTCCATTTCATACATTTATATTCTCACCTGACCTTAGTCATGCCAAAGGCCCGGAAAAGAAAACGCCCTATTGGTCGGGCGGTTGCTCTTGCTTCTTTTCCGGGGTTAGTTTCAGGTTTTTCTGTGACAAACGGTGATAATCCAGGGGCTTTTTTCCCCAAAGTTTACGGTTGATCCGGGCTAACTTGGAGAGAAACCGGTTTTTCATGATTAAAAACTCCTTTACGCTTCCAAAAGAGCCCGACATAGTGCTCGCCTAGCCTCTTTTGTGGTCGCACCAAAACAAGATTAGGGGTTCAATATTTTCAGGAGGAGCATCCTTGCCGGGATGTTGGCATACTAGCTTCATTGAGCCTGCTCGCGGTGTCAGCAGTAAGTATTCATTCATGCTGGCTACCTACAAAAACACGATAGTGTTATAAATCAAGGCTAGATCAGTGAAGAAAAAGCGGTGGCGCGAAGGAGGACGGAGCACAGATAATACTAATGTAAATCGAGCACCGCCTGGACTGAGCAACGCAGCGATGCGAAGCTTTCCACGCGACCTGCCAACAATCCGGCAAAGACATATTACTATTTGGGTGACGACCTTAAGCAAAAGACAACGTCACCAGCCTACAAACAGCCTACAAAGCTAGCGCCAGGTTCTCCACCCTCCTGGTAATAAGCTCATGCGAAGCATAGATCCGGTAATCAAGATCGGGAAAGATATTATCCTTATACTCGAGATCCCGGAGCCATTCTTCATTGATCTGGTCGTTGCTCACCTGGTGATGAAGGTCGAGAAAACGGCCAATATGGTTTTGGGTTCGTTTGATCGCATACGGGACCACCGTGCCGGTCTTCATGATGAAGGCCCAATCACTGCTTTGCGCCAGTAGAAGTTCCCGCGCCGCCTGGTTGAGGGCCCGCCGCTTTAGTCCGGTGGCTTCGGGGTAAGTATTGGCCAGTTCCACCATGAGCCGCGCGGCGCGGTGGAGGTGACGGTAGATCCAGTCGTTACTGCCTTCCAGCCACACCTCGTTAAACCCTTTATATCCCCAGCTGGAGAGGGAAGGGGTGCTGACCTGGTTCCGGGGGTAAAGGGCGAGGTAATCGCTTGGAGTGACCATTTTGATTGTTTTCTGGTCATAATAGATTTTCCGGATTAAAAAGTCGATCCACTGGGGACCTTCGAACCACCAGTGCCCGAAGAGTTCCGCATCATACGGGGAGACAATTAAGGGTTTGCGGTCCAGGATGGAGGCGAGGTACTCAATCTGCTTCTCCCGGTTGAACATGAAATTGCCAGCGTGGAGGGCCGCTTTCTCGCGGGCCCAATCCGGATTGTACGGTTGTTTGTCATGGGTTTTACCGGTGATCCGGTAATATTTAATCCCGGTATTGATCCTGAGTCCAGAGGGATGGATATATGGCTTGATATACTCATACTCCAGGTCAAAACCGATATCCCGGTAAAACTCCCGGTAATCATAGTCTCCGGGATAACCCTCCTGGGCACTCCAGACCTGTTTCGATGATTCCAGATCTCGTCCGAAGGCGGCCACCCCTGACGGACAATAAAGAGGGGCAAAGTTACCGTACTTCGGGCGCGGCGAGGCGTGGAGGATGCCGTGGGCGTCGGTGAAAAAGTAGCGTAGTCCGTATTCCCGTAAAATTTCGTCATCACCCGGGTGATAACCGCATTCCGGTAACCAAATGCCCCGCGGGGGCCGGCCGAGCGCGCGGGTATGATATTCTACCGCATAATGAATCTGGGCCCGTACAGCCTCTCTTTGGATCATTAAAGGGAGATAACCGTGGGTCGCGCCGCAGGTGATAAGCTCCAGATACCCTTCGTCCTGCAGACGCCGAAAAGGGGTCACCAGGTTTTTCTGGCACTTTTCTACGAAATACCAACGGGCATAGTTGAATAAATCACGATAGTAGTAAGCCATGCGGTTGAACTCTGGCAACCAGCGCGTCCGTTCAATCTCTTTCTCAGCCAGTTCGATCAGTTTTTCGATATGCCGCTGGTAACGCTCCTGGAGCAACGGATCCTGAAACATGGAGAGCAAGGGCGGCGTCAGACTCATGGTCAAACGGTACTTGACCCCGTCTTCCGCCAGTTTTTCAAAGACTTTTAGTAAAGGGATATAGGTTTCGGTAATCGCCTCGTACAACCAGTTCTCTTCTAAGAAATATTCATGTTCTGGATGGCGAATATACGGAAGATGGGCATGGAGTACCAAGGCCAAATATCCTTTTTCCATAAAAATAACCTCCAATTCTATCCTGTCCCTGAGGTTAATCAATAAGCTTTAGGTTAACGGGTCTCCTTTGAGACAATGGGCGTAATGGTGATCTGGTCGACCCCGTCCGCTGACCGGGCGGTGACGGGGAGTGATTGCACCCCATCCGGTAAGGCCAGGCGGACGGTGAAGGAACCGTCCGGACGCAATGTGACCGGTTGGCCGTTTAAAGAAAGGGTAGCATCCGGTTCGGTCGCCCCGTAGACGATTAATTCCGTGTTCAAGACCAACCAAAAGCGGCGTTCCTGCTGAGGTCGGCCTGTAGGGCTGCTGATACTACTGACGGCGGCGGAGCCCATCTCCCGTTCCAACCGCTTGAGGAGTGACTCGACCAACTCGACTGAGCCGGCCGTCGGGTCGCCGCCAGCCAAACGGTAGAGACGGCGGAAGTCTTCTTCGATGATCATCCATTCCTCGTCAATCACCTCGGATATACAATCACGAGGCGTGGTGACCGTATTGGAAGAGGCCAGAGAAACAAACTCTCCTGCAGGGGAGTAGTAGCCCAGATCAACTGCGTATTTCCGGTTGGGTTGTACATTAATGTACCAGTTATTTGTCTGCGTGGAGACCGGAACATTAAAAAACTCCGGTTGACTGCCACCGGATTCTTGCTCTCCCCGCACCCTTAAACTTAGAGGAACGTGATCCCAGTTGCCGTAGTCCTTGATTAACTGCGCCTTGATTTCGGCGTCCAGATCCCAGTAGGTATAAAGCCAGTAGGGATCGCGTACCAGAAGAGCAATATTCGTCTCATTGTAGTAAGGGGGTAATTCGTATACTTTTTCCTCTATCTGTTCTGTGCAGTGCTGCTCTTCCTGGATTAAACCTGTAGTATAAATGGGTTCGGGAGGCTGCACAGGGGGTTGTTCGGGCGCTTTAGTGCCGGTTGTGGTTTTGGTTTTTTGGGTAAGCGCTGTTAGGCTGGCGATTAATTCGGCTTTGGTCATGCGCGACCGGTTTTTGATCTTCTTCTCTCTGGCCAGGGCAAGCAGTTCTGTTTTGGTCTTGCCCGCTAGATCCTGTTGGGTCATGCCAATCTCCCTTCCGTTCAATACTGTTAAATAGTAGACCCGCTTGAAAAATTGCTTCTTATAATATGGCTCATCGTTTTCCGGAATATACTAATTTTCTTTGCGTGTGCAAAAGGTGGCAGGAATAAAACTGTTCATCAAGAATAAGATGATGATCTTTAAGTTCTTTTCACAATACACCATACCCTTAGAGGAGGGAAAAAATGCATTTTTTGAGAAAAACCGGATTGATGATCTTGCTGATCTTTACCCTTTCCCCCCTCTCCTGGGCGGCTTCTCCCCCATATCTCCTGGCCAAACAGGACTATTTATATGATGCCTTTTTTAAACTGGAAGCTGTGGATATGATGGGCCGCGGGACCGACCAACTGGTGGTTTTGGGGCGAGACTATACCGGCCACCGGATTTCAGTACAGCTACTCTGCTGGACTGAAGGAGAGCTGGTCTCTGAATGGGAGAGCCCGAATCTGATTGAAGAACGACCCGTGGCGCTGGCGACCGGGGCGCCGCTGCCCACCGGGGAGCGGTTTATTCTGGTTCTGACCCAAAAGCACCTTTATCTTTATACATACCAAAATGAGAGAATGATCCTTTTTGACCAAATTTATCATTCCCTTTCTCCGTTTGATTTATCCGTTGCTGATCTTGACGGCGATGGTATTGACGAATTGTTAATCGTCAACTTAGGCCAGCGAATGGCGAATTACGACGAGAAAGTGGTGGAGGTTTATCGCCTGGATGGTGGTGAACTGCAAAAAATTGGAGCAAGTCCTCATTTAGGCAATATCCGTTGTCTGGCCGGCGGCGACCTAGATGGTGATGGTCGGGCCGAGGTCGTGACGGAGTCGGGTCTGAGCTACCGGGCTGGAACTTTTACTCTGCTCCGCTGGGATCCCGTAGAAGCCCGGCTGGTTCCTGAGATTCAAGGGCAGAAACTCCTTTCCTCGTTGGCTCTGGCCATGCAGGTGGTCCCCGAAGGGAAAGGGCGGTTTCTCCTCCATACCGCCGATGGGTGGGGAAGACTCAACTTTTTCCTGCTCGAACAGGGTAAATTTCTCAGCCGCCGCCCTGAATACTCTTTCCCGCACGGCCTGGTCGGAGTCGCCGCCGGCGATCTGGACGGGGACGGTAGTATAGAAGGGATCGTCGCTGGTCATCCCAATAACCTGATGGTGTTTACACTGGTCGGGGTGGACGAAACGGAGCCTGCAGAGGAAACGGCGGTCGAGAGTAATGAGCAGCAGGAAGCCGGGGCAGAAGCAGAGGCGAGAACAGAAAACCAGGCCAGAGAGGAAGCGGGGAGCGGAGTAGAGACGGAAGGAAAAGACGGAAGAGAAACGGAGAGTCAAGAAGCAGAGGAGACTGTGGTACAGACTGCGGCGGAAAAGAAAAACCCTCCGGAAGCGGCTACGGAGGCTAACCTAGAAACGGTAATTGAAAAGGAGAGCGAAGCGGAAGATACGGAAACAGAAAAAGAAGAGAATCCCGTAGAGGCTGGAGTAGAGACCAAAACAGAGGTGGAGACAGAAGTAGAAAGCGGGATAAAAATAGAGGTAGAGGTTGAAATTACGATTGAGGATAAACTTTAATAAAAATTCTTGGCCGGAGCAGTTGCTCCGGCCTTTGTGTAGCAGCGACCAATTTTGTCCAGCGGCACTAGTGGGAAACTAAAGACTCTGAAGTTTTGATTCTGGAAAAGAGATAACAGATTATTTACTAAATTGATCCTTGTTTTAAACTAGATTTAATATTCATTGGCAGGGTTCTGTAGTAAGGTGGTTAATAATAAAGTGAGAGCTTAGATGGAGGGCCGTAAGGATGAAAAAACTAATCGTTGGCGTGATGGGTGGCGGAGAAGGCGCCTCGCCTCAAGTCTGTGAAACGGCATATAAACTTGGTGGCTTGATTGCACAAGAGGGATGGGTGCTCCTAAACGGGGGCTGGGGTGTTGGGGTCATGGAAGCCTCTGCCCGGGGTGCTAAGGAACACAATGGTTTGACGGTCGGAATTTTACCGGACCGACATACCGATTTGGCTTCGTCCTATATTGATATTCCGATTCTGACCGGCATGGGAGATGGCCGTAATTATATAAACATTCTCACCAGCGATGTGGTGGTTGCTCTCCCGGGACGTTCCGGGACCATCTCCGAGATTGCTCTGGCTTTAAAGAATGGTAAAAACGTCATCTTACTGGACTTTCCATTAGGGGACCTGTTTGTGGAGTACCAAAAAGCCGGGATTATGGTTTTGGTCAAAAAACCAGAAGAAGTGATCGAGCAGATCAAGAAGCTTTTCTCCTAGTTAAGCCGGGGGGTGAGGTCTCATGGGGCTTTGTCACCGGTGAGAGAAGAGCGAACATGAGGTTTTCTAATGAGACAAAGAATTATTCTCCTCTTTAGTCTGGGCGGGGCATTGCTTCTGCTCCTCTTCATACCTACGCTCCAAAGAGTTTATGGGAAGATAATGGGGATCTATGGTTCAGTCGCAGGTTTTGAGGAATTTATTGCCGGTTTTGGCTGGTGGGCACCGCTCACTTTTTTTCTGCTCCAGGTATTACAGGTGATTATTTCCCCGATTCCCGGTAATGTTACTTCTTTTGCCGGCGGGGCGCTTTTTGGTTTTGGCACTGGGTTTTTCCTCAGTGCTGTAGCGATTCTCTGTGGTTCATTAATCGCCTTTTTTTTGGTCCGGATTTTTGGCCGCCCACTCTTACACCGGTTTGTCGAGGAAGCGACGATTGCTAAATATAATAAAGTCTTCACCGGGAAGAAACTTATTTTCTTATTTCTTCTCTTTCTGTTTCCCTTTTTCCCCGATGACGCCCTCTGTTTCATGGCCGGTTTTTCCAACCTACCGACGATCCTTTTTATGCTTATGATTCTCCTGGGACGGTTACCCGGGATTTTGGTCGCCTCTTTGTTGGGGGCCGGTTTGGATTATATTGTCTTATCACCATGGTTGATCCTGCTGCTTGGCACGTTGGTACTCCTGGTGATCGGGGTATGGCTCAAGTACGCCCGGCAAATTGAGGACTGGATTACCGACCGTTTTGGGCTCGATTCTTAACCAGTAGCCAATGAATAGATGATTGGATAAGAAAGCACCACCCTGCCGGGGAGGTGCTTTCGTAATATCAATGAGGCCGCGCTCGTTAAGACCCGCGTATCTGATGGCCAAGACCTGGACTTTTGGCGGTTATGTGGAATAGCTTTTCCCCCTTACTCCAGCGGCCCTTCCTGCCCACTATTTTTACTGGTTTGACCCGCTTCGTCAGTGGGTGGCGGAGTGGCGGCTTCTTTCTTGGCTTCCCTGACCACTTCTAATGCTATGAGTAGATAGCTTTCAACTTGGTCGAGAAGCGCCGGGTCCAGACCTCGCACTTCAAAGGTTGCGGCGCCGGGGGGAACGACGGAGGGAAGGTCTACCCCGGCTTGGGGAAGGCTCGCCGGTTGAGCTAGGCCCTTTTTCAGCTGCTGCAGGGCCTCGGCGATGCTATCGCCGATGGCAATGCGTTCCTGGTAGGCCAGGACGATCTTTTTAAACTCCGGAATCTCTCCTTGTTTCGAGACGATATAAAACGGTTCAGCATAGAGGAAGTTGTTTTCCAGGGGGATAACCAGTAGGTTACCGCGGATGAGCCGGGATTGGTTTTGATTCCAAAGCGAAATCATCTCGGTGATCTCCGGATGTTGGCCGATCCGCGCTTCGATCTGCATCGGGCCGTAGGTGTTGGTTCCTTTCGGCAGGTGGTAGAGGATCAACTCCCCGTAATGGGGTTGATCACAGCGGGCGACCAGCCAAGAGATCATATTCTGTTTCCCTTGCGGGGTAAACGGCTGCATCAAGAGAAATTCAGCCTTCGTCTCGCCGGGAAGTTGGAGAGTGACATAATACGGCTCCAGCGGTTCTTGATTATCCCCATAAAGCTGAGTAGGGGTATTCCAGAAATCTTCTTTTTCGTAAAAAGACTTCGGCGAAGTTAGGTGATAAGTTAAGAGCATCTCCTGTTGAATGGCAAAAAGCGTCTCCGGATATCTGATATGCTGCTGTAAGGTTGCGGGCATTGCACTGAATGGTTTGAATAAACGGGGAAAAATTCTCTGCCAGGTCTGAATCACCGGATCAGTTTCGTCGCAGACATAAAAATCTACAGTACCGTGGTAAGCATCGACTACTACCTTGACAGAATTCCGGATATAGTTGAACCCTTGCCGGTGCTTTTTGGCGTAAGGCAGGTAACGGGAGGTGGTATAAGCATCGATCATCCAGAACAACCGCCCGTCAGCGACGACCGGATAAGGATCATGGTCATAGTTTAGGAACGGAGCCAACTTGGTCACCCGGTCTTTAATGTTACAGTGTAACAGGATCCGGCTTTGCTCCTCTAGATAACCAGAGAGGATCAGGTTGCGTTCTTTCAGTTTGAGCGCAAACAATAACCGGCTTAGCCAGCGGCGGAGAGAGATCCCATCACGCCCTTGATAGGTGGTCGTGATGTACTCTCCGGCCTCGGCGGCTGGGTAGTTGAACTCCTTTTGTTTGGTCCGGACGATCAGGTAATCACTGGGCCGCTCCCCGAAGTAGATCTCCGGGCGGTTTAGTTGCAGGCCGGAAAGCGTCGGATCGACCACCGGGGGTAGATCCTTCACCAAAAAGAGGGGTTGGCCGACCTGATTGGCCCGGCTCACCTCATTGATCGCCAGACCGTATCCATGAGTATAGGTGAGATGGGTATTTAACCAGTTGTTCCCGGTTTTTCTCGGTTCCAGTTCACGGGCGGCGATCATCACTTGTTTCTGACCATTGGTGCTCGGGTAACGGTCGATATCAAGATCATAAAAAGTATAATAGGAACGGAAAGACTGTAGCTGATTGTAGGCGGGCAGCAACGGTCGCCAGTCCCAAATCCGTAAGTTAGCCAAGGAAGGGTGGGTTTCATCAACGGTGGAGAGGTCTGATTCCGGATCGATCCGGAATGGTTGTTCTTTGATCCGGTCCAACCCAAACCCTAACCGGGTGAATTTGAGGTGGTGCTCAAGGAACTCCTCTTCGGCAATAAACTGGTTGGGTTTAACCCATAAGGACTCGACCACCGGCGGGATGAGCATCGTGAAAAGGAGAAACGCTCCCAGCCAGAGCCCGAGGCCGGTCAGCACCAACCGGAGCGGGCGTTTATAAGAAATGGACAAAAGAAGTAGGACGGCAACCCCGATGGCGCTGAGTGCCAGGAAATTTTGGCCGAAGATCCGCAGATGGCGCGCTGTAAAGTCCACGCCGGTCAACAAAGATTTTTCTTCGAAAAGCATGCTATAGCGGCCCAGATAGTGATCGACCGCCTTGAGCAGGAAGAAGAGGGCGCCAAGGATGGTAAGATGGATCCGGGCGCGAGGCCAGAGTTGGAAACTTCTCTCCTGATACCAGTAAGCCTTGGGTAGAAGGTAGAAGAGGGCCGTACTTAAGAAGGCCAGGATGAGTAGTCCCTGAAGGGTAATGCTTAATTTCTGATAAAGTGGAAAAGCGAAAAGATAAAAACTCAGATCATGCTCGAAGATCGGGTCGGCAACTCCGAAAGGACTCCGGTGTAAAAACTGTTGGATGATGGGCCAATCCAATGAAAACCCGGGCAATAGGAAAAGGGTGAGGAGCAAGGAGGCGAGGATGGTGAAGAACAGATGTTGGCGCGGGGTAATTTGCACCTCCGTTGATAATTCAAAAAAGGCCTTTTTGGTTTGACGCAGATTTAAAAAGAGGAAGAGAAAAGCGATGAGCCCTAGACCCAAACGGATAAGAAGGGTTGATAGTAACGGAAGCCAAAATAAATATTGAGCTCCGAGACTACGAAACCACAACCAATCTACGACCTGGTTGAGGAAAAACCCCAGGAAAAGGAGGCCGCCAACCACGATCAGACCTAATATGCTAAGGAGCTTCTTTTTCATCACACTTCACCCTCTATCATCTTCTTTAAGGTTACCTTTTACGGCAGACATTGAATGATGCCAACCCCGTAACTAGAATGATTCGTTTATGAACAAAGCTGGAGGTTTTGACCGAGAAGGCCCAATGGTTACATCATCTGATCAGGTATTTCTTCTCTAGGGGTCATAATCCTTCCGTTCAGAATATTTTACTCCTTGCTAGCAGGTTTTTCCGGTAGGGATGTCAAACTTCATGAACGGTAGGGTTTAATTGGTGGAATCTTGCAAATGCTCCAGCTTCCGTCCTTTTCACCAGAAAACAACGGGAGGGAAACATTGTAGTTTACAGAATAAAACACTTTGTATCAAATTCTCTGCTTGGTCTTATACCGTGGTGGAGCTTTATAATGGAGGTGTGGAGCCGTGACGGCTGCTACAGTTAATTGGGAAAAATTATTGGAGGATGAAGAGCAAATGGAGCTTCCATTACTCCCCCTGCGGGGTGTAATTGTTTTTCCTTATGTAATAATTCATTTAGATGTCGGCCGTGAGAAATCCGACAGCGCGCTGGAAGAGGCGATGGTCAATAACAGGCTGATTGTTTTGGCCGCCCAACATCAGGCGAAGACCGATGATCCAGAGCCGAAGGATATTTACCGGCTGGGAACTTTAGCCGAAGTTAAACAACTCTTAAAACTTCCGGACGGGACGATCCGGGTCTTGGTTGAAGGCTTGAGCAGGGTTAAGGTCTGTGCTTTTGTGCAGACTGATCCGCATTACCGGGTAAAGGTGGAAAAAGTTGATGAGATCGGCGAGCGCAGTGCCGAAACTCAAGCCTTGATGCGGAGTACGCTCTCTCAGTTTGAACAGTATATTAAAGCCAGTAAACGGGTACAACCTGAGGTCTTGGCGTCGGTTTCCAGTATCGAGGAACCTGGGCGGCTGGCCGATATTATTGCGTCGCATTTGAATCTGAAGGTAGAGGATAAACAGGCCTTATTGGAAGCGATTGCCCCGTCTGAGCGTCTAGAGAAGCTCTACTCGATTTTACTGAAAGAGTTAGAGATTATTGAGATGGAACGGAAGATCCATTACCGTGTCCGTAAACAGATGGAAAAGACGCAGAAAGAGTATTATCTCCGGGAGCAGATGAAGGCGATCCAGAAAGAGTTAGGGGAGAAGGATGAACGGCTTGCCGAGACTGAAGAGTTGCGGCAGCGCCTGGCAGAAATGGAACTGCCCGACGAGGTGAGACAGAAGGCGGAGAAAGAGATCGACCGTTTAGAGAAGATGCCACCAATGGTGGCCGAGGCCGCGGTGGTGCGGAATTATCTTGATTGGTTACTTGCCTTGCCGTGGAGTATTTATACCGAGGATCATCTCGACCTCAAGGTTGCTGAGGAGATTTTTAATGAGGATCATTATGGGCTGGAGCAGGTGAAGGAGAGAATCCTTGATTTCCTGGCCGTCCGTAAATTGACGAAGGAATTAAAAGGCCCCATCCTTTGCCTGGTTGGACCGCCGGGTGTCGGTAAGACTTCGCTGGTGCGTTCGATTGCGCGGGCAATGAACCGGAAATTTGTCCGATTCTCCCTAGGCGGGGTGCGCGATGAGGCGGAGATTCGCGGTCACCGCCGCACTTACGTGGGGGCAATGCCGGGGAAGATTATCCAATCGTTGCGACAGGTTGGTTCGAAAAACCCGGTCTTTCTCCTGGACGAGATTGACAAGATGTCGATGGACTTCCGTGGCGATCCGTCTTCGGCTTTACTCGAAGTCCTCGATCCGGAGCAGAATAATGCTTTCGGCGACCACTACCTGGAGGTTAACTTTGATCTTTCGAAGGTGTTTTTCATAACCACCGCCAATACGACTTATAATATTCCCCGTCCATTGCTAGACCGGATGGAGGTTATCCAGATCTCCGGTTATACTGAGGAAGAGAAGGTTGAGATTGCCAAGCGGCACCTTCTACCGAAACAACGGAAGCAGCATGGTATCAAGCCGGAACAAATGCTTTTAACCGATACTGTGCTGGCTGAAGTGATCCGCTCCTACACCCGGGAGTCGGGGGTTAGAAATCTGGAACGGGAATTGGCGACGATCTGCCGGAAAACGGCCCGGCAAATCGTTGGTCACCAGCGGGAAATAGTAAGAGTGAACAAACAAAATCTCCATAAATTCCTGGGGATTCCCAAATACCGGTTCGGACTGAAGGAAAAGGAAGATCTGATTGGCGTGGCGACCGGGCTGGCCTGGACTGAGGCCGGCGGGGAGATCTTAATGATTGAAGTCTCGGCGGTGAAAGGGAAAGGGCAGTTGCTCTTAACCGGAAAACTGGGGGAAGTCATGCGCGAGTCGGCCCAGGCCGCCGTCAGTTATATCCGCTCCTGCGCGACGGAGCTGGGCATAGCGGAAGATTTTCACGAAAAGATGGATTTGCATATTCACGTCCCCGAGGGGGCCATCCCTAAAGACGGGCCGTCGGCCGGCATTGCCATGGCCACGGCGGGTGTTTCGGCGCTTACGGGGATTCCGGTCGACAGTGGAGTAGCGATGACCGGCGAGATCACCTTGCGCGGTCGGGTCCTACCGATTGGCGGTTTGAAAGAAAAGGTCCTGGCTGCCCACCGGGCTGGGATCAAGAAAGTCATAATTCCGAAAGAAAACCAGAAAGATATGGAGGAGATTCCGACGAATATCGCCCGGAAACTCCAGTTTGTGCTGGCTGAGGAGATGGACCTGGGCTTGAAGGAAGCACTGGCGTCCCCCCTCTCCCAGGAAGAAGTGGGCTGAGGACGCTCAAAGCCTAACCAGGGATCAAGGAGGCGATCCTGTTGAACGAAAAGACCTTCCGGGTATTGGAGTATAACCATATCCATACCCGGTTGTCTACTTATACGGCCAGGGAACTAGGGAAAGAACTTGCCCTAGGGCTCCGGCCTTCGACCAATCAGGAGGAGATTAAGCGGTGGCAGGCAGAGACCACCGAAGCACGACGCCTATGGCAGAGTGGTGAACGGATCCCCCTCGGGGGGATCTTTAATCTGAAACAAGTCTTAAGAAACGCTGAGCTTGGCCGAGCTTTATCCCCGGAAGAACTGGTGGCCGTCGCCGCTACTTTGCGCGCCGGTCGCCTACTCAAGGATTATTTCCAGGGGGAACAGCAAGCAAATGCGCCAACACTGGCGGAGATGGCGGCCGGGCTTACGGCTTTTCCCCAGGTTGAGCAGGAGATTGAGCGAGCAATTACCCCGGAGGGGATGGTCAAAGATCAGGCCAGCCCCCAATTATATAAGCTTCGTACTCAACTCAAAACCCTGCAGAACAGGGTCCGTGACAAGCTGGAAGCGATTGTTCAGGGAGCGAGTACCAGAAAATATCTCCAGGAGAACTTAATTACCCTGCGTAATGGTAGATATGTCCTGCCGGTCAAGCAAGAATACCGCCAGGAACTCCCGGGGATTGTCCATGATCAGTCGGCCAGCGGGGCGACGCTCTTTGTGGAACCAGTGGCCATTGTCGAACTTAACAATAAATTACGCCAAGTTGAGGTGGAAGAAGAGAAGGAAATCGCCCGAATCCTGGCTGTTTTAAGCGCTCTGGTCGGGGAGGCGGCTGGACCGGCCCTGGCTAATCTACAGATCCTGGCCCGGCTTGACTTGGCCTTTGCCAAAGGCCGCTACAGTATAGAGCTGAGGGGAAGCGAACCCTTGCTCAATGACCGGGGGTACCTCCGGTTTTTGGCTGCCCGTCATCCCCTCCTTACTGGCGACGTGGTTCCGATCGATCTGGAGCTGGGGGAAGACTTCCACACCCTCGTGATTACCGGGCCCAACACCGGGGGGAAGACGGTCAGTCTCAAGACCGCCGGCCTGCTTAGCCTCATGGCCCAGTCCGGGCTACACCTCCCGGCGGCCTCCGGGTCGGAAGCCGCGGTTTTTACCGGAATCTTCTGCGATATCGGTGATGAGCAGAGTATTGAACAGAGTCTCAGTACCTTTTCTTCACATATGACCAATATCGTCTCGATCTTGGAAGAGGCTAGTGATGAGAGGCATCTGGTGCTCCTGGATGAGCTAGGGGCTGGGACCGACCCGGCGGAAGGGGCGACGCTGGCGATTGCGCTGCTCAATGAGTTTCACCGCCGCGGGGTACGGACGATCGCGACGACCCACTACGGCGACTTAAAAGTCTTTGCCTATAACACCCCGGGGGTGCAAAACGCTTCGGTGGAGTTTGATCCAGAGACTTTAGCGCCGACTTTCCGCCTGCTGATTGGTCTGCCCGGACGGAGCAACGCCTTTGCGATCGCTGCCCGCTTGGGTCTTGACCAGAAGATCATTGCGCATGCTCGGCAGCTGTTATCACCTGACGAGCGGAAGGTAGAAGACTTGATTGGCGAGATGGTGAATGAACGCCGCCTGCTTGAACAGGAACGGCGGGATGCTTCCGCCCTTCGTCAACGGGTGCAGAGAGAAGAACAGGAGTTAAAGGCCGAGCTTACTAGGTTGAAGGCCCGGCGGGAGCAGCTCATGAAGGAGGCGCGGGAAGAAGCCCGTGCCCTGGTGCGGGAGACCAGGCGGAAGATGGAAAACCTGCTCCGGGAGTTGCAGGAGACAGCCCATTCTTCTGAACGGAGTAAGCTGGTGAACCTGGCCCGAGAAGAACTCCAAGAAAAGCTGGAAGAGTTGGCGGAGCCTTCACCGCAGGTTGAAGAGTACCATGGGGAACTGGCCGTTGGGATGCGGGTGAAACTGCTTGCTTTGGGTCAAGAAGGGGAGATCATCGATCTGAATGAGGACGCGGCCTTAGTGCAGGCCGGCCCCTTACGGATCTGGGTGGAACGGGGGAAACTGGCTCCCCTGGCACCGCAGAAAAGGCCGGAAAAAACGGGGGCAGTGGCCGGAGTAAAAATGGCCGGACTTAGCCAAGAAAAGGCGAAAAATATCTCTTCCGAACTGGATCTCCGGGGTCTGACCGTGGATGAGGCTCTGCAGATCACCGATAAGTATCTGGACGAAGCGCTGCTCGTCGGACTGCCCTGGGTCCGTCTGATCCACGGTAAGGGCACCGGTGCCTTGCGCACGGCGATCAACGACTATGTGCGGAAACATCCGCGGGTAAAAAAACACCGTTGGGGCGAGAGCAACGAAGGCGGCATGGGTGTCACCGTGGTGGAGCTGGAACGGTAAAATGTCGGCTAGATCGTAGCGCTGGAGCAGACCTTGTCACTGTGGTGGAGCAAAAGAGGCAGAAAACCTGGAGCAAGGCAGAGACGGTAAGAACTCCTGATTAAGCTAACGACAGGCAAACAAAAAAGCGGTTTTAGAGTAGTAGACTAAAACCGCTTTTGCTGTTTAGGGGAATAAGGAGAACCGCCCTGTTTGATGGGCGGTTCTTCGAGTAGATAATTGTTGGTTTAGAGCTTGCCGACGCCAGCCCCGGCTTTTACGATGCTGGGTACATCGTTGGCCTCGTTAAGCTCGTAGCTGTAAGCTTCTTCAAAGATAACTCTGCAGGTAGACTCGTGGGGTTTTGGTTGACTGCCCCAGCAACTATCGTAGAT
>JAAYGU010000017.1 GCA_012727535.1 Bacillota bacterium | reverse complement strand
GGATAAAGTTTTTTTGCCTTCATGAATGACTTAACATGCAAGCGGTTACCACGGCGCTGACGTCCCCTTTTAAACTGACCGGCAATTCCTTTACCCAACGGGAGGGGTAATCATGATTAAACTACGTTCTCCTTTTGGCTTATCCTGGTCGTTAATTGCAATCGTGTGCCTTTCTGGGCTCCTCGTCGGGGTCGTGTTGGGACTAGTTTTCGGCTCAAAAATACCGGACAACCCTCCCCCGCCGATAGAAGCCACTATCATTTATGATATAAATGGGGAAATTATTGACCGCTTATTTCAAGAAAACCGGCTGCCGGTTGATTTTGAACGGATTCCCGATCAGATGAAGAACGCAATCATTGCTGTGGAAGATCCGGACTTTTATAAACACCACGGGATTAAATTAAAAGCAATCCTGCGTGCCGTCTGGGTTAATCTCTGGGCTTGGGATTTTCAACAAGGCGGCAGTACCATTACACAACAATATGCGAAGGTTTCGTTATTAACCCATAAAAAAACGATCTCCCGCAAAGTAAAAGAATGGATCTATGCTATTAACCTTGAGCGCAATCTCTCCAAGAATGAGATTCTGGAACGGTACCTTAATTATATCTACTTCGGTCACGGCGTTTACGGGGTCGAAGCTGCTGCCCAGCTTTATTTTAATAAACATATCTGGGAGTTAGAACTGCATCAGTTCGCCTTACTGGCGGGGCTGATCCGGAGCCCGGAAAATTACTCGCCTTTTAAAAACCCGGAGGTGGCCTTCAACCGCCGCAACCTGGTCCTGAACCAAATGTTAGCATGCAACTTTATTACCGAAGAGGAGGCGGCCCAGGCCAAACAGGCTCCCTTAGACATCGTTGACCGTCAGAGCAGATCTAGAAAAGCCCCTTTCTTTATTGATTATGTAATACAAGAATTAACCTACAACAGAAAGATCTGTACAGAAGAAGATTTATATACCCAGGGTTACCGGATTTATACCACCCTTGATCTAAGGATGCAAGAGTTGGCCGAAGAGGCGATCGCAGACCTTCCCACCGGCGAACCGGATAAGAATAATGTTACTCAGCCTCAAGTAGCATTGGTGGCCCTGGACCCGACCAACGGTCACATCAGCGCCATGATTGGGGGGCGTGATTGGCAAAATACGCAGCTCAACCGGTCGGTAAAAGCTTACCGCCAGCCGGGTTCCTGTATAAAACCCTTCGTCTACACCCAGGCCATTGATAGTCACCGGTTTACCCCGGCTTCGGTTTTGATTGACGAAGCGGTCGAATACCCCAGTGGAAATGCTGATGAACCGTGGATTCCCCAAAACTTCAGTAAGACCTTTCAAGGGCCGGTCCGTCTCCGCACCGCTTTAGAAAGATCTTTAAATACAATCTCCGTCCAGCTGGTCGATCAGTTGGGAGTCAGCAATGTCTTTAAAACCTGCCAAAAACTGGGGTTGAGTAGTCTGGTTTCGACCGGGCAACTGAATGATATCGCCCTTTCGCCTTTGGCACTCGGCGGATTAACCCGTGGGGTCACCCCGCTTGAATTAACCGCTGCTTATACTCCTTTTGCCAATAAAGGAATTTATTCCGAACCTTTCGGTATTTTAAAAGTTACGGACAACCAAGGGCGAATTCTCCTGCAAAACTCGCCCAAACGCCAAGTGGTACTACGCGAATCGGTGGCTTATGTCATTACCGATATGTTAAAAGGGGTCGTTGAACGGGGAACCGGACGCCGCGCACAGATTGGTCGACCGGCGGCCGGCAAAACTGGAACCAGCGATCAGGATACCAATGCTTGGTTCGTCGGTTATACCCCTGATTTAGTCGCTGGAGTTTGGATCGGAAACGACAGCCAGGCCCTCCCGTTGGTGATCGCCGGCGTCAAGCTTACCAGTGGTAACGCCGCACAGCTCTGGAGCAGGTTTGTCCGTCCAGCGCTTGAAGGCAAGCCGGTTACAGACTTTCCTTTACCGGCCGGGGTAACGACGGGAATTGAAGTCTGTGCCGAAACCGGCTTTTTGGCCACCGCCTACTGTCCGGAGACACTCCCCGAAATCTTTATCTCCGGTACGGAACCGACGGATAATTGTCCGACCCATTCCGCTCCCGATCTCGGAAGTAAGATCAACCTACAAATTTGCCTCGACTCCGGAGCACTAGCCACCAATTTCTGCCCTGCGGAGCGGGTCATTATCAAATCTTATTGGGCGATCACCGGAACAGAAACGAACGACGGTAGTCCAATGCCCACAGAATATTGTTGGCAGCACGGCGACAACGACGACGTGATTGTGGTGGATATCTGTACGGAAACCGGGCTGTTGGCCACTCCGTTCTGTCCACCGGAGTTCGTAGAGACCCATTCCTTTACTCCAGGCGAGGAGCCTACTCTTCCTTGTAACCTCCACTCCGGCCGGAACCGCCGACGCTAAAAGAAAAAGGGAAACGCCCCGGTTTTAATAAACCGGGGCGTTTTTTTGCCGAACACAAATATCAGCCACACAATTATCCAGCAAAAGCCGGATTGTTGGCAACAAAGCTTCATCCTCTATTCTTTTCTCCTACCCTGCTTTAACCAGCAAGGGCGACCTGGTACCCCTAGTCTAACCGGCTTCCCATCATCTCCTTACCAACCCTTCAAAAGCCCGCTGAAACCGTTGATCATCAGCTTTCGTCCGGGCCGCCGGTCCGCGGGTGCGACCTCCCCGGCGCCGGTATTCCGCTTTGAGATGCCGCTCCTCCAGCAAAAAATCGATCGTCGTCGGATCAAAAACTCTTCCTTTCGGATCAAGCACGGCCACTCCTTTTCCACAAGCAACTGCGGCCACTCCCCAATCCTGGGTCACAATAATATCCCCTTTTTCCGCCTGATTAAGCAAGGCTACATCTGCGGCCTGTGCCTCATCTCCGACCATCAGATGGTGCTCTCCCGGGTAATAATGGTGAAAAGAGGCGACCGTCAGTACCTCGTACCCATAAACCGGCTGTAACTTACGGACAATGGCGCGGACGCTGCGTGGACAAGCATCCGCATCAATTAATACTTTCATCGCTTCCTCCTCGCCGCCCAAAGCTGAATATTCGTTGCTAGTCCCTCGTTGCTCATCACTCTCTGAATAACTGGTCCTTGCTTCTCGCCGCTCGTCACCGGTTGCCCTAATAAAAGATAGCCCTCGCCTGACTTTACGCAGCCGGGCAGAATGGTTATCCTGTGACTTGATTTTCTTGGCATAGGATTCTTAGCGAAGCGGAGGTTGAAAGCAGTCAAAAAACCTCTTATTTGAAAGCTCAAATAAGAGGTGGTGGTGAAGATTGCTAAAACAATAGTTTCTGCCGGCGAATCCAAATGTTTTCTAAAAAGCCGATCGCCAGGAGGTTGGTGATGATGGAACTCCCCCCGTAACTCACGAATGGTAACGGAATTCCCGTAATCGGCATGATCCCGATGTTCATCCCGATGTTCTCTAAGATGTGAAAGATAAACATCGCCATGATCCCGGTCGCCACCAAAGTACCGTATTTATCCTTTGACTGCTGGATAATGACCAGGCAGCGCCAGATCAAAATAAAGTATAAACTCAAAAGTAGAAAACCGCCGACAAATCCGAACTCCTCGCATAAAACGGCAAAAATAAAATCGGTATGGTTTTCGGGCAGAAAACCCAAGCGCCCCTGGGTCCCCTGGAACAAACCTTTGCCGAAGAACCGACCAGACCCTACAGCAATAATGGCCTGCCGGACATTCCAGCCGCTTCCGGTCGGATCGCTATCCGGATTAAGGAAGATCGTCATCCTCCGGATTTGATACTCTTTAAACGGCAGCGGCGTCCCAAAGTAATGGTGGGAGAGAAAGAGCAAGACCAGGGCTAATATTCCGGTCAGAATAATCCCCAATAAAAAGCGGCTATTGTAGCCGGAGATATATAACATGATAAAGACAAAGAAGGAAAAGACTAAAACCGTCCCTAAATCAGGTTGTAACAAAATCAGTACCAAAGGGGGGAGCACATGAAGGAACGGGGAGCAAAGATCCCAAAAGGTCTCCAAATCCTCCTTCTCCGCCAAATGTTTGGCTAAGGTTAGAATAACCAATAGTTTAGCAAATTCAGAAGGCTGTAAGGAAAAAGGACCTCCCAGATTCAACCATGATTTTGCCCCTTTAATCTCCATCCCCAATGGAGAGAGGACCAACAGTAAGAAAAGCAAATTAAGCCCGTACAGAATCTGGTACATCAGATCCGGTAAACGGTAATCACTGAACATAATAAGGCTCATCCCCACTAAACCGATGGCGATCGCCGCCAATTGTTTTTTAACCAGCAATAAAGAATCGCCGCCGGTTAAAACGGTGTTGTTTCGGGTAGCACTATAAATCATCACTAAACCGGTGAGCACCAGCAAAATGACAGATCCGAGCAGATAATAATCGATATTTTTAAACAGCTTTCGCTCCCACACCCTAAGTCACCTTTTCTCGATGTTTTCCCCAATTCCGGCTAACAACTAGTTAACGCCAAACTCCGCAAGATATCCTCAATTATCCAGTGCACGGCGCACTTTGAGCACCGGGATGTTAGCTACCAGCTCTGCTTTTGCTTCTGATGAGTTTAACTCAATCTCCATTTGGTCTTCATCAATCTCCACGTACTTGGAGATCGCATTGATAATCTCATTCCGTAAAAGCTCAAGGAGACCGGTGGAGACCTTGGCGCGATCATGAACCAGGATCAGGCGCAATCTTTCAACTGCTTGGCTTTTACTGGAGGGGTCGTCTCGAAATAACTTCAACCATCACAGCCCCTTTCGCTCCATTTCTTGGATTTTTACCAACCGTTCCACCCCGACCACTACATCTTATATCATCGATCCATCCTATTGCGCGGTAAGCAAAGGCTCATCCCACTCCGCTTATCTACCGTGCAGCATTTTCCAGAACCGTCCAAAGACCCCCGGCTCCGTATTGAAGGACATAAAGGGAACTGCTTCTCCCTCCAGTCGGCGGACAATATTTCTAAACGCTTCCCCTGCTTTGGACTGTTGATTGAAGACAACCGGTTCACCCTTATTGGTCGCAATAATGATCTGTTCATCCTCAGGGACAACACCCAATAATTTGATGGCTAAAATATCATTGATATCATCGACATCAAGCATATCGCGTTTTTTCACCATATCAGAGCGTAACCGGTTCAACACCAATAAGGGTTCGTAGATCTTCTTCGCCTGCAGGAGTCCGATAATCCGGTCGGCATCACGCACTGCCGGGACTTCAGGATTGGTGACCACAATCGCTTCCGTAGCGGGTGCCACCGCATTCTCGAACCCACTTTCAATCCCCGCTGGTGAGTCGATCAGTATATAATCGAACTCCTCTTTTAACTCATCCACGATCCGGACCATCTGCTCAGCAGTGAGGGCATCTTTATTCTTAATCTGTGAAGCCGGGAGCAGGAAAAGATTCTCCACTCTTTTATCTTTAATTAAAGCCTGGCGAAAAGAACGGCACTCATTCTCCGCAACATTGATCAGGTCAAAACAGATCCGGTTTTCCATCCCCATTAATAAGTCTAAATTACGCAGACCGATATCCGTATCGATCATGACAACTTTCTTCTGACGAAGCGCCAAACCAGTGCCTAGGTTGGCTACTGTAGTGGTTTTACCCACTCCCCCTTTACCGGAAGTAACAACAATTACCCGTGCCGCCATCTGGAAATCCTCCTTTAAATCCTATAATCTCTCAACCACAATCGTTTCCCCTTTGATATGCGCTATTTCCGGGCCTTGCCCCACTTCCATCCCTTCCGGCGCCCGAGAATAAATATGAGCGATCCGGAGCTGAACCGGAGCAAGAGTAAGCGCGATAATCTCGGCCTGCACATTTCCTCTGACGCCAGCATGGGCAATTCCCCGCAAGACCCCCAAAACAATGATATCGCCAGTGGCGATCAATTCACCCCCAGGATTAACGTCACCTTTGACCACAATATCGCCATTATGCTCAAGACGTTGACCATTCCGGACCGTCCCTTTTACTAGCAAGACCCCACTCGGTGCCGGTTCGTCCATTTTCATCCGGGCACTAAAGAGCTTCTTAGCCAAGGGGTTAAAAGCCTTAATCGTCATCTGGTACTTTGTGAGCACCGCTTTTAATTCGCTAAGCTCGCGCGGGGAAAGTTTTCGTTCCCCCAATTCAACTAAGATCGAACCGCCTCGAAAAAAACTTTTCGCCCGCTCCAATTGCTCGTCCAGAACCCCTAACCAGTGCGTAAACGGCTTATCTTCGGGAATGAAAAGTGTTAATCCTTGTTTTAACCCTTTAAACACCAGTTGTTCAGAGAAAAGGGACTTGGTTGCAAATGACATTCATACTCACACCTTAGGCGATTTTATCTTTTTATTCCACACTTCGACCATAAATTCCTCCCGTAAGCAAGCTACTTATTCCGCCCCTCCCGTTCATCATCCGGGTTATCGTCCCTGGGATGAAGCCTCTTCGATCGTCGTCTGCTCCTGGCCGATCCCAAAATATGCTTCATAGATCTTACGGGCCACGGGCGCGGCGGCCTGGGAGCCAAAACCGCCTTCTTCGATCACCACTACTACCACCAACTCCGGCTGATCAGTCGGGGCATAACTGGCAAAAAAAGCATAATCATTTTTGCCGGGGTTTTCCGCCGTCCCGGTTTTACCCGCCACGGGGATTTGCGCTAACGGAAATCCTTGAAAAGCGTAACGGGCCGTCCCGTCGGTCACGACCTGCTGTAGACCTTCCTTCACCACGGCCAGGGTTTCCTCTTTCAGTTTAATGCGGCGTACCACCCGGGGTTCAAACTTTTTAACCGTCTCTCCGGAAGCAGTGGTAATCTTGGTAACGAGCTGGGGCTGGTAGACCGTGCCTCCATTGGCAATCACCGAATAAAGCTGAGCCAGTTGCAGCGGTGTAACATTCACAAAACTCTGTCCAATCGCAATCAGCGCCGTTTCCATCGGATACCAGACTTCATTCCGTTCTTTCCTTTTCCATTCCGGATCGCCCACCAGACCTTGTAGTTCAACTGGTTCAAGATTAAGACCGGAGCGAACCCCGAGTCCTAAAAGTTTCGCATAACCCGCCAGTTTTTGCGGGCCGACCCGGAAAGCCAGTTCGGCCATGACCGAGTTGCACGAGTTTTTAAGGCCCTCAATGATCGTTTGTTTTCCATGCGCTGGGGTGGCACATCTTAACTGCCGATTCCCAACCCGGATGGCGCCGCTGCAGAAGAACTCCTCTTCCGGCGTGGTCAATCCTTCTTCCAAAGCCGCAATCACAGGAATCGGTTTAAAACTAGAACCCGGCATAAACTGCCCGTTCGTCACCCGGTTGGAGAAAGGGTTGAGCGGATTGTTAATCAATTCCCGAAAGGCTTGACTGGAAATATTCCCGACAAACAAGTTCGGATCAAACTCCGGATAGCTGACCATCGCCAGGATCTCCCCATTGCGGGGATCCATGGCAATCACCGACCCGGCATTCGCCTTGTTTAGATTCGGGTTGGTTTGGGCTTGCGCCCAAGCCAGGTAATCACGGATCGCCCGCTCCGCTGTCTCCTGAAGCCGGGCATCAATCGTCAGATGAAGATTATTCCCCGGGATATACTTCTTTTCTTCCAATACTCTAAGCGGTTGGCCAATCCGGTCAACCTCCCAGATCCGCAACGCTTCTTCGCCCCGCAGGTAATGATCGTAGGTTTTTTCTAAACCCATCTTCCCGATTTCATCCCCGAGCCGATAGCCGCGCTCTCTCAGCCTGGCCAGTTCTTGTTCACTAATCTCCCCCAAATAACCAAACAACTGCGCAGCCCATTCTCCCTTGGGATAAGAGCGGACCGGATAATCCTCCACCACCACGCCGGGCAAGTCCAGCTTGGCTTCGAGGATTTGACCGATCGTCACCCCATCCACATCCCTTTTCAAGGGAATATACTGGTCCTTTTGATACTTTGAGCCTTCCTCCAATCTACGAAAAAGCTCCTCCTCGGACATCTGCAAAGCTCTACAGAGAAAGGAAACGACATACGGGTTATCCTTTATATCTTCTGGGACCACGGAGACCACATGCGAAATCCGACTGGTCACCAGCAATTGTTCTTTCCGGTCATAAAAGTTACCCCGGGGTGCAGTAATGCGGATTGGCCGCATCCGGTTCTTACTCGATTCCACAAACGTCTCTTCGCCTTTAATGATCTGTAAATACCAGAGTCTGGAGACCAGGAGGGCAAAGATGACAAGCACCAATACGCTGACAACCTTTACTCTCTTTTCTAAACCTTTAATTGTCGAGCGTCGCATGTTAGCCACCAACCTTAACCTTTTCTCGCAAGAACTTGAGCCCTTTGTTCATCCCGAGATAAACCGGTCCCGCCAGCACGAAGTGGGATAAACAAAGAGGCAAGACCGTCGAAACAAAGAAGGACCAAAACTCCATACGCCAACCAAAGGCCGACCGGATGCCGTAAGCAAAAAACTCATAAAAAAACGTCCCGGCCAAGACCGAGAGGAGCGGAACCAGAATGTTCCCCTTAAAAACTATCCTCTCTAGGTATCCCGCGGCTAATCCGAGCGCAGCAAGGAGTAATATGTTGATGCCCAGAATTCCCCCGCCCGCCAAATCCAAACACAAGCCAGCAATGAGGCCAAAATAGATTCCTTGATTAATTCCTTGTAATAAACCGTAACAGATCGTGATCAATAAAACAAGATTCGGTACAACCCCCAAATATGAGATCTGGGGAAAGACCGAAGTCTGTAAAGTAAGCGGGATAATGATTAATCCTAATATTTTCCAGGTCAACAAGCCGTTTACCCTCCTCGCGGTCACTTCTCAATCACCACATAAACCGCTTCTAAGCGGCTAAAATTAGTCGCCGGTTTAAGGTAGGCTTGCTGTTCATAACCATCTTCTGATTCTTGTACTTCAACAATGGTTCCGATCAAAATATTCTTCGGAAAATACAAACTTGATTCAGAAGTTAAGATCCGGTCTCCTGGCTGCAACTTAACACTTAAATCGGATGGTTTCACCAAGCAATAACCTTTGCGGACCCCTCCGTAGATATAAACCAGCTCTCTAGTCC
>JAAYGU010000016.1 GCA_012727535.1 Bacillota bacterium | reverse complement strand
CAATTTGCCCCCTGGTATGTGGCGGAGGAGAAGGGGGTTTTCCGGGAGGAAGGATTGGAGGTAGTCTTTGACTACCGGATGGATATTGATGCCCTGCAGCTGGTGGCAGCCGGAAAAATGGATTTTGCGATTGCCGGCGGTGATCAAGTCCTGATTGCCCGGGCTCAAGGCATTCCAGTTGTTTATCTGTTGAGTTTGTATGCGGAATTTCCGCCCTCGATCATTGCTAAAGCTGAATCCGGAATAAAAACAGCCCAAGATCTCAAGGGTAAAAAGATTGGCTTGCCCTTGTACGGTACCAATTTAATGGCTGTGAAAGCCATTTTAAAACAGGCCGGTATTGCAGAGGAAGAAGTGGAGTTGGTCGATATTGGCTACACCCAGATTTCTTCACTGCTGGAAGATAAAGTCGATGCGGTCGTCGGTTTTTCCAACAATGAGCCGATTAAATTGAAAGCCATGGGCGAGGAAGTAACCCAACTTAAATCGGAAGATTATTTCTCCCTGGTCGGGCATGGGCTAATTACCGGGGAAGTGAAGGTCGCTAACGAGCCGGAGCAGGTTGCTAAATTAGTCCGGGCAAGTTTGAAAGGGATCGAATATGCTCTAGCCCATCCGGATGAGGCCTTTGCCATTTGTCTAAAACACCTGACGGAACTGGGTGCAGAACAGATGGAACAGGAACGGGAAGTGCTTAAAGCATCGATGGCTTTATGGGAGAATGATTATACGAGGGAATATGGTCTGGGCCGGTCCGCGCCGGAGAGTTGGGCCGCGTCGCAGCGTTTAATGTGGGAGTTAGGATTGATCGCGCAGGAGACGCCGGTGGAAGAGTTTCTTAATCAGAGCTTTATTCCTTCTGCCCCGACTCGATAAAGACTTGTCGAGGTTGTCATTCACTATGGGTGACTGCTAACGAGTTAACGAGTGACGAGTAGCTAGCGACGGATTAATTTTTCGAAGTGGAGAAAAAGACAGGCCCTCGGTTTCATCAGAAACCGAGGGCCTGTTGTGTAGTGGGAAGGGTTCGTTTTGGCTAGTTCTTAAAGAAAACATGTTGACCGATGGTCGCCGTGATCGGTTGAGATCTTACCCAAGCATTAGTGGTTTTCCTTGGGTTGTAGAATCCGATCGCGCCGTAAGAAGGATCTTGTCCACTAAGGGCGGCTTGGACGGCTTTACGTGCTGATTCGGTAGCCGGAAGGTTGATCCGACCGTCCATAACTGGACTGTATTGATAATAGCGCCCTTGATCAACCTGGTAAATGATCTCCGTAATTGAATTAGGGTAGCGAGGATCGTTCAACCGGTTGAGGACTGAGGCGGCAACCGCAACCTGTCCGGTAAAAGGTTCACCTTCGGCTTCCGCCCGGACTAACTTAGCCAGTTGTTCGATTTCGGTGGAGGTAAGATTAAACTTACCACTGTTATTTCCGGGACTACCGTTGTTGCCACTACCACCGGGCGAGGAGGGACCGGTGCCTGGACCGGGAATAATCAGTTTCTGCCCGGGATAAATCGTATTGGAAGCGAGACCATTAGCTGCTTTAATCGCTTGCACGCTTGTCCCGTTTCTTTGCGCGATCAAATAAAGAGTATCATAATTACGGACGGTATAAACGTTTCCGCCGCTATGGCTGGGGGACCCTCCACCGGCAGTCGGAAGATAAAGGGTCTGTCCAATCCAGAGTTCGTTATGCCAAATATTATTAGCCGTTCTTAAGGCGGATAAAGAAATCGAGTTACGGGTGGCAATTAGATACAGAGTATCACCAGGGCGTACCGTATAACGAGCGGGGATCATTAAAGTCTGCCCGGGATAAATGTAATCACTGGTCAGATTGTTACTGGCTTTGAGAGTAGAAAGTGGCAGGTTATAACGGCGTGAAATGAGATACAAAGAATCTCCCGGCTTTACTTGATAGCTTTGCGCGTAAAGTACACCAGGTAACAAGATGAGCAGAAGTACTAATAAGAAAGGCACCTTTCGTGTAATTTTTCTTTTCTGTTGCATTGACACACTCCCCTTAAGTTGGTCGTTGGGTCGTCGACGGCCAATCAAGGTGTGAAGCAGAGTGGATATAGAACGATGATGGACGACCTGTTTAAGGCATAATTCTTGACAGAACTGGAGAATCCTAGTGGGAATTAGAGGAAAAGCCAATTCTGGAAGAAAATCAGAATGAGGGGATTCGCCGGCAATGATGGTTATAAATGGGAAAAATGGTTAGAATACTCTTGATGAGCTAAACCAACGAGGGGGGAAGTAGATGGAAGATTTTACACTAGGTGTTCTGGCGACGATTACAGGGGCTGCTGTCGTCCTTATTCTTTTAGCCCTCGGGGCGCGGGGAATCTTTAAAGTGATCTTTGGCTTCGTCTATACAAAGCTGACTACGGAGCCGTACTGGACCAATCTCTTTGAAACCTATAACATCATGAAAATGGTTGGCCTTGGGCGTTTACTCGAGACTGAACTGCGTTCGGCGCACGGCCAACCGCCGGCCCGCCCTTTCGGCCGCCGGGTTATCCTCTCGCCCTGGAATGATCTGTTATTTAACCCAGTCTACCTTCATCGTTTGCCGCTCCTGGATTACAATACAGTAGAAAGTGACGTTGTGATCGGCCCGCGGGCACGTTACCCATTGAAACTTAAACTACCCATTTTAATTGGGGGAATGGCTTATGGTACCGCTTTAAGTGCCCAGACCAAACAGGCCTTGGCCATGGCGGCGACCATGACGGGGACGGCCGCGAACACAGGAAACGGGCCTTTTTTACCGGCGGAACGTAGCATCGCGGAGAAACTGATTATTCAGTATTCGCGGGGAAGTTGGGCCAAAGACCTGGAAGTGCTGAATGAAGGGGATGCGATCGAAATCCAACTGGGGCAGGGATTATGGGGGCCGGCGCCAGCCGAAATCCCACCCCAACGACTAGCCCGGAACCCAAAGCTTCGCAGTTTGTTAGGGGTCGGGCCTGGAGAAAAGGCGGTTATCCCTCCACGCTTGCTTGAGGTGGAAGATGGGCGGGAACTGCGGGCTTTGGTGGAAAACCTAAGAAAAAAGACTGGCGGCGTTCCGATTGGCATAAAGCTGGGGGCAACCCAATGGCTAGAAAAAGAGTTGGAGATCCTAGTGCGCGCTAGCCCAGATTACATTGCCATCGACGGCATGGAAGGCGGGACACACGGTGGGTTGGCTTCTGCTTTAGATGGATTGGGGATCCCAACCTTGTATGCGGTGGAGCGGGCCCGTAAGTTTCTGGAGCAAAAGGGTTTACGGGATAAAATCTCACTACTGGTGGGTGGGGGCTTATATTCAGGGATGGATTTCTTAAGAGCGCTGGCCTTAGGTGCTGATGCTGTCTTTATCGGGACCATTGCTTTGCTGGCGTTAGTCCATACGCAAGGAGCCAAGGTACTTCCCTGGGAGCCGCCGACCGAGCTCATTTTTTATCAGGGGAAACAAAAGGATAAACTGAATATTCCCCAAGCAGCGCAGAACCTGGCCAATTTTTTAAAGGCTTCGCTCCAGGAGATGCAGATTACCGCTTTATGTCTGGGCCGCAGTCACTTAAAAGCAGTGACTAAAACGGATCTTTCCTCGACAAATCGTGATCTGGCTGAGTATTTAGGGATCAAATGGTGTGGGGAGCCGGCTGGGCAGTAAAGCAGCAGGAGGCGGCCTCCGGGGAAAGAGCAAAGAGCAGAGGCGGCTGGAAGAGTCAAAAAAGCGCCGAAAATCTGGAGGAGAACCGGGGAGAGAAGCGAAGTAAATAAAGAAATAACGAAAGTCGGATAAAGGATGAAAATCCATGAATAAGTGGTGGAAAAAAGTTATGCAGCAGTGGCTTCCGGTTCTAATCCTGTTTTTCACAGCTCTTCAACCTTTAAACGCCGGTGAGGTGGAGGATCTAAAGGAGATTAACCGGTTAATCGAAAGCACCAAACGGCAGCTGACATCCACTACCCAGCAGGAAAAGTCCGTACTCAGTTCTCTTTTAGCCTCCCAACAAGAGCTGGCGCGGATCGAACGGGAGTTGGAAACGCTGGAGGCCAAAATCAGCACCACTCAACAGGGGATTACGCGCTTAGAGAAAGAACTGGCCGCCTGCCAACAGGAGTTGGACCGGTTGACCCGCCTCCTGCAAAGCAGAAAAGAGAAGTATAACCGACGTTTAACGGCCGCTTATAAGCTGGGGCCGATGAGTTATCTGGAAATGCTGGTGGCCGCCGAGAACTTTTCCGACTTGGTCAGTAGATTCGAAATGCTTGCATATTTCCTACGTTCCGATCGGCGGTTAATGGAGGAAGTCTCCGCGCTCCAAGCAAAGGTTGCCTCGGAACAAAGGGCCTATCAGAGTAAAAAACGGGAACTCGAGCAAGAGCGTTTATCTTATACAAAGCTGTTGAGGGCAGCTGAGCAGCAACGGCGGCAACAAGCGGTGCTGGTTAAGCAGACCGAAGAGCAGTTAAAAAGGGTGCAGGCGGACCGTCGCTCCCTGGAGAGAGCCCTGGACGAATTGGAGGAGACCTCCCGGCGGATTGAGGAGGAGCTTAAACGTCGGCAGCGGGAAGAAGGGGCGCTCGGCACCGGAACAATGATCTGGCCGGTCCAGGGACGGATCAGTTCGCGCTTTGGGCTGCGGTTTCACCCGATTCTAAAGAAGAACCGATTCCATAGTGGAATAGATATTACCATACCCACCGGTACACCGGTCAAAGCAGCTGATAGTGGGAGAGTGCTCATGAGCCAGTGGAACGGGGGGTACGGTTATTTCATCGCCCTTGATCATGGGAATGGGCTTTCAACTGCTTATGCTCATAACTCACGGCTCCTGGTTAAAGAAGGCGAGATGGTGACAAAGGGACAGGTCATCGCCTACTCGGGGAATACAGGGTTGAGTACCGGCCCACACCTGCATTTTGAGGTGCGGGTGCAGGGTGCCCCTGATGATCCGATGAAATATCTTCCTTAGAACGGTACCTTTAGGCCGCTGGCCCAATATACTAACTATTAACCACAGAGTAGCCCCTAAACCCTGATCTGTGGTCCTTTTTTCCTTTCCCGTTTTATGTCATAATAAAAATGGTTGTTTGGGCAACAAGCAAAGGGAGGCGAAGATAAATGGGCTTGAGGATAGCCTTGATCTACGGCGGACAGTCGGGAGAACACGAAGTCTCCGTCATGTCCGCATCGTCGGTACTCAAAGCGGTGGCGGGAAAGATGGAAGTTTTTCCGATCGGTATTACTAAGGACGGGCAGTGGATTCCCGGACTTTCCCCCGAAGCTCTAGTGGAGACTGGGCAACTAGAAGTAACTCCTCCCCCCCAAGAGGTTGATTATAAATTGTTAGAAAACCCGTCTGGGTTTATATTGGGGGAGCTGAAAGAAAAGGTGAATCTGGTCTTCCCGCTCCTCCACGGTCCGATGGGGGAAGACGGAACCATTCAAGGTTTGCTTGAACTGGCGGGGATTCCCTATATCGGAGGGGGAATTGCTGCTTCGGCTCTCGGGATGGACAAGGCTTTGATGAAGGCACTCTTCTGCCAGCAGGGTTTGCCGGTCGGTGACTATCAGGTCTTTCTCCGAAAAGAGTGGGAAACCGGACCACAAAGTGTGATCGAGGCCGTTGAAGCAAACCTGGGCTATCCTTGTTTTGTCAAACCGGCGAATATGGGGTCGAGTGTTGGAATCTCGAAAGCCCATGACCGCAAAGGGCTAAAAAAAGCGCTTGATTTAGCAGCTCTTTACGACCGAAAGCTCATCGTGGAGGCCTTTTTGGATGGCCAGGAAGTGGAATGTGCAGTGCTGGGTAATGACCAACCGGAAGCGTCCATTCCGGGGGAGATCATTGCTGGTGCTGAGTTTTACGACTATGAGGATAAGTACGTAAAAAATGAGGCGAAGCTAGTTATCCCTGCGTCGATCACTCCGCAGCAAACAGCAGAGGTTCAGGAGCTGGCGATTAAAGCTTTTAAAGCCATCGATTGTGCTGGGATGGCGCGGGTTGATTTTTTTGTTTTACGTAAAGATGGTCGGGTGCTCGTGAATGAAATTAATACGATCCCCGGCTTCACCAAGATTAGTATGTATCCAAAGCTCTGGGAGGCCTCTGGGTTATCTTATTCTACTTTAATAGAACGCCTGGCGGACTTGGCTTTGGAACGTTTTCATGACTTAAGAAGAGGACGCCGTTGAACCAATCCAATTATTAATTATCCCTTCATCAGCTGGTGGAACGGCTTGAAGGCCGGAACGGGTCATCCTGCCGGTACGTTCGTTTAATTTAGTCTGCTACAGTGGGTACGGAAGTGTCTGTGCCCACTTTTTAACATAAGAAAAAGAAATAACATTTTCCCAGGTAAAAATCTTCCTTCCAGAGAGGGTTTTTCCACTTCGGCAAGAATGGATCAATAATAAAAAACCGGATAGAAGTAAGCTTTCTGTGTTGCCTGCGAAGAGTCGGATACAATATAGCTTTTTGCTGATGATTGCCTACCGCCTAAAAGCAGCATAACAGCCACAATAGTTTCGGTGGGCAATATATTGTATTTAAAGCAAAGGATAACGCAGGAAGCCGAAGGAAGGGAGGAATATAGCCGTGTCGATTGTCTGGACAAGCGAGTATGCGGTGGGAGTTCCGCTGATAGATCAGCAACACCAAGAACTTTTTCGGCGAATCAACTCACTGCTGCAAGCCTGCAATGAAGGGCAAGGAAAAGAAAAGGTGGCGGAGATCCTCAACTTTTTAGAGGAATACGTCCAGGTGCATTTTGGCTCCGAAGAAGAGGTAATGATTAAATATGCCTATCCGGAGTATTTAGCCCACCGGAAACAGCACCAGCATTTTGTCGAGAATTTTATGGATCTAAAACGGAAATTTGAGCAAGAAGGGGCCGGAATCCATTTGGTAGTAACCACCAACAAAATTGTGGTCGACTGGTTAAGAAATCATATCCTTCTGACAGATACTAAATTGGGAGCTTTTTTACAGGGCCGGATAGGGCAGTAACAGATAGAGAAAGGGGAGCGCGATGAAGATCACAATAGGGCAATTAAACCCAGTGGTAGGCGACGTAGAAGGTAATAGCGAACGAATCCGGAAACTCCTGGCCCAAGAGGCAGGGAACTCCGATCTGATTGTGCTACCCGAACTCTTTCTGTCGGGCTATCCACCGCTTGATCTCCTAACCAAAGAATGGTTTCGGCAGAGACTCACCAGGGCTTTGCGGGAGTTGGTCGACTTCTCCACCTATTACCCGCAAACGGGAATTCTGGTAGGCATTCCTCGGTCGGGGGAAGGCGATGACCGCCGAGTTCTTTATAATTCGGCGGTCCTGATTTACCGCGGGGGCGTCCACTTTACACAGGATAAAGCGGCGCTGCCCGCTTATGATTTGTTTGATGAAACCGCCTATTTTCAACCGGCTGCCCAATTCTCCACAGTGCAATTTAAAGATTCGACCCTGGCCATTATGATCGGGGAAGACCTGTGGTCGGGAGCGCCCCCGGCGGCCTCCGAGAGAGTACCCTCCCCCGGTTATTCCCTCTCCCAATTAACAGGTCAAGCGGATTTAATCATCAATATAGCCGCTTTCCCCTTCTATATGGGTGGGGTGGAAAAACTATATTCTTTAGCTGCCGAGCGGGCGCGTCTTCTTCAAACCCCACTGCTCCTGGTCAATCAGGTTGGAGCAAATGATGAACTGGTTTTTCATGGTCAAAGTATGCTTTTTAATGCGCAGGGGGAGCCGTTACTGTTGGCGCCCTCCTTTCAAGAATACACCATCACGGTTGATCCGGCGACCTTAACCCCCCAAGCCGATTACCGGCTGCAACCGGCGATCAACGCAGTGCACGATGCCTTAGTGCTTGGGATCAAAGATTATTGCCGCAAAACCGGGTTTTGCCGGGCCGTGCTTGGCCTTTCCGGCGGGATCGACTCAGCAGTGGGCTGTTGTTTGGCTGCCGAGGCGTTGGGGAGCGAAAACGTGTTGGCTCTTGCTCTGCCTTCACCTTACTCTCCCTCCGCCAGTGTGGAGGATGCTGCTCAACTAGCCAAGAGGCTAGGTGTCAGATTTGAAGTGGTTCCCATCTCCCCGCTCTATCAGGAAACACTAAATCTGCTCTACCACCATTGGTCCGAGGTGCCAGAGGCGATCGGGCTCACTGAGGAAAACTTGCAAGCCCGGATCCGGACGAATATTCTGATGGCCTATTCGAACAAATTTGGCTACCTGGTATTGACGGCGGGTAACCTCAGTGAATTGCTCGTCGGCTACTGCACTCTTTATGGGGCGGATATGAGCGGCGGATTGAGCGTGCTCAATGATCTTACTAAATCTTTAGTCTATGAATTAGCCGCCGAAATCAATCAAGACCGGGAGCTCATCCCGGCAAAGATCATCAACAAGGCGCCGTCGGCGGAACTGCGTCCGGATCAGCTTGACCAGGATACGCTCCCCCCCTACCCTCTTCTGGACCAAATTTTACATCTTTATACGGTAGAGAACCTTTCACCCGACGAAATCATGGCGCGGGGGTTTGCAGCGGAAATGGTTAATTGGGTAATACAGGCGGTCCACCGTTCCGAGTATAAGCGGCGGCTGGCCTTGCCGGGAATAAGAGTGATCAGTAATCCCCTCCACCGGCGGGCGCGTTTACCGGTGGCCGGCCGTTACTGACGTAGCTAGGACGGTGAAGCCGGATGGAGTGGTGGCGCTTGGTTGGCCGAATTTTCCTAAGAACGCCTTGACAAAAGAGATGGCATGTTGTATGATATATACCATAGGGGGTATGGTAAGGAGGACAGAGGATGGGAGACCTTGATATTCAGAATGGAAAACTGTCCGCAGAGATTAAAAATGACCTGATTAAGCGACTGCGGCGGATTGAGGGACAGGTACGCGGCTTACAAAGAATGATCGACGAAGAGCGTTCCTGTCAGGAGATTGTCTTTCAGGTGTCTGCTGTGAAGTCGGCTGTGGTCCAAGTGGCAATGACTATCCTTAGCTATCAGTTATCTTCCTGTGTCGTCCAGGAACTGGTCAAGGGAAGAAGCCCGGAACAAGCGATGGAAAAGTTTGCCGAGGTCTTTAAGAAATTCTATTAAAGAGGAGGTAAGATTCATGGCTTTAACCTTTACCGACAGTAATTTTCAGGCAGAGGTTCTGGATTATAACGGAGTGGTGCTGGTTGACTTTTGGGCACCCTGGTGCGGGCCTTGCCAAATGGTTGCCCCTTTCATTGAGGAGATTGCCGAGGAATACCAAGGCAAAGCAAAAGTCGGAAAGCTGAATACCGATGAGAATCCGGAGTCCAGTAGCAAGTATAATATCTTAACCATTCCTACCATGCTGATCTTTAAGAATGGAGAAGTGGTTGACCAAATTAACGGAGCCCTTCCGAAGAACCGGATTGCTGCGGTTCTTGACCGCTGGGTATAAAAAAAATGGCCGTAGGGCCATTTTTTTTATGAAAAGAGACCGCCGATTTTTCTTCCCAGCCAGGAGAAGAAGGCAATGATCTGATAATAGATTAGTCTAAAAAATCCCGCCTTCTTCACCTCCTGAGTGGTTACTAAAGGAACTTCTTCGAAGCTTGGACCATCAGGGGTTAGATACTCAGCCTGCTCTCCTTCGTAGCGGGCGGTCAAATTGCCGACCGGAGCGCCCTCTGCTACCGGCGCGATGATCTTGGGCCGATCTAGCTGTACGACTGGTTGGTACCGACTTTCCTGCCCGCGCCGGACTAAGATGGTGAGGGGCTCTCCCGTCGCGATGGGGACTCTGGTTTCTCTTCCTTTTTGGACGGGGATTTCCATAGTTTCCGGTGCTTGGTAACCACGCGGAAAGAGTTCCTTGGTTTCATAATTATTGAACCCATAATCCAGCAGTTTTTTTGTCTCCTGGAAACGGGCGGCGTAGGAGCGGCCTTTCATCACAACTGAGATGAGCCTGGTACCGTTCCTTTCGCCCGTGGCGGTAAAACAATAGCCAGCGAGGTTGGTCGAACCAGTCTTTAATCCATCGATTCCCTCATAACCATAGACGAGCTCGGGGAGCATCCAGTTCCAATTATCCATCCTAATCGCATCGCTGGTTCCAGCGCGAAAGATCTTCCGCGGCGTACTTGCGATGGTAAGGGCTTCTGGAAAGTCTTTGATCAGACGGAAAGCCATAATTGCAGTATCTTTAGCTGAGGCAAAATTTTCTTGCTGGGCGTCTCCCGCTGGGTGCAAGCCAAGTAAATCTTTATTATTTAATCCGGTTGAGTTGACGAATTTGCAATTTCTCATCCCAAAGGCTTGGGCTTTTTCATTCATCAGGCGGACAAACTCTGTTTCACTACCGGCCACTAGTTCAGCTAGGGCGATGGTAGCCCCGTTCGCCGAGTAGATCGCTACGGCTTCGTAAAGTTCTCGGACAGTATACGCCTGGCCGGCACGGAGTGGTACATTGGAAAGCTGGAGATTTTGGGAGATGCGATAGGCATAATCACTGATCGTGGTAGTCTGCTCCCAAGTAAGCTTCTTTTCTTTGATCTGTTCTAAGATTAGATATTCGGTGAGGATCTTCGTCATACTGGCCAAAGCTAATGGTTGCTCGGCATTCTTTTCATAGAGAATTTTGCCGCTGTTTCCATCGACGAGAATCGCTGCTTCGACTTGCAAACGCAAGGGGTCGGTGCTTTGGGCTTGAGCTGCTGTTCCAGGGAGAGAAAGAAACAGACAAAGAATGAGGACTATTCGGAAAAAGGGATGACGGTATTTCTTCATCATAAACCTCCTATGCGCTTGGTAAAAACAATCAGAGGAAGCATGATCTGCCTCTTCAAATTATAGCATATCCAGGCTTGCCTAAACATAATAATTGTGTTCACCTCCGGTCTTAAAAGCATCAAAAAAGGAAATGTCCTTATATTGAGCAAATCCGAAAGCAAGGCCTTCGGATCTGGGAGAGTATTACCGCTTTTTTTATTATTAGAAAGGCCTTTCTCATTCACCCGGTACTTATGTAGCCACCGGTATGAATGGCTAAAGGCCACAAAAATTTTGCTATGGTCCTATTCTACTTTAGTTCGCTCCCGGAAAAGAAGCGTGATACAGTAGAGCCCGGCCAGTCCGACCAGAGAGTACACGATCCGGCTGAGCATCGAATCTGCCCCGCCAAAAATACTGGCGACCAGGTCCATCTGGAACAAACCCACTAACAGCCAATTTAAGGCGCCGATAATAACCAGAATTAACGCCAGTCGATCCATCGTCTCAACCTCCTTTTTACTAATTTATTTAAGTTCTACCCTAAAGCGGCATCTTTATTCGTTTTTTGGGGATTTTTTGTCGACACCACCTTTCAAGGAGTCAGGTAAGACTTTGTTAGGATGAATAAAGAAGAGCGCGATAACACTTATGGCCGCGACAAGACCAACGGTTGACCAGAAGATGAGCGCCTGGCCGAACTTGGAAGTAAGACCGAAAACCGGTGGGCCAATTGCCACGCCAAAAAACCTTACTGTCCCGTATAAACAGGTAACCAACCCCCGTTCGCTGGTGGGCGCTGACGATGTAATCAACGTATTCAGGGAGGGAAGGACCGAACCGGTTCCTAAGCCTATTAACGAGGAGCATAGGACTTTCAGGAACACCCCGTCGGTGATGGTAAAGAGGAATAGGCCTAAGGCCACCAAGACGAGGCCGCCAATGATCGTCCATTTCATGATCTTCAGTAGTTGCTGTTTTAAGAGGATCCCCAAGCAATATGAGGTAATCGCCATAACCAGCACGGGGATGGCAATAATTAAACCGCGGTGAAAAATACCATAATGGAATTCTTTCTCTAACAGATCGGAGAGTAAACTTAGTAAACCAAAGAGCGCAAACAGCACAGCGGCGCCACAGAGAAAGGCGGCACCAAGGTTGACCCCTTTTTCCTTGAGGATTTTCAGCAGATTTTGGGCATAAACCTGGAGCGATTGGGCTCTTTTTTTTGTTTTTGGTTCCTTGGCCCCCCAGAAGATGGCGGCCGCGATGGGGAAAGATAAGGCGCCGTAAACAAAAAACGGCATATACCAGGAGATTAAACCGACGGTTGCCCCGGCTAAAGGACTAACGACTTTCCCCAAACCATTAGCTGCTTCGAGTAGCCCCAGTACTTGTGCTCGTTCTTGATCCTGAATCAGGTCGCCGATGAGAGCCATCGCCAATTGGTAGGTGCCGCCGGCGCCGATTCCCTGGATGATGCGGGCACCAAGTATGTACGGATAGGGCTTGGCGATGAAGATAGCAGCCAGGCCGGCGAGGAGCCCACCGGTACCGTAGACGACTAAGGCCGGGGCCATCACCATCTTTCTTCCGACATGGTCGGAGAGGAGACCGGCGAAGGGAATGGTTAGGCCGGCCGGAATGGAGAAGGCGGTAATTAACAGTCCGGCCTGCAGGAGAGAAAGGTGTAAGGATTTTTGGATGGCGGGCAGAACGGGGATTAACATGGAATTACCCAAAACCATGATGAACGGAACAGCGGCTAAGATCCAAACCGTGGTTTTAATGGCGGATTGCTTTGGCACTCTCCTGTTCTACCTCCTCAAGATGAAACTTTAATTGGAAAACAGATGATCTTAGTTTGCCAAGGAAGCAAGGGAATTAACCATCCGGGCGGAAATCTTGATAAAACGCTGGTTTAATACAGGATTCCGAGCTTTCGCGTAGAATAAGAATGGATTCATAAGTAAAGCTTTTCTATTAAATGGGAAAGAATCGGGCGGTTTACGGTTGACAAGGAGCTGAGGGATTGGTCATAATTACCTAAAGACTATTTCTCAAGCGACTAGAGATCAAGCCGACCGTGATTTTGGATGGAGAATGGCAATTCTTTAAAATAGACGAGGAAGGGGAGAAAAAAGTGGAAAAAGGACTATACAACGAAGTCTTACTCAGTGGCAATTCCACAAAACTCAAGGAATTAATCGAGGCTGCTTTACAAGCGGGAGATGCTCCCCAGCAGATTATTAAGCAAGCACTTATTCCGGCTATGGAGAAGGTTGGAGAGAAGTTCAAGGCGAACGAGATTTTTCTGCCCGAGGTTATGTTGGCGGCGCGCGTCATGCAGTCGGGGCTGGCGGTTTTAAAACCTTTACTCACCGGAGAGCCCATGGATAACGTTGGGTCGGTGGTGATCGGGACAGTGCAAGGGGATCATCATGATATCGGGAAAAACCTGGTGGCAATGATGCTGGAAGGCGCCGGCTTTAAAGTGATTGATTTAGGGGCCGATGTCTCGGCGGAACGGTTTCTCCAGGCTTGGCGCCAGCATCAACCGCAAATTATAGGGATGTCATCCCTCTTAACAACTACCATGCCGAAGATGAAGGAGGTTATTGACCGCCTCGTCGACGCCGGGGTCAGAGCCCAAGTTAAAGTGTTGATTGGCGGAGCCCCGGTTACGCAAGAATATGCCGAACGGATTGGCGCCGATGGCTATGCCCCCGATGCCGGTGCCGCGGTCGAAGTGGCCAAGCAACTTTTATAACTGCAAACCAGCCTCCCTCCTGTCCGGAAAGATGGAATAGTTTACCTGAAACAGGCATAATTTGAGGATGAGGATGGTGAGGCCAATGTTAAGATTGATCATGATTTTTACTGTTCTATGCTTGGCTATATCCCCGGTGGGCATGGGAGCAGCCGGGAAGGGTCAGGCGCCGACTGTTTATTTTGAAGCCACTGATCCGGAGGGAGATGATTATGGACCAGGAAGTTATCTTTATCCGCAAAATTTAGCCTTTAAACCATATGAAGGACTCTTTGATCTTTTAAAATTCCGCGTGTCCGGTGATGAACAAAATCTCTACTTTGACCTGCAAGTAAGGAGAATCAGTAATCCCTGGAATGCGCCGGAAGGGTTTATTCATCCGGTGATCCACATTTATATTGATAAGGCGAAGGGTGGAAAAACCGAGCCGCTCTACCCAGAACTAGGCGTCAGCTTCCCCCCGCAATATGGTTGGGAGTATTGTTTAGAGGGCGTGGGATGGGAAAGTAGCAGGCTCACTTATCTAACACCAGAAGGTGGTTTGGAATCGACTGCACTGTTGGCCGGGTACTTACCGGAGCACCACCTGATTCGGCTGGCGGTGCCAGTGGAATTGATGGGTCGCCCCCAAAAGGACTGGAAGTACTATGTGTTGATCGGTTCCTACGACGGATTTGGTCCAGGGTTTTTACGGGAAGTCAGAAAAGAACCGGGGGATTGGGTATTTGGCGGCGGTGCGGAAGGGGCCCCCCGTGTACTCGATCTCTTGGCACCGGAGAAAGGGAAATATGCGCAAGAACGGCAGTTAAGCTTCCCTAGGAAGGACGGCCAGCCAGTGGTTGTCTATCCGATCAACTGCCATCGGGGTTTCCCCTGGGGTTACATTCTTCTCGCTCTTTTACTGTTGGTCGTCGGTTATCTGCTGACCAAACGGGTTAAGATCTTTGGCTTTTGGTTGAAAGGCAAAGAGCAGGAGGAATAGGAGGAATATTTTACGGGCAAATTTTCCTCAGTTGCCAAAATCGAGGTATAGACATCCCCTCCCTGAACAATACTATCTAGGGACAGGGAGGGAGAATAATGTTTTTTGCCAAGAAGGATTTATTCGAGCAACTGGTAAAGCAGCTACTGGGCAATAACCGTTTGTCCCAACGATCGTTGGCGGAAAGATACGGTCGGCTAATTTAAGAAGCGAAGAAAGAATGGCAAGAAGCGAGGGCTTATTTTAATACGGTGACGGAACCAGATCTCATTGACCATGCTATTTATACTTTAGGCGCTGCCGAAAAACGCTATGTCTATCTTCTCAAGAAAGCCCGTGAAGAAAGTTATTTTCAAGAAAAACTTACACTTTGAGATGGCCCAGAGCAGTTTTGGCGTGGTCGTTACAAGGCCAAAAACCATGGGGGTCTCGGACGAGGGAGGAGGTTGGCGTGTCTTTAGAGGTTCTAGTTGTATATTTCCTGCTTTTATTGTTGATTGCGATTGGCGGGAAGTTTATTCTCTCCCCTCTGCAGTTGTTTATGAAATTAGCCCTTAAAGGTAGCACCGGACTTATTTTACTGGTGGTCTTCAACCTGTTGTCACGTTTTACTGGTTATCATCTGCCTTTAAATTTTTATACCGCTTTATACTGTGGTTTTTTGGGTCTTCCCGGATTAATTTCCCTGTGTTTCTTAAAGACTTGGTTATAGAATATCAGCGGTGAGATAAGCACAGAATTAGTGAACCGGGAATATTATTATCCCGGTGAGGTGTTGATGATGGAGGAAAAAACTACTTGTTCCCTCTGCGGGCAGTTAACAATGGATGGATTGAAAATCCACGGGGAGATGATTTGTCCATCTTGTGAAGGCCGTATAACAGAATTGCGGAGCGAGGATGAAGATTATCACGACTGGTTGGCACACCTGCGCTCGTTGTGGTCGAGATGGGTGAGACCAAGTTAAGTCCCCTGGTTTAAGGTAAAACCAGGGGTTTTTTGATGGCGTCTACTGGACAAAAAGAGGAAAGCAAGAAGTTCATGTCGAAAAAAGGACACATGTCGACTTACTCTTTCAGCCAAAAGGATGCGCCGTTGTTTGAAAACTTTTTGGCTTATACCAAAAAGGGAATAGCGGCCTTTCATACACCAGGACACCGTGGCGGGCGGGGCTGTGAACAACTCTTTCGCCGCTGGGGCGGCCGGTTCTTGCGATTGGATCTTACCGAGCTGAAGGGGGCTAATCTGGAACAAGATCCGGATTTTCTCCAGACGCAAGCGGAAGAGTTGGCAGCGGAAGCGTTTGGTGCGCAAAAGAGTTATTTTTTAGTGAACGGGGCCAGCATAGGGGTGATGGCGGCCTGTTTAGCGTTGAGAGAAGCTGGCCAGGAAATCTTGGTCGCCCGCAATTGTCACCTTTCGGTGGTGAATGGGTTAATCCTCTCCGGTTTAAAGCCGGTCTTTCTCCCTCCCACCTGGATTGCCGGGCTGCCCTGCTTACCTTCAACCGCAGTGGTGCAGGATTATCTGCGCCGTTATCCGCGGGCAGTCGGCCTCTTTCTGACTAACCCAGGTTATCACGGGATCTACGGGCCATTAGCGGAAATAGCGGCGCTTTGTAAAGCGCAGCATCTCCCTTTGCTGCTGGATGAGGCGCATGGTGGCTATCTGCGTTACATTGACCCGTGCATTGCGGAGGCCAGTAGTGTAGGTGCTGATCTGTGGGTCTGGGGTGTCCATAAAATGATGGGTTCCTTGACCCAGACCGGAATGCTGCATATTGGTCCGGACTTCCCCTATCCGGCCCAATTAGAGGAAGCTTTGCAGCTTCTCAGTTCAACTAGCCCCTCCTATCTATTGTTAGCTTCTTTGGACTCGACCCGTCGTCAATTGTATTTTAAAGGGCGGAAGATGTTTAGGCGTGCGGCGAAGCTAGGAAGCATTCTGCGTGAACAGGTTAAGGAGTTACCTGGACTTGAGCTGATCGAGCCGGTAGTTCTTCCCGCCGGTTATGGTTTGGATCCGACGAAAATAATTCTGTCGCTGGCACCCGCCGGGTGGTCGGGATTGGCGGCGGAGACGGTTCTGCGCCGACGGTACCGTATTCAACCGGAGTATGCGGACCGCGATTATCTGTATTTCTTTATCTCTTACGCCCAGGAGAAGAGGGAGATTTTCCGTCTGGCTAAGGCACTGCAAAGCCTGGCTGGAACCGCGGAATCAGCATGGGAAGAAAGTGCGGTTTGCCCACCCCCTTGGAATAATCGCCCGTTGGCACAAACACCCCGCTCCGCCGTAGATCAGCCTAGTGTTTATCTTAATTTAGCGGATGCCACCGGGAGAGTTGCTGCTGGATTGGTGGCGGCGTATCCCCCGGGGATCCCACTCTGGGTACCGGGCGAGGAGATTACTCCGTCCATGGTGGAATGGATTACTGCTTTTCAGCAGCAAGGTGGCTATGTCCGGGGCCTTAAAAACGGGCAAGTGAAGGTGAGCAGTGCGTAAGAAGACAGATGGCGGCGCGCCGCCTAGCCGGTCTAATCCAAACAGAAGAGGAGTAAACATGAAGAAGGCTTTATTTATCACTTTCGAAGGAGTCGATGGTACCGGAAAATCCACACAAGCCCGGCTGTTAAAAGAGCGATTGATGCAGGCAAAAGTCCCGGTGGTCCTGACCAGGGAACCGGGGGGGACCCGGCTAGCAGAGAAGATTCGTGCGTTGCTTCTTAATGAAGAAGGACTTAATTTCTCTACTGTTGCGGAGATTTTGCTTTATGCGGCGGCCCGGGCTCAGCATGTGGACGAAGTGATCCGGCCGGCTTTAGAGGACCAAAAAGTAGTAATCTGTGAACGCTTTACCGATTCTACCCTTGCTTATCAGGGTTATGCCAGCGGTAATGATCTGGAGCAGATCCGTCAGATCGACCAATTTGCCAGTGGCGGTTTGGTCCCGGATCTAACTTTCTTATTAGACTTAACTCCCCAGACGGGTTGGGCGCGGATTCAGGAACGAATGGCGCAGGGACAGCAAGACCGGATCGAAGCGCGTGGTTCTGCTTTTCAGGCAAAGGTCCGGGAGGGTTATCTGCGGATCGCCGCCGCAGAGCCAGAACGGATCTGTGTGATTAATAGCAACGGATTGAGAATCGATGAGGTTCACCGTTTGATTTGGGAGACTTTCTACGACAAGTACCATTCGCTCCTGGGGAACTGTAGATGAGGAAGGAGGGGTTTAGTTGCTGATTATCGCCGTGGTGCAGGACCAGGATGTCAACCGGTTATTGGCGAAATTGATGGAGAAAGGATATAGTGCAACTAAACTAGCGAGTACTGGAGGGTTTCTTCGCCAGGGGAATACGACCTTATTAATCGGGGTTGAGCAAGAGTCTGCTGTACCGGAAGTGGTTGCGGTGATTAAAGAGGTTTGTCGTACCCGTAAGCGGGTGGTCAGTCCAGTGGCAACTGGGGAGCAGGCTCTTAGCACCTATATTCCTACCCCGGTTGAGGTTGAGGTTGGCGGAGCGACGGTTTTTACGATCAAAGTTGAATCGTTGGAAAAAATCTAAAGGAAAGAGTGTCGAGCTATGCGGATTAAAGGGATCGGTGCCGAAACACCACCGCCCGTTAACGAGCGGGGAGAAATAGTTGCGGGGATCGGGGGAAGGACCGGCTTTACCCAAGTGCTCAAGGACCAGGAAGCGAAACTGGCTGAGGGTTGGGAACAGCTTTTAAGCCGGGTTGATGAGCGGGCCAAACATCTTCTGGACCAACCGAGCACAGAGAATCTGCGTTTATACCGGGAGGCTGTCCGTGCTTTCCTGAAAGATGCCTTGCGGGGTAGTTTCCGGATGAAGGGCGAGAGCCGTTGGGACCGGCGGGGCAACCGGCGAGTGTTTTGTGTGGTCGAAAAGATTAACAAAGCTTTAGAGGATTTAACCGCGACCGTATTACAGACGAACAAAGAAGCGATTGACGTAATGGCGAAGATTGATGAGATTAGAGGATTATTAATCGATCTATATTATTGAAACAAGTACCGATTATTTCAGTGTGTTTCGGGCAATTATTCTATTAGAAGATCTGGCCGTGACGGCACTCACGATAAGGAGAATTGGTTTGAACGCAGAATTATATGCACAGCGACGGCAGGCCTTAGCAAGGGTTTTTCGTTCGCGTAAACTTAGCCATGCTTATCTGTTCATCGGGGGAGAGGATCCGGAAAACGAAGAAACAATTCGTTTTTTGGTCCAGATTCTCCTTTGTTTATCGACCGAGCAACCCTGTGGCGAGTGCCGCTCTTGTCGCCTGCTGGCCAGTGGGAATCATCCTGATTTTCGCGTGATCGAGCCGGAGGGAGGAAGCATTAAACTTGACGACGTGCGGGCGCTTTGTTACGATACCAATTTGCACCCCTATTTATCATCCCGGAAGGTTTATTTTTTTAAGCGCTTCCATACTTTAACGGAAGAGGCCGCCAACGCGTTCTTAAAAACCTTGGAAGAACCACCCCCCGGAGTCTATTTCTTAGCCCAGGCCGAACAGGAACTCGGACTTTTACCGACGATCCGTTCGCGGATGCAACGGGTCAATCTCGGGTGGCATGAACCGGCACCGCTTGAGACGGAGGAGCGTGAAGAGTTCTTACTAACAGGAAAGGATTTGGTTTCGCTTTTCCAACAGGCGGAAGCGTTGAGCAAGAAAGACCGGGAGCAGGTAGAAGAGTATCTACGAGACTTGCAGTCCTATTACCGGAACCAACTGCTTACCGGGGTTCGGCAAAAACAGCCGCTTAATTCCGGTCTAGCGCAGGTGTTGGTGGCGCTGCAAACCGCCCGGGAACGAGTGGCCGCCAACCTCAACCTCCGCTTATTACTGAAGATTTATATTTAACGATTTATGAAAACTTAAATTGAGCTCGGCTTAAATGAGCTTGGTTTTAACCAACCATTTTGCTATAATGATCATCGTTGTCCCGGATAGAATCCGCGCCGGGGCCGCTCGACCCGCTTTCAACCTCCGCTTCGCTAAGAATACTTTGCCCAGAAATTCAAGTCAGCGGCGAACCCTATTCACCCCGGCTGGGAAAAAGCTTGCCAAGGTAGTTATTCACTATGAGTGACGAACGATGAGAATAGAACAGTAAGAGGTATTTCTAGGTAGAAGGTTAGTACGAAAGAAGGGGGGAAGAGGAAATGGAAGAGACTGCGGCCAAAAACTCTTCTCAATTATATACAGTAGTAGGTGTACGTTTTAAACGAGCAGGAAAGATCTATTACTTTGATCCCAATGAGCTTGATCTGCAATTGGAACAAGAGGTAATTGTCGAGACTGCCCGGGGTTTGGAATATGGTAAGGTTAAGATCGGGCCGAAAGAGGTTGACCAAGAGGCAATAACCCCACCTTTAAAAAAAGTACTCCGGGTCGCAACGCCGAAGGATCGGGAACAGTATCTGGAAAACCAGGAGAAAGAGGCGAAAGCCTTTCAGATTTGTCTGGAAAAGATTAAACAACACAAGCTGGAAATGAAGTTAATCGATGTTGAATATACTTTTGACCGGAATAAAATCATCTTTTATTTCACCGCTGATGGGCGGGTTGATTTTCGGGAATTAGTCAAAGATTTGGCTTCAGTTTTTCGTACACGGATCGAGTTGCGCCAGATTGGCGTTCGTGATGAGGCCAAAATGCTGGGGGGGCTTGGTCCCTGTGGACGTTCGTTATGTTGTGCTACTTTTCTCGGAGAATTTGCCCCGGTCTCCATTAAAATGGCTAAAGAACAGAACCTTTCTTTGAATCCGACGAAAATTTCAGGGATCTGTGGACGCTTGATGTGTTGCCTGAAGTTTGAATCGGAGAGTTACCGGGAGATCACCAACGGTCTACCGGCAGTGGGGAGTAATGTGGTCTATCAAGAGCAAAAGGCAGTGGTGGTAGATCAAAACCTGTTAAAAGAGACTTTAGTTATTCAACTGCCTAATGAGGAGCGCATTGAAGTGCCCCTAGGCGAGGTTGATTTTTAACCCTCTGTGGGGTAAGATACTTTTTTACCGGCAGGAGCCGGTTTCTTTGTTGACCAGTCAGGCGGAGAAAACCGAGAGGAAGAAAATAAATATCATCTCATCTTGCATAATTATGAGCACTAAGTTATAATGGAATCGATATTTTTTAGTACATAACGGAGGGTTTGGGATGAAAAAGAAGCTATTATTTACTGGCCTTGTTGTAGTTGCGGTTTTAGTGATTGTTCTGTTGGTGCTGCCCCGTGGCCAGAAAGCTCTGCCGGAGAAGATCGTTGTCGGTTCGAGTGCCGACTTTGCTCCTTTTGAGTATGTTGATGAGATCACCGGTGAATTAAAGGGTTTTGATCTTGATTTAATGCGAGCCATTGGCGAAGAGCTCGGGATGGAAGTGGAGATTAAGAACGTGGCCTGGGACGGGATTATTCCCGGCTTATTAAGTGGAAACTATAATGTGATTGCTTCCGGTCTGACCATTACTGAGGAACGCCAAGAAGTCGTGAATTTTACTGACCCATATATCAACGCCGGTCAAGTGATTGTGGTCCGCGCCGGTGACGACAGTATTACTTCCCCTGCTGATCTGGCCGGGAAGAAAGTTGCCGTGCAGGTGAATACTACCGGTGATCTGAAAGCTACGGAGATGATGGAGGAAGAAGGCATTGCGATTACCGAGATCCGGCGTTTCAACAACGCGCCCGATGCTTTTCTCGAGTTAATGAACGGCGGGGTTGAGGCGGTCGTGATTGATCTGGGAGTAGCCGGCGAACAGTTTAAAGCGACGCCCGGGATTTACCAGATGGCCGGTGAGCCGTTTACAGTTGAGGAATATGGTTTTGCCCTACGCAAAAGTGATACCGAACTATTAGAAAAGATCAATGCTGCGTTGGTCTCTTTAAGAAGCAAAGGTGTATATGACGAGATTTACGAAAGATACTTCGGAAACTAAAGCAAACAAATAAACCGAATAGCAGCCGGGGGCTGCTTTTTCGGTTTTATGATGAAGGCAACAGAGTTAACCAATTGAGAGAAAATTTGGAGGAAGCGTTGAAGTGAAAAACGGAGCAATGAACCCCGGAACGAAAAGCAAAAGAAAGGGGCGGGCGGAATGAAATATGTCTGGAGTTGGAAGGTGATTGTCCAATCCTTTCCCATGCTTCTGGCCGGAGCCGGATTAACGATCCGCCTGACCTGTATCGCTGTTGGAATGGGAATTTTAATTGGCACTTTTTTTGGGATCGGACGGGTAGCTAAGAATCGCTTAATTTACGGTCTGAGTTCGGTCTATGTTAACTTTATTCGCGGAACGCCCCTCCTGGTCCAACTTTACCTGGTTTATTTTGGCATCCCGGCTTTAATCGGGACTCATATCGACCCAATGCTGGCTGCCATTATTACCATGTCGGTCAATAGTGGTGCCTATGTCGCGGAGATTGTCCGCGCGGGGATCCAATCGATTAGCCGAGGGCAGATGGAGGCGGCCCGTTCTTTGGGCATGACCTATGGGCAAGCAATGACCTATGTGATTATCCCACAAACCTTTAAACGGATCATCCCGCCTTTGGGAAATGAATTTATCGCTTTGTTGAAGGATTCTTCGATCGTTTCTGTTATCGCTTTGGAGGAGTTGGTCCGTAAGGGTTACCTTATCTCGGGCCGTACCTTTCGTTCGTTTGAAATCTGGACGGCAGTGGCTTTTATGTTTCTCTTTATGACCCTGCCGATCACACAGCTGGTGAACTATACGGAGAGGAAGTTGAAGAAGGGTGATTGAAACTAGAAATTTGCATAAACACTTTGGCCGTCTGCATGTGTTAAAAGGTGTGTCCGTCCAGATTAAACAGGGAGAAGTGATCTGCGTGATCGGGCCGAGTGGTTCCGGGAAGAGTACCTTCCTACGTTGTTTGAATTTTTTGGAAGAATCAACCAGCGGTCAGATCTTTATTGACGGCCAGGAGATTACCAACAAGAAGGAGACAGATATTAATAAAGTCCGGGCGGAAGTGGGGATGGTTTTCCAACAATTCAATCTCTTCCCACATATGAATGTTCTGGACAACATCTGCCTAGCCCCGGTTAAAGTTCGCAACCTCCCGCGCGCCGAGGCGGAGGAGCGGGCCCGTGCTCTTTTAAAAAAGGTGGGTTTGCTGGATAAAGCTGAAGCTTTCCCGGATAATCTCTCCGGGGGTCAGCAACAACGGGTTGCTATTGCCCGGGCTTTGGCGATGCAACCGAAGGTCATGTTGTTTGACGAACCAACCTCAGCTTTAGATCCAGAGATGATTAATGAGGTTCTGGATGTGATGAAAGATTTAGGCCGCGAGGGAATGACGATGGTGGTGGTCACGCACGAGATGGGTTTTGCCCGCGAAGTGGCGGACCGAGTGCTCTTTATGGATGACGGGGTGATTGTGGAGGAAAACTCACCGCTCGAACTCTTTACTTCCCCGGTCAACGAGCGGACGAAGATGTTCTTAAGTAAGATTCTTTAAGTATTGAAGGGGTGCCGACAATCCAGTTTGGTTGGCACCCCTTTTTAATTTTACGTTATTCTCCGCCTTAACTCTTTCTAGCCCGTTTGTCATGGCTTCTGCTTTGAACTTAAATAGTAGGCGTTGCCTACACGAGCAAAAGTTGGGACAAGTGAAAGGAGGAAAACAATCTCCGTTTCGCTAAGAATACTTTGCCCAGAAATTCAAACCACAGAGAAACACCATTCAGCTCCGGCCGGGAAAAAGCTTACGCAGGTGATCTTTATCACAAGTGGCGAGCAACCAGCGGCGAGCGGCGAAGAGCAAAGGCCGGTTATTGAGCGAACGTCGAGCGTGACAGGGCGGATTATCTTAGCATCGAGGAGTGCTGATCCGTGACGCCGCGACTGGTTAAATACCTGGGATGGAATAAAAAGAACCATTTCGCCGTGATGTTTGGAGAAAAGATGGTTTCTCTGAGCAATAAGCAACAATAGAGGGCTTGACTGAGCGAAACACTCCAGGCGGCACCGGCCAAACCGAAATTTGGTAACGGGACAAAAGCGGCGGCGACACCGGTTTTAATGAGGAGCATAACTAAAGTAGCTCGGAGCAGAAAACCTTGCTTGCCAAGCCCTTCAGCGACTGGGGCTAAAAGTTGGTTGATGACCATAAATGGGAGGGCCGGGAGGAGAAACGGCAGATATTGGGCGGCCGCGGTGGTCTGATAGAAAAGGAAGGAGATGGCCGGTCCCAAGCGGAGTAAAAGTCCGCCGGCAACAAGCCCATAAACTAGAGCAGCCCCGACCAAAAGGCGGATCTTTCGCAGATAGAAAGAGAGATTCTGCCGTATGCTGGCTTGAGCAGTCGCCGGAAGGATAATTGTGGAGAGCGGAGAGAATAAAAACAAAGGAAAGAAGAGGAGAGGGGTGGCCATTCCCCAGTATTCACCGAGTTTTGTGGCGGCTAGGGAAGGAGAAAGCCCCCCTTTTTTCAGTAGTTGGGGCAGGAGGATACCGTCGGCAATCCGGGAAAGAGAGAGAATCAACTGTTGGGCCATTAATGGAAAAGAGGAGTTCAACAGGCACGATAGCATGCGCCCCGGAACGACCGGTTGGGGGGGACGCTTCATTGAGGGCCGGATGAAGAGGTAATCATAAAGACAGAGCAACAGCAAACAGGTTAATTCCCCGACGATAAATCCTTGGGCGAGGGTTTGTGCGCTCTTTTCCACCCCCGAAAAAGCCGTAGTGTACAGGGTAAAAAGGACAAAAATACTTTCCCCAACTGTTTCAGCAGCCTCCGACCAGACCAGGGGGGCGATCCGGTTCAGTCCATGAAAGTATCCCCGGTAAAGTAGGCATAAACAATTGAGATTAAGGGCTAAGGCTAAACACTTTAGAAGGATGCCGGTTCGGGGGTCATTAAAGAGCAAAGCACCGAGGGGTTTGGCGAAAAAAAACAGGAAAAAAGCGATAATGAGTGCCGGGATCGAGACGAAAAAGGAGGCTTTTTTTTTGGCCTCAAGGATCCAAGCTGGATTATTACGGGCTTTTTCGATCGCGACCAGCCGGACCAGGGCGGCAGGTAAGCCCATCGTGATCAAAATAACCAGCAACCGATAGAACGGAAAAACCATCCCGACCAAACCAAAAGGTTCGGCCCCGAACCGTCGGATCAGAAAGATGCGGTAGATTTCTCCATAAACCTTCAGTAAAAGATTTGATGAACTTAACATGAGCAAATTTTTAAGGTGGGAACGAAACTCAGTTTTCAAGGAATTTCCTCCATTTTAGGAGTTTAAGCTGCTGTTAAAACAAGGGGTTAGTAGTATAAAAGTATGTCTCCTTGCTAATCTTCATGCAGGATTTCCCGGAGATCTAATGAATAAATATAAAGACAGGGATAGACAGAGGTGTGCTGATGAAAACGATTGGTGTATTTCCACTCTTGAAGAAACCGCGGGCTGTTGAGGTGGCGAAAGAACTGATCGATCTGTTGCAAGAGGTTGATTTTAAAGTGGCACTGGACCAAGAGCGCGCCCGCCGGATCGGCCGGGAAGACTTGGGATTGGACAAACAAGACTTACTGGCGCAAATGGATTATGGAGTGGTTTTAGGAGGAGACGGTGCCTTACTTTCGCTTTCGCGTCTCATCTATCCCCGCGAGATACCGATTTTTGGGATTAACCTTGGACATCTAGGCTTTTTAACCGAAGTAGAGGATAAAGAGCTGAAGTTCGCTGTGGACCGATTGCGGGCCGGGCAATTTGAAATTGAAGACCGGATTATGGTCGGTGCCGAGGTGCAGCGGAATGGAAAACAGGTTAGTAGTTTGGTCGGGTTGAATGATATCGTGTTGACCAAAGGTGTTTTTGCTCGTATGTTAAGGTTCGAAATACTAATTGATCATTATTTAACAGCGGCCATGGCGGCGGACGGCGTAATCGTCTCCACTCCTACTGGCTCGACGGCTTATTCTTTATCGGCCGGGGGGCCGATTGTTGCTCCACAACTGGCCGCCTTGGTGCTCACTCCGATCTGCGCCCATTCCTTCTTTGGCCGGCCACTGGTGATCGGGAGTAATGCTGTGGTTGAGATAAAATTCACGGCCTTACCGCGAGAAGTGATGTTGACGGCGGATGGGCAGGAAAGTTTATTAATTGCCCCTGATGATAAAGTTAAAATATTTACCGCCCCACACAAAACCAGGCTGATTCGGTTCAAAGAAAAAAGTTTTTATGGTTTGTTGCGCGACAAGGTCAAACAAGGACACTTATAAGAGAGGTGATCCAGTGAAAGCAAGACGGCAGGCCTTGATCTTAAACATCATTAAAGAAAAGAGCATTGAAACGCAGGAGGAGCTAGGCGAAGCCTTAAAAAAGGAAGGTGTGGGAGTAACCCAAGCTACTCTGTCCCGGGATATAAAGGAATTAGGTTTGATTAAGGTTCCGACTCCGGATGGAAATTACCGCTATTCAATGCCGAATGATCGTAGTTTTTCCGATCTCTTGAATCGGGCGGAGCGCATGTTTGAACACGCCGTCATTGGGATTGATTACAGTGAGAACCTGATTATTATTAAGACAACCACTGGGACGGCACAAGGTGTGGCGGCTGCTTTGGATGACTTGGAATGGCAAGAGGTGTTGGGGACGATTGCCGGGGATGATTCGATTTTAGTGATTGTCAGAAAAAAAGAACAAGTTGAAGAGGTATTAGCCCGGCTCTATAAATTGAGGAGGTAAAACGATGCTGCGGGAGCTTTTCATCGAGAATTTCGCCCTCATCGACTGTCTGCGCTTAGAGTTCGGACGGGGATTTAATATTTTGACCGGAGAGACCGGCGCAGGGAAATCGATTATCATTGATTCCGTCAGTCTGTTACTTGGAGGGCGTTCTTCGGTGGAACAAGTGCGGGCCGGAGCTGAAGCAGCGCAGATCGAAGGGGTTTTTGAAGTGGACAGCAGTCCGGATCTCCTCCGCCTCCTGGAGGAGTGGGGAATTGTGCTTGGTGATGATCGTCTGTTGATTATCCACCGCGAGATCAACCGGAGCGGGCGCGGTCGTTGCCGGGTAAACGGGCAGACGGTAACCGTCTTAACTTTAAGCCGGATTGGTCGTTTTCTCATGGATATTCACGGACAACACGAACACCAATCCCTTCTTTCTACGGTGGCACAGCGGCAGATCCTCGATTCCTTCGGCGGCGAAACCTTGGCCCAGAAAGCGGAGAAAGTAGCCACGCTCTATCATCAGTGGCAAGCGGTGAAAGATGAATTAGCTGAACTGGTGATGAGTGAAGAGGAGAAAAACCAGCGGATCGAGTTTATCTCTTTTCAGTTGCAAGAGATCGAAAATGCTCGGTTGCAACCGGGCGAGGAAGAAACCCTGACGCGGGAGCGGGAGATTCTGGCGGCCGCTGAAAAGCTGTATGAAAACGCTTCCATAACTTATCAACAATTGTACGGAATGGATGAACCGGGTTCAGTCCTGGACAAGCTGGGGGAAGGAATGCAGGCTTTAGAGAAAGCCGCGGAGGTCGATGCAACCCTGCAGCCTTTGGTGGAAACCATGCAGCAGGCGGCTTGCCAGATTGAGGAGGTTGCTAGAGAGGTCCGTACCTACCGGGACCGGATTGAGTTTAATCCGGAGGCTTTATCTCAGATTGAAGAACGGTTGGATGAGATTGCTAAACTAAAAAGAAAATATGGACAAGACATCTCCGAGATTCTCCGGTATGCTACGAAAATCCGGGAAGAATTGGCGACGATTGAAGACCAGACAGCGCGGCGCGAGACCCTGACGAAAAAACTCCGCTCCCTGGAGGAAGAGCTGACTCAGGCTGCGTTAGCCCTCTCCGGGCTGCGGAAGGTAACTGCCAGGAAACTGGAGAGTACCGTCAGTAAGGAATTAGCAGAGGTCAACATGGCGAAGACCGTCTTTCAAGTAGAAATAAGTCGGACGGCTGATCAAGAGAATGGGATTCCGGTCAACAGTGAAAAAGTAGCGGTAACCAAAGATGGGATTGACCAGGTCCAGTTCTTAGTGGCGCCCAACCCGGGAGAGGGTTTGCGCCCGCTGGCTAAGATCGCTTCCGGCGGCGAGCTTTCCCGGCTGATGTTGGTACTGAAGGTGATCATGGCGGAAGAAGATCAAATTCCGACAATGGTCTTTGACGAGATCGACACCGGGATCGGTGGACGGACTGCGCAGGCTGTCGCAGAGAAGCTGCTTTTATTGGGCCTTTCGCACCAGGTAATCTGTGTTACTCATTTGCCACAGATTGCCAGTATGGCCGATCGGCATTTCTATATTGAGAAAAAAACGCGTGGGGAGCGTACAAATGTTGAAGTCCGGGCCTTGGAGCAAAAGGAACGGGTGGAGGAATTGGCCCGGATGCTGGGTGGGGCGGAAGTGACCGCGACCACCCGGGAACACGCACAGGAGATGTTGTTACTAGCCGAATCTGTCCGTGTGGGTAAAAGCGGGCACTAAGTAAGCGGCGACCCACTCTTGACTTTTCGAAGAATAGGCCTGTGTGCAGGCCGGTCAATAGGGGGTGGAGACGGTGATGAATGAACTCTCCAAACAACAACGCCGAGTCCTGCTGTTACTGGTTGTAGCGATCTTGCTTGGCTCCGGAAGTCTTTGGTCCCGTTCTTGGCGACAAGGGCCAATAGCCATCCATCTGGTTTCACCGGTGAGCTCAGCCTGGCCGGGGCCGGAGCCGGATGCTCAATTTGAGACTCAGCTTCTGCAGGAACGAAGCTCCAGCGGGCAAAGCCGGGGGATCCGCTCCGCCGAGGTCGGTCCCGGCCGGGGAGAGAAACCAGCGTTTGTAGGTCCGGTAGACATGGCCCTCAAACCGGCAAATACGGAGACCGCTCCGGAGGAGGCAGCGGTAGCCTTAATTGATCCAAATACGGCTACCAGTGAGGAATTGCAGACGATTCCGGGGATTGGCCCGGTCCTGGCTTCCCGGATCATTGAGTACCGGGAGAAAGTAAAAAAGTTCGAACAAGTTGAGGATTTGCTTGCGATCAAAGGAATTGGGGAAAAAACGCTCGCCAAGATCAAACCGTACATAGCCATTAAACCATGACTTTACCACCGCCCCTCTTCTCCTTTACGCTGTTGCTTGGTGGTGGGATCATCACTGGTTGGTATGCGGAGTCCTGGCTTCCCTTAATCCATCTTTTTCTGCTGGTTATTTTGGTTTTACTCTTGGGGCGGCGTCCACGCCAAGCACCGAAGCTTACGGGGATGCTCCTCTTTTTCGCACTCGGACTTTCTTTAGGGGCACGGGAAGCACGGATTTATAGCCAAGGCTGGGCGGTGGTCCAAAATCAAGCGCCGCTGATCAGGATCGTTGGGACGGTGACCAAGCCACCCTCCCCCTGGCGGAACGGTTCGCGTTTTTACCTACGAGTCGAACGGCTCAATGGCGAAGATCTAACAACGACCCCCCTTCCGCAGTGGGAAGTTTTTAGCGAGTCGCCGCAAACAAATGAGTATGGTCAGAGGTTGGATCTTACCGGGAGGGGGTTTGGCGCTCCAACCAAGCAAGTTACGGCCTGGACGAGGGCACGGATTACCTGTGGATTTTTCGTGCGAGGAACACCCCGGCTCTGCGGTTCAGGGGAGGTTAATCCATGTTGGCGGTTAGCCAACCAGTTACGACGGCAGTTATTAGCGGTGGGGGAAAAGACCCTAACCCCTGAGGCGGCCGCGGGTTTGCATGGAATGTTATTGGGCGTACGTGAGGACAACTTGCCGGTCTCCACTTTTGAGCGGGTGGGGATTCTCCATCTCCTCTCCGTTAGCGGGCTGCATCTCTTATTTTGGTTAGGTTTATTTTGGGGTATCGGCAAAATATTCCGCCTCCCGGACCCGCTCTTAGCAGGGCTAGCCGTCCCGGTAATCAGCCTCTTTATACTTATGGCCGGAGCCGGGGCCCCGGTGTTAAGAGCTGGAATCATGGCCCTCCTTGCCCTGGGCGGGGAGTTGGTGCAGCGTCCGACCAGGGCGTCTTGGCGGTTGGTGGCCGCTGCCGGCGGCATTATGCTCCTACGTCCGCTGGAGATCTTTGCCCCTGGTTTCTGGCTTTCTTTTGCGGCTTGTACCGGAATCATCATGCTCTATCCGCGCTGGGAACAGGTGGTAGCGCGCTCGTCGCTCTCCTTTTTCCTCAAACCCCTCCTGTTTTCTTGTGCGGCGCAGTTAATGGTCTTGCCCTTAACGATAAAATGGTTCGGTGGTTTTTCACTCCTTGCTCCCCTGAGTAACCTAATCCTGGTACCACTTGGGGGTTTCGCTGTACAGCTTGGCCTCCTCGCAGCTTTAATTGGTGTGGTTTACCTGCCTGCCGCAATGCTGTTGAATGCCGGTAACAACCTACTCATTCAGTTTTTCCTAAAGATGATTGCTCTCTTTGACCAATGGCCGGGTTACATCTCCTTGCCCCCCTGGCCGTGGATGACAGTTGTAGCGTTTTATGTAATTATTGGGATACTAACTTGGGGAATGGAGGTCAACCCGATAAATAAAAGAAGAAGAATTCCGCTCTTTTATCTCTTACTCACCCTCGGCCTCATCGGCCTGCTGGCGACCGGGTATTTCCTGGTCGAAGCTGCTCAGCCTCAGGTCAGGGTGGTCTTTTTTGATGTTGGACAAGGGGATGCGGCCCTCATCACGGTTCCCGGAGGTTATCACCTGCTGATTGATGGGGGAGAAGCCCGGGGTTACACTGAAGAGATTAAACCATACCTACAAGAACAGGGGATTCGCCGTCTGGATTTGGTAATCGTCACTCATCCGCACGAGGATCACCTGGGCGGGGTGGTTCGTCTCCTAGAGGACCGGCAGATCCAAGTGGACCAAGTGTTAACCAGTGGGATGCCGCATACGACCAATCTCTACCGGAAGTTCCTCGAATTATTGCTTGAAAGAAAGATACCACTCCGGGAGGGAGTACGTGGGACTACCTTACGCTTGGGACCAGTCGACGGGGTGGTACTTCATCCGCCGGCTGGATATCTCCAAGGGGTGGATTCGGAGCTCAACAATAACTCGCTTGTTTTATTATTACGGTACGGAGGAATCCGTCTCCTGCTGACCGGAGACGTCGAAAAAGCGGGAGAAGCCACGATGATCAGAGCCTATGGAGAATCGCTCCGGGCGAATCTGTTGAAAGTCGGACACCATGGGAGTAGTACCAGTACCGGAGAGGATTGGCTGGCACAGGTGGCGCCGGAAATCGCAGTGATTAGTGTGGGTGCCGGGAATTCTTTCGGACACCCATCACCGGCAACCTTATCCCGTTTAACCGCCGGGGGAACGGTCGTTTATCGCACCGATCAACACGGGCGGTTAACCGCTTATTTAAAAAACAGCCGTATTGGCCGCCGAACCAAAATTATGGTGAAAAGAGGGGTTAACTAATGAAGGCCGACGATTTTATCCGTAGTTTAGAGCAGTATGGGGCGAAAAGCCTGCGACGGCCGGTTTTATTTCTCGGAGAGGAAGAATACTGGGTTCAGGCCGGGATTGTTGCGCTTAAGCGTCTTCTGTTTACAGCAGAAGAAGAAAAATACAATTGTTTGGATCAAGAGTTAAAAAGCGTAGAACCGGTATCTTTAACGGAATGGTTAGGTAATCCCCCTTTTTTCAGCACCAACCGCCTGGTTATCCTGAGAGGCGTGGAAGAAATGAAAGCAAATCTGGAAAGCACCTTTCTCCGTCTTCTTGCGAACCCGGCGAGCGGAGTGTATATCGTTCTTACCGCCCGCCACCTTGACCGGCGTAAAAAATTTACTAAAGAACTGTCCGCCCTGGTTGAGATCTGCGAATGTCCTGTTTTGAAGGTCTATGAGGCCAGGAGGTGGGTCCAGCAGGAAGCCCGAAAATTGGGGCTCCAGCTCTCCACTGAGCAGGTTAATCAACTGTTAGAAGCAAAAGGTGTTTCCCTATGGAGTTTATATAATGAATTAATCAAACTCCGGACTTTTCTGGGCGGGGAACAAACAGTGGTTTCGCAGGAAGACTGGGGTTCATTGTTGGGAGAAACCTCGGTGATTAACGTATTTGCGCTGACCGATGGGATCTTTGAAGGTAAACCGGGAAGAGCACTTCAGCAGTTAACCCGGATGGTTGAGGCCGGAGAACCCCAGATTAAAATTCTGGGGCTGTTGGGGGGAGAGGTCCGTCGGCTCCTGATGGCGTGGGATGTAGTGCAACGAAAAGGTGGCGCCAGTCTGCAAACAGAGTTAGGTTG
>JAAYGU010000015.1 GCA_012727535.1 Bacillota bacterium | reverse complement strand
GTGGAAATATGATTGTTGGCTGCCAAGTTTTTGGCAAAAGGGCTGGTCGGGCAGCGGCTGAGTTAAGCAAGAACCAGCGTAAAACCCCAGCCCCCGATGCTTCCAGTTTGGAAACAGTCAGAAAAATCGGCGACCCTCAGGGTAAATACCTTCCGACACAGATTAAGGCGCAAATTCAGCATTTAATGAGTACTCATTATCTCATCGTCAAAAATGAACTGGGCTTAACAAAGTTAATTCAAGGAATTGAAGAGCTGACTAAACAGACTACAGCCGATGGTTTTGCCCTTCACTCCCCTGCGGATTTATGGCACGCCTTAGAATGCCGTAATATGCTTCAAACCGCGTTAGTGATGGCCAAAGCAGCGTTAAGCAGAAAGGAAAGCCGTGGCAGTCATTTTCGCGATGATGTCACTGAAAGTAAACCTGAGTTTGAACGGATGATCTCCTTTCAATTAAGGGGCCATGAGTTAAAACAGAAAACAATAAAGAGTTAGGATTTTTTAGTAAAAAACCCTTAAAGCCGGTTTGCTTTAAGGGTTTTTGTTTATTTATTTATGATGGTGCTCCAAATTATCTAGCCGGGTTAAGATCCGCTGACGCCGTTCCTCGTAACCGGCCTTGCCCAGCAGGGCAAAGAGGTTCTGCTTATACTCCTCAACCCCCGGTTGGTTAAAGGGGTTCACGCCTAAAAGATACCCGCTCATCGCACAGGCTTTCTCGAAAAAGTAGACCAGATACCCAAAATAATAAGCAGAAAGTTCCGGGATTCTAAGGACCAAGACCGGCACACCCCCGTCTTGGTGTGCTAAGAGCGTTCCTTGCAAGGCTTGGGCATTGAGCTCATCCACCTGGCGTCCAGCCAAATAATTCAAGCCGTCCAGATTTTCCTCCTCTGCGGGCAAAGCCAGTGTTGATTTACTCCGGAGTACTTGTAAAACAGTCTCGAAGAAGATTCTCCGTCCATCCTGAAGGTACTGGCCTAAAGAATGAAGATCAGACGTAAAATTAACCGCGGCCGGGAAAAGCCCCTTCCCCTCTTTCCCCTCGCTCTCCCCGAAGAGCTGTTTCCACCATTCGGTAAAATAATGTAAAGCCGGTTCATAACTGACCATCAACTCGACCAGCTTTCCCTTTTGATAGAAGAGATTACGGAGGAGGGCATACTGATAAGCGGCATTCAGAGCCGGTTCCGCAACCGAACAAGCCTGATAAGCCTCACCTGCTCCAGCCAGAATCTGCTCTATATCCAGACCAGCCACCGCCATCGGGAAGAGCCCCACCGGTGACAAAACAGAGTAACGTCCGCCCACGTCTTCGGGGATGGTGAAGGTCTGATACCCGGCCTCCTCCGCCATACGGCGCAGTGCTCCCTTCTGCCGGTCCGTGGTGGCGTAAATCCGAGAAGCAGCCCCTTTCTTTCCGTATTTTTCCTCGGCCAGTTTTCTTAAGAAACGAAATGCCACCGCTGTTTCTGTAGTGGTTCCGGACTTCGAAATGACATTCAGACAAAATTCTTTATCCTCCAAATAGTGGAGTAATTCTTGGAGGTAAGTCCCACTTAGATGATGTCCGGCAAAGATCACCTGCGGATACGCCCCCGTCTCTCCCGCCCCGGAGCAAAAATACGGTGTCAGCATCTCGATGGCCGCCCGTGCTCCCAGATAAGAACCGCCAATCCCGGCCACTACCATTACCTCAGCTTGTTCTTTAATTTGCGCGGCAGCATTCTTAATAGCGGCAAGTTCCTCTCGGTTGTAAGTTAAGGGTAAATCGACCCAGCCCAAAAAGTCGCTACCAACCCCGGTTCTAGCGTGAATCTGTTGGTGAATCTGTTTTACTCTCGGTTCGAGAGCTGCTAGCTCCTCCTCGCGAAAAAAAGGTAAGGCTGCCCTCGGATCAAACATGATTCTTTCACCCATCTGAACACCTCTTTCCACCCTTAACTATATGTATTACCCAATATAATTCGCGAGAACCATCCCCGAATCCTTTATTTTATGGTCAACCTTCAGTCGGTGAAACTGCCTCTCCTTGGAAAAAGACTGCCAAGCAACCGGGGCCGGTATGCGTCCCCACTGTTGAGGAGATCTCCTCGATTCTAAGCTGCTTTACTCCGTAGAGTTGTTTGATCTCCTCGGCAAAACTCGCAGCTTCCTCTGGACAACGGGAGTGACCGATCGTCACCAATTGGTTGGCTAGATCACGCCCCTCCTCCGCCATGATCTCCAAGAGTCTTTTCAACGCACGCCGCCGCCCCCGTGCTTTCTCCCGGGGAACAATCCGTCCTTCCCGGTCCACTTCGAGGATGGGTTTGACACTCAGAATCTCTCCCACGACCGCCTGCACTTTACTGACCCTTCCCCCTTTCTGGAGGTATTCCAGGGTATCCAAGGTAAACACCGAAAGGAGTCGGGCCCGAATCTCTGTTAATTCCCGGATGATTTCCGCCCGGTCTGCGCCGGCCTCCGCCATCTCCCAGGCTTTCAAGACCAACAATCCTTCTCCTAAAGAAGCCGTCCGGGAATCAAAGACTGTGACCTGTTCCTTCTGCTCTAATTCCTCCCTCGCCATCAAGGCGCTCTCATGGGTTCCGCTCATTCCGGACGAGATGGTAATGGCAATTGCCTCTTCGCCTTCCTGCGTTACCTCTTTTAAGACGCGGACGAAGGCCCCAGGAGTCGGCTGAGCCGTCGTCGGCAGTTTAGCAGCAGTGGTCAATAAGTGGTAAAACTCGTCTCGGCTTAAGTCAAACCCATCTTCGTAGGAACGGTCTGCAAAGTTAATCGTCATCGGGACTACTCTAATCCCTTGTTCCTTTAAGAACTCGACGGGCAAATCGCAGGCCGTATCCGTTATTATTCTCACTTTACCCATAACAAATCACCCCGTTTTTTACTGGCGTCAATACGCAGGTAAAACGTATCGCCTTAATTTGACGCCTCCATCCTGAAAAAGTTTCGCCCAGTAAGCAAAATCCTCATTTAATTGTTAAACCCAACTTCGTAAAGGTCTCTATTAATACTAACTCGATATAAGGTAGTTTTACGCCCAAAGCCAGCAGGATACTGAGGATGAAAGCAGCACCCGTGAGGATCGTGAAAACCACTAACTCGCGTCGGTACTGAGCTTTGATCAAAACCGGAAGCTCAATGGCGACAATGCAGGCAAAACCGAGCAGGACTAAAAAAATCATGTCTGACCTTCTTTCACCGGTAGCCGCCGGAACACTGCTACCAATAAGGTTAATAAAGGCAGGAGCAGTTGAAAGGGGAGCGCATAGAAGGGCTGTACCCGCTCGATCATCTCCAAACTCACGCCGATATTCGGGTGGCTTTGATGGGCGGCGATCAGCATCAGAATACCCAGTGGGAAAACCAGGGGCCGGTAGGTTAGGAGTTTGCAGAGCTGTGCCGTACCCAATGAGACCGCGTACAGAGCGATCGTACCCTTGATAAACCCCATCGTCAAAAAGTTTAAAGTGGGAATTAGCTCCAAACGGGTGAGCACCTGTCCGATTTGGATCATGCGGAAGGCTTGGTAAGTCGGGAAGAGAAATATTTCGCCCACTTCCCCCAAAACCCCGACTGTGATCAGCAGGCTGATTAGCAAAACCAAAGCCGCCCCGCCCAATCCCTTAATAACTGCGCTCCGCCCCTGCTCTCTTTGCTGCAGAAAAGGAAGGATCAGGCCAAATACAATATTTAGGCCGAAAGGAAAGGTGATCGTTCCGAACCCCGCCCACAGCAACTCGGAGAGGGATATATTCCACAGCGGCAAAAAATTTTCCGGGTCAAAGAGGTTGAGGACCAAAAATAAGGTCCCCACGATCAGGAAGACGGTCACCAACAGTAGCGGTTCATTAACCCTGGCGATCACTTCAATCCCCTTTTTACAGAGGTAAACGCTGACAATGATCCAGGTGATGGAGAAGACATACCTTGGCGTCATCGTGAAAACAGTGGTCGTGAGCAATGTAATAAAAATCGCACTCGCCTGCGCCCCGAGATAAAAGATATACCACAAAAAAGCCACGGAAAAGAGTTTTCCAATGATTGGCCCGAAAACAGTCTCATAAATCTCAATTAGGGTTTGACCGGGGAAACGAAGGCACAGGGTAGTATAGATTAAAGCAAAAACAATCCCGCCCGCCAAACCGAATAAGAGCGTTAGCCAGGAATCTTGCCACACCCCCCGTAGGGGCGGAAAAATGAGCCCCGTAGCCATCATAAAACTCATGACCAGTCTCGTCAGTTGAAAACTTGAGATTTTACCTTCTTCCATCAGTACTCCCATCGATCTTTATTCTCTGAACGGAACGGCCGGTCGCTTAATCAGCCCAACCTCCAAGATTGTTGCTTTAGCCTTAATCGCCACTTCTAACTGCCGAAAATGCCTCTCCCATTCATGCTGCAGCCCTTTCCATTCCTTGGGGTGGTGCCGGTGTAAATAGGCACCAAAGCCGAAAATATCAGCTCCCAACTGTCGCGCTTGGATCAAGGCCGCTTCAACCTCACTATTGATGGCCTCCTCTGTTAACTTTTCCTGAAAACTGATTTTTTCTGGGGAAACCAGGTTTTGTTTAATGGTTTTCTCGCCCAAAATTGCCTCTAAATTAATCTCCACCAGCAGCTTAAGCGGCCGCTCCTTCACCGCCGCGCTAATTTTAGCCGTAGCCCCCGAAATTTCGATACCAACTTTCCCCCCAGTCTCCGGTAGATCAAGTACAATAATTCCACCCCGCACTTCACCCAAGACCCAAAGCAGTCCGCGGGTCGCTTTTTGGTCCAAATAGCCGGCTAGTTTATCTTCTTTAAACACTGCGGTTCTTTCCAGTCTTAAACCTTTTTCCCCGTCTGTTTCGATGATGGTAATGACGGGCACGGTATTGGCCGTTGTTTTTTCCAGGAGTTGCGCGGCGAACTCATGCAAAGAAACGGCCCTCACCTTCGAGGTTGCAAAGTAGTTTTGCATCTGTAGCGCAATTCCGGCCGCCGGGATCTTCTCTAATTTATTTTCGATCTGTAAAACCTCGCCCGCTTGGTCCGGGGTGACTAACAACCACTGGCTCAGCCGGGGCTCGGCATCACGTATTAAAAAATCGATAACCGGTAAAATCCCTTTTTGGGCAACTTCTTCATTGATGATCACCACTTCATTATGGGATAAAAATAAACGCCGACTACTTTCAAAAGTCGCTTTCCGGATCGCCGCAAAGATGGTTTCCCCTTCCGCTTTTAACGCCCAGAATGGTTTTTGGGCCGACCCACCTCCGCCTCCGCCGGCGCTGCCATCGCCACCAAGTACAGCATCGGGTCTGATAATTTGAAAGGTTACTTGATAGTTTTCCCCATCCTGCGCTAGATCAATACCAATCCCGGAAACGATCGCCAAAGTCTCCAACTCCTTCCGATCCCAGCAGCCGCTGGTGAAGCCGGACAAAAGGAACAAACACAACCAAATCCAACTCTTTTTCATAACCATCGACTCCTCGTACATGCTTTCCCGCCTTACCATCGATTTGGTTGGTTACTTTTTCAAGTTTTCACGCTCTTTATTACCTTTGCTCTTCCTCGACGCCGGTAAGTCCGCTCCTTCCACGGCGGAGGAAGGCGGAGCGCTTTCTCCAAAGTTCTGCCGTCGGGGTTCGTGCCACCCGATCACCCGGGGGCGGGTCCACATCGCCCAGAGCGGCACCCGTACGGCTACATCTTTCAAATCGCCGATATTAAGGGGAATCACCGGTGAAAGATAGGGGACACCAAACGAACGTAAAGAGGCGAGATGGCTTAAGGTGAAGAGCAAACCGAGGATAATCCCGTAAGCCCCCAGGATCCCCGCCAGAACCGCCAGGCTCAAGCGGAGAATAATGCCAATCTCTTGTTGAGTGGGGACAACAAACGAGGTGATCGCCGTTAAGGCAACAACAATCACCGTTGGTGCCGCCACCAGGCCGGCGCTGACCACCGCCTCACCGATGACCAAAGCCCCAACAATACTGATCGTCTGCCCGATTGGCCTCGCCAGCCGGACACCGGCTTCCCGGATTATTTCGAAAATCGCCCCCATCGCCACCACTTCAATCACCATTGGGAAAGGGGTCCCTTCCACCGCTGCCGCCATCGAGATCAGCAACGGAGTAGGGATCAACTCCTGATGGTATGTGGTTAAAGCAACAAAAAGGGCGGGGAGGAGAAAACTTATCAGAAAAGCCAGGTAACGCAGCCACCGAATGAAGGTGGCATAGAGAAAATGGGTGTTGTAATCATCCGGATTTTGGAAAGCTTCAATAAATAGGGCCGGCATTGTATTGACCACCGGAGTAGTATCAGTGAAAACAGCCACTCTCCCTTCCAACAGCCGGGCGGCAGCGACATCAGGCCTCTCCGTAAAGCCGACGGTGGGGAAGGGGGAGAAGGGCGCATCGGCGATGAATTCCCTCAGATAGTTCGCATCCAGGATCATGTCGGTGTTAATCCGCTTCAGCCTTGCTCTTACTTCCTCAACTACTTTCTCATTGGCAATCCCTTGTACGTAGGCAATAGCTACAATGGTTCGGGTCCGTCGGCCAATCATCATTTGTTCAAAGACCAGTCTGGGATCACCGATCTTCCGCCGTAACAGCGCCGTATTGGTCCGGAGATCTTCTGTAAAGCCGTCACGAGGCCCCAGGATGGTTACTTCTGTATCCGGCTCTTCACTGGCTCTATTTTCCCGATTCTTCGTGTTAATAATCAACGCCGCAGCCTGCCCCTCGAGGAGAAGAACGGTATCCCCACCTAACAATGCGGCCACGAGGGGGGAGAGGCGGTTCTCTTGTTCCAGACCGGCCGCCGGAATGAGGTTCTCTTGGATAAAACCCAGTAAATCAGGGCCAACGGGCCGCGTTTCTTTTTTGGCTTCGAGCATCAGGGGGCGGAGAATACAGTCATATACCACCTGTTGATCCATCAGCCCTTCCACAAAGATTATGGCCGCTTTAATTTCTTTTTTCAGCTTTAGCGTGAAGCGGCGGATTACTATATCAGGGCTCTCCCCGAGTTCGGCCCGGAAAAGAGCGATATTCTTCTCTATATTTTTCTGCAAGCTGTCATCGGCCAAAGGCGTTGGGATTTCTTTATAATGCCGCGCCAGGCGTAATTTCCGAAGTAGAAACCGGATCATCTTTTCTCCCCTTTGTCCAAAGCTACCATAAAATAGTATAGACCTAACCCAGAAAAACTAACCGAAGAAAAACGGAATAAAAAAGGACCCTCACGCAGGAGGATCCCGTTAGTTAAGAATTCTACCATCCACCACTGGCACCACCACCGCGAAAACCACCGCCCCCGCCCCGGAATTTGCCACCACCAGAATTTTTAAAAGAGCGGTTGCTACTCCTCCGCGGCGGCGGGTAAATAACCGGTCCCGTGGTTCTCGGCGGGTAGCCCCCTTCAGGCGGTTGCTGGTGACGCGAACTATAGGCGGCGGAGATGAACAACAAGATAAAAAAGAGGACCACAAAGAAAACAGCGCCCGCTCCATTCTGCTCCTCAAGTCGCCGCGCCGCCCCCGCAGACCCTTCTGGGAAATACGAAGGCTCAACCCAATTGACGAAGGCCAGCACAGCATCTTTAATCCCAGAGTAATATGCTTCTTTCTGGAATGCCGGGGCGAGCACTTCCCGGATCACCCGTCCGGCTCGTCCGTCAGTGATCTTCTCTTCCAATCCGAGCCCCACTTCAACCCGGATCTTCCGCTCTTCGCTGAGGATCAGAAGCAACAATCCATTATCGTGCTCAGCCGTTCCGGCCTGAGCGGCTTCCGCCAGCTTCAACGCAAAGAGTTCCAGACTTTCCCCCGGCGGTAAAGTAGGAAGAGTAACTACGATGAATTGGTTTGTGGTCTGCTCGTCAAAAGCAGCAAGGAAGGCAGAAAGCTCCCTTACTTCTTCCGGCCGAATTAACCCCGCATGATCGTTGACGTAACCAGTAACGAACTTACGATAATTCTCTTGCGCCCCCGCCGGGACTATGGCCACTAAACAAAGAAGCAGAACAATGAAGAGAAACCCAGACCAGCGCTTTAGAAAGGACCTCATTTAAACTCCACCTTCGGAACTTCCCTGGCCTCTTCCTTGATTTGGAAGTAGTCTTTTCTTTCCAAACCCATCAGGCCGGCAATCAGATTACCGGGAAAGCGACGGATCCGGGCGTTAAAAGCGGTCACTGCCTCATTATAACGCAGCCGGGCCACCGAGAGGCGATTTTCCGTGCCAGCCAGTTCATCCTGGAGTTCGGCAAACCTCCGGTCTGCTTTCAGTTCGGGATACTGCTCCACCACCATTAATAAACGGCCTAAAGCAGAATCCAGCGCGGAAGAGGCTTCCACTTTGCCCGCTACGCCCTCGGCCCCCAGTAGCCGGCTGCGTGCCTGCGCGATCTCCGTAAAAACCGCAGCTTCGTGAGTGACGTATCCTTGAACCGTTGCCACCAGGTTAGGAATGAGATCGGCTCTCCTTTGTAGATTGTTCTCAATCTCCGCCCAGCGCCCTTCAATCTTTTCTTCCAGCGAAATAAAGGAATTATAGTAACCGGCAAAAATAACGATCGCAACCAGAAGGACAATTAATAGTCCTGAGTACTTACGCATGGGAGTCGCCTCCTTCAAGTTAAAAACGGACAAACTAATCCATCGTACTATTCATTATAATATAAAACGTCAATAATGAGAATTAGTTCTTGGAGGAAACAAAACAGGCCTGCCAATTACGCCCTGGTTCTGAGTCTGCCATTACTTGCAAGAAAAATCAAGTAATTATTTTAAAGCTTTCACCTCATAATAGAAGGGGAGGTGAAAAAGTGCATAACCAAACTAACAACCAAAATCAGCAAAACCAAGGACAACAAGCCCAACCAAATCTGCAAAATGTGCAGAACTATAATAACATGGCCAATATGGAATCTGGCACCGAGCTAACCCAATCAACCGGTGAAATCAGCCGCATTCTCGCTACCCAGCGATTGGTCGGTCTGGAAATAGGCAAGCTTGGTGAAAACGCCGCCCAAAATCAAAACCAATACCAAAACCACAGCCAGTACCAGAATCAGAATCAAAATCAGTACCAAAATCAGTACCAAAACCAGAATTTACAGATGGCAAACGATAACCAAGCCAGTGCCCAGTTGGAAGTGGAGCAAGCTCCCGGCCAGATTAGCCAGAGTCTCTCCCAACAGTCGCAACAAAAACCGTAAAAATCTTGCGATAGAGAAAGGCCCCGGTTTAAGCACCAGGGTCTTTTTTTTATTAATCCGGCAGCTTAATTAATACCTAGTCTCGATATCCGTTAATCTTTCGAATGGTTCTCTCTATAACTTGATTTCGCCCACCCATTCTCAAGATCCGGCGCTTTTTACCCCAGTGCGCTGAGGGGCATCCTTGCCGGATTGTTGGAAGCAAGCTTCATTGCGCCTGCTCGCGGCGTCCGCAGCGAGCAGGACAAGGCCCGGGCGAATTTTCACTCTTCCTTGACAAAGCTTGCCGGGTCGAACGACTACCTTAAAACACTGGTAAAATCAGCCTGAGCAGATCAATCAACACCGGGAGAAAAATCGCCGGCAATAGATTCCCGATTTTAATCTCCGTGATCTCTAAGAGGTTTAGACCGATACTCATAATTAATACCCCGCCGAGCAAAGAGGTTTGACTGATCACGGTCGCCGTCAGTAGTGTTTTCACTGTGCCTGCCAGTAAGGTAATTGCCCCCTGATAAAGCAAAACCGGGAGGGCAGAGAGCGCCACTCCTGCACCCAAACTTGCCCCAAAGACCACTGCCGTAATCCCGTCGAGCAAAGACTTTGACAACAAAATATTAATATTTCCAGTCAGGCCATCTTCTAAGGCACCGACTACAGCCATCGCTCCTACACAATAAACTAAACTGGCCGTCACAAAGCCGCGGACTAAATCTCCGTCTTGTCGGGAAAACCGTTTTTGCAACCAGTCGCCTAAGTTAGCCAACCGCTCCTCGATCCTCAGGAGCTCTCCGATGATTCCCCCTAATACTAAACAAATAATCATTAAAATAGTGAATCGGGTTTCTAAATATCCTCCAGCTGCTACCTGAAAGATCTCCTTTAAGCTTCCGGAAAGTCCAATCACGAAAACTGCTAAACCAATCGCCTGCATGATGGTGGTTTTGATCCGTTCCGGAATCCCGTTTTTAATTAGAAGGCCGATGACAGCCCCGCCGCCAATCGCCAGCGCATTAATAATAGTACCTATTCCAATCATCTTTTACTCCCCCATGTTGCCTATGATACTTTAGCTATTATACAGGAATAGGCTAAGCTTGAGAATACTTATTCCGTCCCTCACGGGCTTTCTTACTATAAATCATCCCAACCAAAGCCTTCCATGCTTGTCAGTCCCCTAATTTGATGAGCAGCACGACACGAAGAGTCACCCAACTTTGTTAAATACGCCGAGACTAACGCTAGCTGGAACGGATAATTAAAACGCTCTATTCTATTTTTGGATCAATAGTTTACAATGGATATAATGCCAGAAGCTTATTTATGGGGTTTTTGAGTAAGTAATGGAAGTAATTTGATAATGGAAGGTGCCACCTGGAGCATCAACACTAACTTGCGCACCTTTCTCTTGAAGGAGCAAGGCTTTCCCCACCGGTGATAGGGGTGAAATACCATGTTCGCCTGGCATCTCGCCCAGCGGGGAGATTATTTTAAAGACTAAGGTTTCATCGGAAACCAGATCTTTCACTTCTACCTTGCACCCAATAATCACAAAGGGGAACTCCCTTTCAGCGCCGCTCAGGGATGAGGTAGTAAGGAGGTCTTCAATTTTTTTAATATATTGCTTTAAGGTCACTTTTACTTCTTCTCGTTCCGGCGAAGGCGAGGGGAAAAAGTCTTCGATAAAACTGTCGCCGTTCTCTTCCACTTGTACCAAGTGTCTGATCAGCTCTTCTTTCAAACCATCCGCCAATAGACTTTGCGTTTTCATTTCTTCCCTCCCTTTATCCATTTTATGGTATTCATCCAGGATAGCATAAGACATTACTCCTTTTCCAAGGCGTAATGTCATGTATAAATCTTACCATATATGTTAACCCCTGTCAATAAAGGGGGCCAGTCCCAGGCCGGCTAATAAAAGTTGAAGGCATCCTTTAATCCCCATTTTTCCGAGATTATCTCCCGCAATTTTTCTTTTCCCCGGTGGAGGTCCGCGCGAATCGTTCCTAAGGGACGACGTGTAAAAGCGGCAATCTCTTGGTAGGAAAAGCCTTGAAAGTAATAGAGGATCAGCGCGATCCGCTGTGAGAAGCTGAGAAAGCGTAAAGCTTTAAGTAGATCCCGGACTTGCTCTTTTTGTACAACAACTTCCAGCGGTTCGTTGGCTGGCTCCTGAATTAGTTCATGGAGGTTTTCACTGACGAACAAGATTCCGGCTTCCCGTTTCTTCTTACGGAGTTCATCCAGAGCAGCGTGATAAGCAATCCGGTAGATCCAGGTCCAAAAGGTAGAATCTCCGCGGAAAGTGGGCAGTTTTTTCCAAGCCTTCACAAAAACCTCTTGCGTCAGTTCTTGAGCCGCCAGTTGGTCGTGGATCATTCCCAACAGCAGATTATATACCTTTGACCAGTTTAACTCGACGAGTTGCCGAAAGGCCTCCGCCTCTCCCTGCTTTGCTTGGGCAACAAGCTCTTTCTCTGCACTATTCACCCTCTTGCCGAACTTCGGTACTTTCTCTTTTTTCCGGCGTAGAGAAGTAGCAAGTAACGTTGTTAACCGCCTTCGTTTACGCATCTAGACTTATCCTTCCTTGGTCGAACTTTTTGCTGTAATCAGCGCGCGCCTTGGCAAAGTATTCTTAGCGACTTAGTAACCTATTATTCTATTTCGCGTTGGCCTCCCAAAACTCCTTCTCCCGCCCACATTTCAACCCAGTTCTCTTTAAAAGGAGTCGGCTGCTCCTTTAATATTTTTCGTTTCACGGTTTTGCCGGGCTAAACTTTTCATCAGCACATAAAAACTGAGGACCGCGCCGGCGGAAAAGAGAGCAGAGAGGAAAAAGGTCGAACCCACCCCGATCCACTGAGCGCAAAGCCCTCCTCCTGTAGCGCCAAGAATCGAACTGATCCCGGTCAATATCATGGCGTTAACCATCTGTCCTCTTGTCCGTAATTCCGGAGCAACACTGGTACTAACATACTCGGCCAAACAAAGATAGAGTACGATAAAGGTACCACCGTGTAAGGCCCAGAGGAGGAGTAGGGTAGCGGGGGTTAAGGCAGTGGCATACAAAAACCACCTTAGCGAATAGATCATTCCTGATATCAACAGTATTTTGACTATTCCTAACCGCTGGTACAGACGGTCAAAGAGCAGCATAAAGGGGAATTGACTAAAAGAGCCAAGGGCTATACCAATCCCTAACAGTTCCGTCCCGATCCCAACTTCTTGACTATAAATCGCATGAAACGAAGAGAAAAACCCATTGGTACAGGAGAGAATAAAAACATAAACATAGATATAGGTAAGTTTTTTATCCTGAAAAATCTCCCATAAGCGTGCCGGTTTTTCTTCTTTCCTATACCCCTTGACCGGTGGAATCAGAAAAGAAACGAGGAAGGCGAGCAGCCGGAAGAGAGCAAAAACAACAAACAGGTAAAGAATGTTACGGGCAAAAATCTTCCCGGCCAGCGCCGCCATCACCGCAAACCCGACCGAGCCAATGGTGCGGATGACGGAAAATTTAAAACCGGATTTATGCGCCAGTTCAATGGCGATGGAATCACTCAGGGGTGTTACCGTATTATCAAAAAATCCTAAGAACGCTGCCGCCAGGATTAGTAATAAAAAATTACGGCCGGACAAGGGTAACAAACAAACCGCTAGTGCCGTCATGAGCAGGGTAAGCTGTAAGATTCGGTTTTTATTCGGAGCGTAATCGGTAATACTCCCCCATAAGGGTTGTCCCACTAAACCAACAAGCGCTCCGATGGAGGAGAGAAGACCGATCTCCGCATTACTTAATTGTAATGTGCTATAATAAAGGCCAATGTAATAAAAATAACCCCCGCGGCTCATAAAAATGATCGCATAAAGAAGGGCTAAAGGAAGAAAAGAGCTTCGTTTAATTCTCATCTTATGTTTACTCCTGAAAAATTGTTTAATATTTCTACCCTCATCTAAACTTGGGTTACAACTTTAACCGGTCCGGATTTACTACCTTTTCAACATTTTCTTTAACAACTTGGTCTCTTCCATCCGCATAACCGCAGTGAGTAGGAGATAGCTGAAACCACCCATTACTACTCCTCCTAACACTTGTAAGAGGTTAAACCAGTTTCTAGTGAGGCCTAACCCTAATAAAATACGATTCCAGGCTGGCAGAAAAACGCGAATGATTAACCCCATGCCGAGTGCGGCCAGGAGCGATTGGAGGCAGGTTTTAATAATTTTTCCCCCGCGGATTCCTCCGACCTTTCTCCGTAAGAGAAAGATGGAGAGCAACATATTGGCCACGCCCATTAAAGAAAAGGACAGGGCCAGACCCCCATGCTGTAAATTGGTGAAATTTAAGAAGAGAAAATTAAGCAGGATGCTCAGTAAGACGGTGACGATCGTCACCTTGACCGGTGTAATCGTATCCTTTAGGGCATAAAATCCCCGAGGTAAAATCTGAATCGCCCCGTGCGCAAACAGACCTAAACTGTAAAAAAATAGGGCATAAGCCGTCAGCTCTGTTTGCACCGGCGTAAACTCTCCCCGTTCAAAAAGCAACCGGATAATCTCCAGACGCATAGTGATAAAACCGACGGCGGAGGGAATGGTAATAAATAAGATCGCCCTAATGCCCAGCGCCAGACTATCTTTAAACTCCTCCCATTTACCAACGGCCGTTAACTGTGAAAGCGTCGGGAAGAAAGCAGTCGAAACCGCCATCGCAAAAATCCCGAGGGGGAGAAGGACCAACCTTTGGGCGAGGCGGAGATAGGTAATGCTCCCCTCTGGTAAAGCTGAAGCCATATTCGTAGTGATCCAGATGTTCAACTGCGTGGCAGAGAGCCCCAACAAAGCCGGGATCATCAAGACCACCATTCTCTTTAGTCCAGGATGCCTGAGATCAAGGTAAGAAAGGTCAAACCCTTTAGCCGTTTTCAAGACAAAAGTTGCTTGCGTGAGAAAGTTAACAATGGCCCCGCCAACCACGCCAAAAGCCATGCCCTTAATCCCAAAACGTGGCCCTAAAAACCAGGCCCCCAAGATGATCCCGATATTATAAAGGACCGGACCAAGTACCGGGATAAAAAACCGTTGGTACGAGTTGAGTACGCCGCCCATCAAACCGGCTAAAGCGGTGAAAAAGACCGCCGGAAACATCATTCTAGTCAGTTCCACGAGTAATTCCAGTTTCCCTTCTTTCATATTGTAAGCCTGTAACGGCGCCAGCTGGCGCGCAAAAATCATTCCCAACAGCGAGAAAACAGCCAGTAAGATAATAGTCAGATTTAAAAAAGTACTGGCCATCTTCCAGCCTTCCTCTTCCTCTCCTTTCGCTAAATATTCGGAGAAGAGAGGGATAAACGCCGCAGACAATGCACCACCGACCAATAAGTAATACATGAAATCAGGAATAATAAAGGCGGCATAAAAGGGGTCGGTCTCGGCGCGGGTGAAAAAGGTGGTAGTGATTACTTCCCGGACAAACCCCAGTAACCTGCTTAGTAAGATCATCGCTGAAATCATGCCGGCTGTCCTAGTTAATTGACCAGACGAAAAAGATGATGTTTTCAAGCGCAAAACCCTTTCTCTCTAATGTAGTATATCTTCCGAAGAATTTCCCCATTTAAGGAAGTACTCCTTCTCCCAGGAAAAATCATCATCGAAAAAACCCCGTATCCTGACTTCAGGTTAGGGGTTGTTTCTCCGCTTTAAGAATGGTATACCTTCATTCAGTAAGCGGTGGGCCAAATCAAGATCCATTTCCCACCAAGCCATAATCCCAGGATCCTTTGGCCTTTCCTTTGGACCATAAGTAACCGGTTGACTCTTGGGCCGGAGAAAGAAATGTAAACCCAAAGAGGAGAAGAGCAAACTAAGGATGATTAAGAGATTTAAATAGATAAAGTTGGTAAACACCGCAGGAGGAACTCTCAGTCTTCTTTTCTCAGTCAATTGAACACCCCCTGTCTCTCACTATTTTATGAAGAGCAGAGAGTGCTTAAGAACAGAAAAGCTATTCTAAATAACGAAAAACTTCCTCTGCCGTCACTCCAGGATGCAGCGCTAGATTAATCGCTCCGGCTAGGGCCCGCGAAAGATCCTGAATTAGCACATCAATCTCTTTGGGAGTGACAATCAAGTCCCGGAAATAAGGCGAAAGAACCTGGTCCACCACTTCTTTGCGCAGACCTTGAGGCGGGGGCCCACCAAAACGGCTCGTCTGCTCCAGTGCATCACGGATAATCGTTTTGGCTTCCACAACGGTCGGAACTCCAACCGCAATGACCGGTACCCCCAATGACTGGGCCGTCAGCCCGAGGCGCCGGTTACCCACCCCGGAACCTGGGTTAATTCCGGTGTTGGCAATCTGAACCGTACTTCCCACGCGGTCAACATTACGGGAAGCCAGGGCATCAATCGCCAGCACAAATGCTGGTTTAATCCTTTGTACGATCGCGGCAATAATCTCCTGGGTCTCAATACCGGTAATCCCCAACACTCCGGGAGACACAGCACAGACCGGCCTCAATCCACCGCGTTTTTCCGGAGGGGATGATTGCAAGAGATGCCTGGTGACCAGAATTTTTTCTACGACTTTCGGCCCGAGCGCGTCTGGAGTAGCATTCCAGTTGCCTAGCCCCACGACTAAGGCCGTCGCCTCATCATCGAAATTAAACCCGCGGAAGTACCCTTGCAGCTCGCCGGCGATCACCTTTGCTACTTCTTCCAGTTCATCCTTATCCCGTCCGCGCAAAGCTTGGGATTCGATTGTTACATAATAGCCGGGTTGTTTCCCCAGAGCCTGACCGGCTTCTGGCGTTTGAATAACTACCCGAGTGATTTGCGCGACCCCTTTATCTTCTGATTGGGTCTCAACCCCGGGAAGGGAAGCCCCCCTTTGACCAGCTAAAAATTGGTGGGCTTCGACCGCTAGATCGGTTCTAATCTCGCCCCAGGTCTGATCCATAACTGACATTAACCTGCCGGCCTCCTTTTTCTCAGCTTCTTTCTAGAACGTACACTTTCTTCGCTTTCGCCAAAATAAGCTACTCCTTACTGGAGATTGCTTGTTGTTCTCCGAGTACGACCGGCCTCTTATCTTAGTTCCGTTGGGACAACCGCGTCAATAAGCCCAATCACCGCGGAGGCAATTAAAGCGCCAAGGATGGAAACTTCAACCGAAGGGACGATAAACTGGGTTAGATAGATCACCACAGCAGCAGTAAGGAACCCTACTAACCCTCTTCCCTGCGGGGAAACATTCCGCCCGAAGAGGCTTTCCGCAATATATCCTAAGATAGCAATCACAACCGCGGCCAGGAGCGCTCCCATAAAACCTCCGACCCTGAACCCCGGAACAAGAAATCCGACGAGCATTAAGACTAAAGCTGAGACGATAAAGCGTACTACTGCCCCAATCATAGAACTACCTCCTCTTTTTTTCTTACCCTTATCCTCCCCCGGGGTTATCTAAATTATGCCTTACCTTCGACGAAATCAAACTTTGGGGAGAGAGCGCCCCACGACCATTATCGACCTGGGCTAACTTTAGTTTGTTAAGATCTGGTTGCCGAACGCCGCAAATTTCAGGTGCAATCCTTCCTACATGAAAAAAGCTTGCAAAGGCTAGAGAAAGAAGGTAAAATATAATAAGTTATTCGATCAGTTGGAGGTGAAACTCGTTGCCTAATATCAAATCGGCCAAAAAAAGAGTCGTAATCTCTGAACTTCGCCGGGCTAGAAACCGCAGTCAGAGATCAGAGCTTAGAACCTTGATTAAGAAGACAGAAAATGCGATCGCGAATGAGCCCGAAAAAGCCAGGGAGCTAATAACTCTTAGCGTAAAAAAGTTGGATAAAGCCGTGACTAAAGGGTTAATTCATAAAAACGCGGCCGCTCGTAAAAAAAGCCGCTTAATGCGCAGGTTTAACAGTCTCTCTGCTAGTTAATGAGTGAGCAATATCCCCAATCTTCACCCGCCCAGCGGGTGATTTTGTTTTATCCCTGTTTTCCCGGTGAAAAGAGGGCATAGAGATCCAACAAGGTCATTTCAAGCTCCAGTCGTGCCTCACCGCCCCCGGTTTTCAATCGGTAGTCGGCCTCAATAATTCGCCGGTGTGCCTGGCGCAATTGCCGGTAAGTAACTGTTTTTACCCGCTTCCTTAGTTTTTCCGCGACAAAGGGATGGCAACCTAGCTCTGTTTGCAGCCTGGCGCCCCCTTTTCGTTGCGCT
>JAAYGU010000014.1 GCA_012727535.1 Bacillota bacterium | reverse complement strand
GTCCAGCACACTATAGATCCCGTGTTCCCGTGCCACCACATCAATAAAGGTGGAGGGGAGTTCACTGCCGGTGACATAATCTCCGATCGGCGGGAGGTATGCTTTAATCCGTAAGACATTGTCCCCGGAAATATTCAAGCGCCTTACCTTCTCGTGCTCCTGCACCGCTCCGCCAACAACCGTCGCATAGACAAATCCACGTTCATCAATATCCATGTTGCTATGCTCGACCGGCAGGAAAAGGAGCATCCTTTCTTTCTGCTCTTTCGTGCCGATCCGGCGCCAAATATACTCCGCCAGGGTCGGCGTCACCCGCGGGGCGCCAATGAAGCCACGGAATTCACCGTCAATCGTAAACTCCATAATCCCGTCGTAAACATTACGGGCGATTACATAAATGCGACCGAAATGATCCACCCCGACTTTTTGGGGGCGAAACCTAAACTCCGCACTGAACAAGCCTTCCTCTTGTACCGCAGGGGTAGTAATTTCTTGGAGCAAGTTCCCCCGCCGATCAAGAATGACCACCCGTTCATTCTCTTGGTCAGCGACATACATCCACCCGTTGTCGCGGACAAAGATCCCGGAAGGCCGGTTGAAACCGTCAGGGCGTCCGTTATTTTGAAACTCACTGACTACCCGGATTAGTTCAAATTTTTCATTCACACAGACGATCCGATTATTCCCGGAGTCTACAATATAGATCTCCCCGTGCGGCGCCACAAAGAGATCCTGCGGTGCCCGGAAATCATCTAACCCCAGATCGCTTCCGCGCAGTGTCCGCGCTGGGACATAGGCTTGCGGAGCGGGAACCATCTGTTGCCAAAAGTTATAATTATAACTGGGATAGGGCACATTGGTCATGGCCCCAACCACCGTGGGAAGCAGAATAAACAGTAGGATGGCCAGCATCATCAATATCGACTTTTTAATCCTCAATTAACCTCACCCGCCTATGAAAATTTTCCTCTGTACGCTGATTCACCTACCATGGTCAAGCTGGACAGCCAATCAAGCGCTCTCGTCTCTGGTTTAGTTGGCCAGACCCGAAGTTCCCATGGTCTCAACAATCTTACTTTGATTAAAAACAAACACAATAATTGGGATCACCATCATCAGCAGTGTGGTGGCGGCGCCTACGCCCTGACGGGCTACACCACCGGCGACAATCTGGTTTAAGGCATAGGGCAAGGTCTTAAGGTGCTCGGCGTAGATGAAGTTTCCACCCGTCGTCCTCCACAGTTCTTGAAAGACTAAAATGATCATTGTCAGCCAGGCCGGTTTAACGATGGGCATCACCACATTCCAAAAGATCCGGAATTCAGAGGCCCCATCAATCTTCGAAGCTTCAATCATGGAATCATCCACCATCGAATCCATAAACTTTTTCATCAGATAAAGCCCTAAAGTCGAGCCCCAGCTGGGAATGATCACCGCCCAGTATGTATCGATCATACCTAAATAAGCGATTGTGATATAGTTCGGAATATTCGTGACCTCTTTGGCAAACATCAGTGAGAAGACAATCATGGTCATAAAGACATTCGCCCCCGGAAACTTATGCTTGGAGAGCGCATAAGCCGCCAACGAGGCAAAAAAGACGTTTCCAATCATCCCCATGACCACGATAAACAGAGAGTTAAATATGTAACGGGACATCGGCACCCAAGATTTCGCCATTAATATGAAGAGATCCCGGAAATTATTCAAGGTTGGGTTCCGCACAAAGAGCCGCGGCGGGAAAAGAAACAACTCATTTAAGGGCTTAAAAGCATTACTGATCGCAAAGATCATCGGCAAAGCCATGAAGGAAGCCCCGAGAACCAGCATCAGCAGAATAACAAGATCGCCGCCGGTTGAACGTGAAATTCTCCGTTTACCCATCTGAAACTTTATTCTTGCCACTTGCGTTCCCTCCTTATTCCCCGATTTTATCTAGGAGTTTTTGGACAACCCGCTGCGTCAATACCATGGTCAGGAAGAGCACCACGGCAATGGACGAAGCATATCCCATCTCAAAACGAATCGTTCCGTAATCGTGGAGATGTTGCATAATCGTATGACAGGCATAATCGGTACTAGGAAACCCGACAAGTCTGGTGATCTCATTAGCGGCAGCAAAAGAGTTGGTGATGGCAATAATCGCCCCAAACATGAGATAACCCCGCATCTCCGGAAGGGTTAGATACCATAACTCCTGCCACCGGTTGCGAATCCCGTCGATCGCACCGGCTTCGTACAGGCGCTCATCAATTCCTTGCAACCCGGCGATGAACACCAGAAAGCTGGTGCCCAGGCTCATCCATAAGACCACAATGATCACAATTGTCATCATATACCTGGGATCAATCAGCCACTGAACTGGTTTGTCAATAATCCCCCAGTACAAGAGCTGGCCGTTAATCAAACCGTATGTATCCCCGTTAAAGATCAGCGTCCAAATCATATAGGCATTCCCCGAGATGGACGGGGCATAAAAGAGTAGGGTCAAAAAGGCTCTGACCCGGGGCCGTAGTTCATTAATGAGCCAGGCAAAGATGAAACAGGCTAGATAAGATAGCGGACCGGTAATCGCCGCATATAACAAGGTGTTCTTCACGGCCAGTAAGAAAACTTCGTCTTCCAGAAACAAACGGATATAGTTCTGCCAACCCACCCACTTCGGCGGTTGGAGCATATTAAAATAGGTAAAGCTTAAACCCATTGAGATCAAAACCGGCAACACGGTAAAGATGAAAAAGATCACGCCAAAGGGAGCGATGAACAGATACGAAACCCGGTTCCGCTTGACCTCATTGACGAAGCGTTGGAAACGATTCAGTTCGCCTTTCGGCAGAATCGAGATGTTATTCATTGCCTTTCCCCCGTTCCCTCCAGGCCGACCGGTAGCGTACGCTACTCCGGAAGGCCTGGGAAATTTTCAGCGGCGCCGGGAGTTAATCCCCGGCGCGATTCTTGTTCTTCCTTGCTCATCTACGCTTGGGAGGCTTCATATGCGAGAACTGCTCCCAGAATAAGGTCTTCCATTTTTCGTCCAATTTGTTGTAATCAGTTTCCAGACCGAATTCCCGGCGTTTAATGGTTAATTCGGCATTAATCTGCCGGTTGTATTCATTAAGAGTTTCGCGCGCCGGTTCATACTGTAAGACCACAGCCCGGAAAGCCCAATCAAACATCCGGCTGGTATAGTAGCCACCCGGTACTTCCAACGTGCCTTCCACGTTATCCCATTGGGTCATCAATAATTCGCGTTCTTCCACCGACCAAGGCAATTGCCGGAAAGCCTCCACATTAGAGGCGGGATAACGGGCTGCCGCCCCCATTAAACTCTCCAGCTCGCGCGCAAACCGGAGCTGCGTATCGGCCTGGGTCCACCACTTCAAATACTCCCAAGCCGCCTCATGATCCTTAGCTTTTTCCATGATACAGATGGCCGGGCCACCCATATCGAGTTGCTGGACTGCGGCTCCGGAAGGAGCAGAGGCCACCACCCGGTTAATACTCCCGTCCGGCATTCTCGTCCCCGGAACCAGGGCAAACCCCCACTCCCCTCTCAGTTCGGGAGCGAAGACAACCAACCGGTTATACAGCCCATAGTCTTCAACAACAATTGGCATCTCACCCAAGCGGAACCGGTTCTCCGCATTGTAGGTGATCAATAAATTGTATAAGGTAAAGAGCTCCGTCAACTCGGTAAAGGTTTGAATCGCCACTTCAGAATCGAGATTGGTCTCGACCCCGTCTTCTTTATACATAATCTCGCCCCGCTGATACAGCCAGGTCTGGAAGATCCCTGAACCAAGTCCGACCGACATATTGTTCTTCTGCAGCACCGGCAGGATCCGGTAGAGATCATCCCAGGTTTCCGGAACCTCCAAACCAAACTCGGCCAGAATATCCTTCCGGTAGAACATCACCGGGAAGGATTGGGCGCTGGGCAGAGCATAGACACTATCGCGGAAACGGAAGGTCGTAAAGGCGCTTTTCTTAAAGCGAGCCGCGACCTCCGGAAAATCGGGGAATTTCGTCAGGTCAGTAACCGCTCCCCGGATCGCAAAGTTAATCGGATCCTGAATCTGGAGGCCCATCGCGACATCCGGGCCGGTCCCGGCAATCGTCGCTTGGATTAAAAGGTTACTCAACTGCGGTACTAATTCCAATTCCACAGGAATCCCCGTCTCCGGGGTAAACGAATCTTCAATCATCTGTTTCAGGGCTTGCGCTTGATCCCGTCCCCCGGCAATCCAGACCCGGAGCGGTTGGCGCGTAACCGCGGACTCGTCCGCGAGCCCTAGATCCCCCACCAAATCATAACGGTAGGAGAACGACCCTAAAAAGGCCCTTAACTCATGGACGGCTCGCTGGATGAAGGTCGGCTCCCCGCGCGGTAATTTCTGCTCCGGAGAAGCAACCAATAGATAATCAATCTGGAAAGGTTGTTCCCTGGTCTCCATCACCCACGTCCCCAGCGCACCGATATTATCCCGGTATTCACTGAGGACCCGCGGGATCAGCTCATGGTCATTCGCCATCCTCCGCAGCAGGATAGCCAATTTATTCAGGGCCGCGGTATGTTCGCCGCCTTGACCGGTAAAACTCACCAGCTCAGCGGCTAAGCCCTCGATAACCTCCCCCTGCTCCCTAATCCGCTCAATCACTTCCGGGATCCGTTTATCAAGCTGATAGCTGCGCAAGGGATCGGGCGTCGTCGAAGTCACCATGATAATCCGCCGGTAGATCGTGTTCAATTCGTACAGACAGGCTTCAGCCTGCCGCAACACATCCGTTAAAGCGCCGAGCACGACTTCCATTTTCAGCTCGTGCTTACCCTTAGTCAGGTAAAAGAGGTACGGCTCTCCTGTTTCATCGGCCAATAAATTCATCTTATAGTTTGGAGAGTAAGCAAAGGCTACGGCCGACAGTTCGGCAAAAGGCAGTTTTCCGTCGATCAAAATCCGCCGGTTACTATACGCCCCGGCCTTCCGGTCTTGTTTCCCTTTGATCGCAATTTTATAAAGACCGTCCTCCGGCACCTCGAACTCCCAAACTATCCACTGTCCGGGCCGGCTCCAGCGGTGACCGCCGATCGCATTTAGCCTTACCTGCACCGGGTGGTAAGGTTCGGAAGTTGGATCACCCTGTTCCGAGATTGGAATTAAATTAGAATCGGAGCGTAAGATCGCTTCTTCGCCCTGAATTTTGATCATCTGACCCTGGGTAGGTTGATAACCATTTCGTTGGTAAGAGGCCGCTACCGTCTCATAGTCCGGCGCTGTTTCTTCTTGGTAAAGTTTTAGCCAGGCAATCGCCATCGGTTCACGGCGTGAGGTTAAGCGAATGGTGTTAAGCCCTTTCTTAAAGTAAAACAGAAAAGGCTCTTGTGAATAACCCATGGCATCAGAGAAGGCCACCTCTTGCCAGCGCGGTTTTTCAATCTGTTGCGCCCGAATCTCATTGCCAAGACTGTCGATCCGGGGAGCGGAAAGGTCGCCCCATAACCGCGAAAACTGCAGATAGTGAACATCGGAAAAAGGACGCGTTCCGTTAAGTAAAAGCTCTCTTTCGATCGCAGAAGTCCGGCCAGCCACCGGATAATATTTTAGTTTAAGATTATAGAGGCCCTCTTCTTCCACATAAACCTGCCATTCTACAAACCCGGTCTCATCCGTCTTGAGTACACTAGGTTCGCCGCCAAGGTTGGTCACAATCTCCACACCCTCGGCCTTGCTATAATCCGTCGCTCGCACAGTTATCTCTCTGGCGGGACGGTAACTCGTCGGACACTGTGCTAAGTATTGTTCGTAATCGATCTCCCGTATGTAGGCAGTAAACTCCTCTTCCTGTGCATTGGCCACTACACAACTTGCCATCACCAAAACCAAGAGCAGGATGGCCGGGAGTAGTATGGGTAGTTTTTGTCTTCCCTTTCTCATGACCTGAGTCAGGCTCCTTTCTCCTTAAAGTTTGTTCGTCGATATTGAAGTTCAGTTAATCAGTTTTACGGTTAAATTAAAACGATTTTAATCGTTACTACCGAGCAAACCTCTCCCTAAAATACTTCATCTCTTATTGTACTGCAAATTGTAACAAAATGCTCATCAAATATTGCACAATAAGCAGTTATTCTACATATTTTGTGGTCCTTTTTGTCCACAGTCTATTTTGTTATGTATGGATGATAACATGCTTGTAAGATATTTTATACAATATACTTTTATTTCTTTAAACATGTTACCCGGCCTTAATATTCTGGTTGCATTTTTTTGACTTTGTTTATTAATTAGCTGTCTAACTGTCATTTTCCTGCAATTATCTTTAAATAACCACAAAAAGCCTAGGTAAATACCTGGTAAACGAGGTGACAAAAAATAAAGAAGAGTGCACCGCTCGTCTGAGCCGGTCACTCTTCTTTATAAATGATCACACTTTACATTCTCTTGACAAGATTTTATCAAAGCGCGTAAGCCACAGAATAGACTCTTTTATCTTGAATTGCCAATCTGGGAAGCCTGAAAGCTCACTCGACGGTAAACCACTTAAAATCGGCATAACCGTTACTGCGGGCCGTTCCCTGATGGAGCGCATAGAGTCCGACCTTGGCCCCGACCCATTTTCCCTTGCGCGCCCGGAAAGGCCGGCCGAAGGCTTCAAACTTGTTCCCATCCGTGCTCACGCTAAACTGACACTCGGCCTCTTCCGTAACGGTCACCCTTAGGTAAAGATGGTCTCCATCCCAAGCCCGGTCCTGGGTGAGCTCCTCGGTGGCCTGTTCCTCATCCTTCGGACACTGCCCTTGGTAGCAGCGGAGCTTTAACCCAGTTTCCGTCTGGCAGACAGCTATCGCCCCGTAAACCCCACCCATCACTACCAGTCCGGCCTGATCAGCAGGACGCTCCGGGCGAAAAATAAGTTCCGTGGTTGCGGTAAAGACCGGTGCCGGAAACTTCTGTAAGAGCAGATTAGGAACCTCCCATAAGGTCCCGCCGCTACCGGTCGGCAGTGGTACTGTTCTTAACCGCAGTCCCTGCTCATCGGCGGCCGACCCCAGCCATTCGGGTTGGGGATTCGCCTGCCATTGCCATTGCAAGCCTGGTTGGCCATTGGCAAACTGATCGGAAGTCGCTGGAACCGTAACGGGGTACTCCTCTCCGACCGCTGGTTTCTTCCACCGGGCGACTGGCTCGCCGATCCCGTCGCCGTTACGGTCTTCACCCATCAACGGCCAGTCATCCACCCAGTTGACTGGTTGCAGGTGGACAACCCTTCCGTAAGCGTCCTGGTCCTGAAAATGCATAAACCAGGACTCCCCGGAGGCCAATTCCACCCATCCGCCTTGGTGCGGGCCATTAATCTCCGTATCTCCCTGGTGGAGGACGACCTTCTCTTCATAGGGGCCATAGATCTTTTTGGACCGTAAAATTAGTTGCCAGCCGGTCGCCACCCCACCGGCCGGGGCGAAAATATAATAAAAACCATTGCGTTTATACATCTTTGGCCCTTCGGTGGTCGGATGATGCTTGCTCCCGTCAAAGACGATCTTTCCTTCATCCAGCAATGCGGTGCCGTCCGGCCGCATCCGGCAGATATTTAACAGGTGCTTAAACCCGATCCGGCTGGCTGCAAAGGCATGCACCAAATAGGCCTGGCCATCGTCATCCCAGAAGGGGCAGGGGTCAATCCAGCCCTTGGCCTTTTTCACCATGTGCAGCGGCGACCATTCACCAAAAGGATCGATGGTCTGGCTCATAAAGATCCCCTCGTCAGGCATCCCGACAAAGACCCAGAACTTCCCGTCATGATAACGGATACTCGGCGCCCAGATCCCACGCCCGTGTGCCGGCCGGTCATAATCCGGAAAGGGTAGGCGCTTAACTACATAATTAATGATCTTCCAGTTCACTAAGTCTTTCGAATGCAGCACCGGCAACCCCGGCACCGATGAGAAACTGGAAGCGACCAGGAAAAAGTCCTCGCCAACCCGGATCACATCCGGATCCGAGTAGTCGGCATATAACACCGGGTTTTTAAAAGTCCCATCCCCCAGATCCGGGACCCATGCTCCGCTCGCCTCTTCTTTCTTCTCCGTCATGCTCCATCCGCTCCTTCCTGCGTATACTTGGTTGTTCCCAAGATTAATCCATCTTCTTTACCCGCCAGTGTCATCAGGCCTTGGCCCGTTCTCATCACCAAGGTGACCGGAGCCGTCAGCATCACCTTACCGTTCCGAACCGGCGGAAGGGTAACCGGCCGTCTCCTCTTCCAGATAAAAGTCGTCCAGATAACAGAGGGCTTCCCCTGCCGGGGACAAATGGAAACAGACGGTATTCAAACTCAGGTCACCGTCAAGCATCTGCTCGCTTCCCTTGAGCCCTGAATACGCCTCCACCCGCCGATATGGTCCATGATAATCATCCGCCAACGCCAAAATTAGATCATATTTAACCGTTCCGTCCGCCACTGTTTCCGGCCGAAAGTCGAGGATGATTTTCAGTTCATACCATTGCCCCGGAGAATAAAGCGGCCAGGGAAAAAGCGGATCATTCAGATTAACCGGACCATCGTAAATCGAGATACTACCATCCGGTTCAAACCGGATTTTACAGATTACTTGGCCTTGGCGATTGGTGATTGAATATTGCATTTGTCCAAACTTACTCAGATACAGCTTAAACCCATTGCTAATAACCCGGCCGGGCTTGATGCTGAAACTCCGGGTCAACGACGCGGCCTGCTCACTTACTGCCTCTAGTTCCGCTTTGGGTCCTGCGTTCCCGCCGATCTCCGTCCTGCAGATTTTGACGGGGGCTTCAGGCGGAAATTGCCAGTTCTTAATCCCGGTTTTAAAATCCTCATAAAACAAATTGTATTCCTGCTTTAAAACAGTGACATGAAAGGTTTTGACCAGGACCGCTTGCCCCTGAGAGATCCGGGCCGTTAATCCCCCCGTAGCATCACCTTCGCTATAGGGCGGTCTGATCACGACCCCGGTCGCGAATAAAGCCGGATTCTCAGACTGCCAACTGATGGCGGTGCCATTAAACCCCTTGACCGGCAAAGTAAGATCATCCGTTAACGCCGCCAGGGGAAGCGTCGAGAAGCTTTCTTCCAGCGCCGCAGCTGTATCCCAACACGCCAAGTAATCCGGATCATGCTCTCCGGCGGGCGCCATCGGCAAGACAATCAGCTCAAACTGACGGGTCACCCCCCGCCCCGCTTGGCTGATTAAAGCGGTCAGAGTTAGCCTTTGACCACTGCTTTCAGCCGCTGGACGATGCACTGTGCCCTCGGCAGTGAGCAAAAAGGGATTGGATGAGAACCAAGTGATTGTGGACCCGTCCTTAGTTACTACCGGTAAATCCAGGTCGGCCGTTACATACGGCTGTCCTTCGTTAATGACCAGTGCTTGCGCCATCGCCTCCAGCGCTTGGTAATAGGCTTTCTGTCCTGTCGGATCCCAGTCGTCGATTCCCCTTAAGTAAGTCCATGCATTTTTGCCGGCGGCTTCCGGAGCAGACAACTCCTTGGCCCAGGTCACGCGGGGGCTGAGATCCAACGGGCGACCGTCCAGATCCATACTCTGATACTCTTCAAAGCGCGCCGTGGCTTCCCGCTCTGGTTTCCCCCAGTTATGCCAGCCCTGAGACTTAATATGTTCCCCCATGCGGCAGTTAATAAACGTCACTTGGGCATCATCCCGCCAGGGGCGGCCTAGGTAAACTGAGTGTTTCCGCACTCCCGGCTCAGCCGTTATCCGGCAGTTCAAAAAGAGAAACCCCGGGTTACCCGCAGCGGTACTGGCCGCAGTCAGATAGCCGCCATCCGGAGCGACGGAACGAATCTCACAACGGTCAAAGCCCGCCTGGGCGTCCCCATAAATAAAATCTACATCACCGGCGATTAAACAGTCGGCAAAGTAAAACCGTCCCCTTCGCAGATACAAAGTATCCTGCGCGCCGATGATCGCGCAGTTATAGAAGACTGACCGATCGCCGGTAGCGGAGATCGCCTGATACCTTTCTTCTTGTCCATAAGGGTTCAGAAAAGTTATCTGCTCCGCCCGGAAATTGTTACCGTTAATTACACAAGTCGCCCTTCTTTCCGGCGCTTCAATCACCGTTCCGTCTCTACTCTCCCCGATTAAGGTAATATTGTCTTGTTTAATCTCAAGATGCTCCCGGTACCGCCCGTTTTTGATATAAATAATCACCGGGGCGAGATTAGGGGAAGGGACGGCATTGAGCGCCGCTTGCACGGTCGTAAAAACTTGCGCACCAGGCTCAACAGCCGCCTGTTGGTCCACCACCAGCTCATACTTTACCCCGCTCCCTGCTGCCTTGCCGGCAGCATTCACTCCTGGTACAACACCGAAAAAGAACCCACCTAGGAGAATTAAACAACTGAGGAAAGTTTTTAAGTAATTAATCTTCTTCCCTCCTTATCCTAAACCGCCGTTCTAAACCGTCGTCAGCATTAAAGGCAGTTAGCGCTTATGGGAATTGTGATAACGCTCCTTGGGTCAGACTGTGCAGATAAACCTCAAGATAAGTATAGCCCTCGCTGTTCACCCGGTTCCGATCCTCCGGGTCACCAGGATTAAGCCCGTGAGCCTCCTCCCACCAGTCGGGCATACCATCCCGGTCGCTATCAACCGGAACATTGTACGTCCGCAATTCCGGCCAGCCGCCCACTTCTTCCTGCGAATCGATGAGCCTCCCCGTCCCGGCTTCTACATCCCGGATGATCCGTTCATCAACCGGGTCACGCTTCGGGAGCACCGCCCCGGCCCCGGCCAGTACCCGCCGGTATGCGACTTCGGCCGGCTCGGTCCGCACCGGTGCTACTTTAAAGGGGTTATCGACCCGTAACGTCTTTATACTACCAGATCGGAAATGAATCCCCCGCCAGTTATCAGCGGTCACGCGTGGCGAACCCTCCAGATAATTCCCGCTGAGATACATTTTATTCGCTTTGGAATCCGACTCGAAAAGCCGGCTCCGCACCCGGGAAGCCGTCGCCGGCCCGGGTTTGTAATAATTATTGACCCAATTCATATCGGCGAATTCTCCGCCATAGGCGCTGTTGTTGCCCCAGTTATAGATAATATTGTTCCGGACATCGACTAAAACCCGGGGCATCCGCGCATATTTATCAATCCGCGGCATCCTGCTGTCACAGGTGGCCAGGAGATTATGATGATACGAGCTACCGCCGGCACCACTTCCGTCCCAACCGGCGGCATAACTGTGCGCTCCTTTGCTGTGCCAGGATCGGTTCAAGGCTTCGCTCAGCAAACACCATTGGACTGTATTCAAACCGCTGCCGACAGTTAAGTCCAACAGTGAATCAGTCGACCAGCTAAAGGAGCAGTGGTCAATGATCACATGCGACCCACCCCGGACCGACAGGGCATCCGTCTCCACCCCAGCGTGATCTCCGGGACGAAAACGTAAATAACGCAAGATTACATCATGCGTCTCGATACTCAGGGTATGACCAGCCAGACAGATCCCATCACCCGGCGCCGTTTGGCCGGCGATGGTTAAATACGGATTGGTCACCCGGATCGGCGCCTTAAGGTAAATGGTCCCAGAAACCGCAAAGACCACGGTACGCGGACCGGTGGCGGTTAGTGCTTCCCGGAGGCTGCCGGGGCCCTGATCTTCTAAGGTGGTGACGATATAGACCTCTCCCCCTCGTCCGCCAACCGTATAAGCGCCAAAGCCCTCGGCACCCGGAAAGGCTGGAACCAGCGGCGCCGGCCAGACCCGGGTCCGGTTGTTAACCAAAGTGACCTGGGTATCATCCGGGTAGACCGCCACCAACTCAACGAGCCCTGCTTCCGGCGGTAATGGGCAGGCAAAATCAAGCGTCAGCACTTCACCCGCTGACAACTCCAGCTCTTCAGTGCACACTGGAATAGCCCGCTCCGGCTTGCCCGCCGGTCGCCACTCCGGGTCCACCGCCCCGTTCGGAAGGAGCATTTCTCCGGGTAAACGATAGAAATGGGCTTCGAGCCGCAGGGGAAAAGCCCGCACCCTTTTCGCGCTCTGCACCAGTACCCGGCCCACAAGTCCCGGGTCCGCCGGTAAGGGCTGGTCAATCCGCGCCGGATCCTGCCGATAATTACGCCCGTAGAGTTGAAACTCCAAGCGCACCTGGTTAAGGCAGACTTGTAGAGAAGTTGAATTCAGCAGCTGATAGACACCGTGATCAATTACTTCCAGCGCAACCCGGTAATAGCCGGACGGCAAACGCGCGCCGTCGATCTCCAGCCGACCAGGCCGAACAGGATAGCCGGCCACCGGAAAACTCAATTCATCCGTCTCATTAAAGAAACGCAATCGGACCTCGGCCGACTCCGGCAACTCCGGCCAGGAAAAATCGATCCTTAACTTCCGCTCCCAGTCGAGCACCTCCCGGACCGGTTCACCCTCTTCGGTCGTCAATTCCATCCTCGTTTGGTGCTTCAGCAAGGGCAGCCCGCAGCTCTGGAACTCCGCCGCCACCACCATCGCTTCAAGCCGGACGCCCTTCGCCTCCACGCCGGCTCCTTGCTCTTTTCCCCCTCCCCAACCGACTAGGGGATAGACCTTCCCCGCCGGCGGTTCAATCCGTACAGTAGCCGCATAGACCAACCCTGTCCGTCCTAGTTCCTTTAAGGCTACCGCGACCCGTCCGTCCACGGGGTTGTAAGATAAGCGGGCGGCATAGGAGCGGTTTTTCTCCGGTAAAAATACCGCCTCGTCCAGGACGACCAAGTCAACATATTCCTCGTTGACCAGGAGCGTACCGTCGTAATATGCAAAGTCTAATAGCCCGGTGGCGGTGATTAATTGTAATTGCCAGGGGTCCCGTCTCACTCCGCCACCTGGCTTCGGAACGCCAGCCGCGCCGGACTCCGCCCGTGCCCAGCGTAGCCCGGCAAGGAGCGTACCGTCTAAGTCGGAGGCCAGTCCGGCCAGGAAAATCACTTCCTCCGCCGCCGGGTCATCCACGAGGGTTACCCGGGTCGAGACAGTCACTGGCGTACCGGGTTCGATGCCCTCAGCCCAGCGACCTTCCTCCATAACTAGTCCGGCCCCGCAAGACTGATCCAACTCCCTTCCGGGGGACCATTCTCCGTGGAAAAGGCCGTCGGCCACCTGACGACCTTCCCGGGCGGCTACCACACACTCGGGCGGGGCCAGCCCCGTCAAGAATGCCGGAGTCATTCCCCCGGGCAGCGGACCGGTCGCCGTCACCACTCCAAACTCGATAGGAGCGGCAGTCGCCGCCGGCCCCCCTGCGCCAAAGATTAAAAAGAACAGAAAAAGGCTTAACACCATGAATGTTTTATCTTTCATGCGTTTTTTGCCCCCAATTGTTCCTGAAATCCCTTTTCCCTGGCCTTCTCCCTCATTGCTACCGCTCGCCAAGGAAAAAGCGCACCCAAAATTATAAGGAAGCAATCACTTTCCGGCTCACCCGGTCTAACTTCTCCAGTTCTTCCTGGGTGAGCTGAAGCTCTGTCGCCTGCAGATTATCCAGTAAATGCTGTTCTTTTTGGGTGCCAACAATGGCTGAGGTCAAGCCGGGTTGGGCCAACAGCCAAGCCAGGGCCACCTGAGAGAGGGAGACCCCTTTCGCCTCAGCAATCTCCTTGATCAAGAGAAGTAATTCCTCCTCCTTTTCCAAGTGTTCAGGGAGGAAGAAGCGGCGGGTCCGGCGAAAATCATCCTCTTTTAATTTAGCATTACCGAAATGGAAAGCGCCGGTTAGGATCCCCTTGGTGAGCGGGCTGTAAGCCATCACGGCAATCGACTGTTCCCGGCAATAGGGAAGGAGCTCGTCCTCAATCTCGCGCTGTAACAAGCTGTACTCCGGCTGGATCACATCAACCCTGGCGTAGTCTTGGGCTTGCTGTAACAAGGATAAAGAAAAATTGGAGACGCCAATCGCCCGGATGATCCCTTCCTCTTTTAGCCTGTTCATTTCGGTCATTGTTTCTTGGAGAGGGATTTCCGGATTAGGCCAGTGCACATAGTAGAGATCCAGATAGTCGGTGCGTAACCGCTTTAGACTATTCTCCACTGCACGCCGGAGATCATCCCGTCGTAAGTTAGCCTTGCTTACTTTGGTCGCCAAAAAACACTCTTTCCGCTTACCGTCCAGCGCCAGGCCGACGATTTTCTCCGAATGCCCGTCGCCGTAACCCTCGGCGGTATCAAAAGAGTTCACTCCCTGGTCGAATGCGGTCTGCAGCAGCTTGATATTGACTTCATCCTCTGCTTTCTCCCACATGCCGCCACCCAACTCCCAACAGCCGAACGTGATACGGGAAACCTCCATCCCGGTTTGTCCCAGTTTCGCGTAGTTCATTTGTTTACCCCCTTGCCGTTTTTTTGTCTTGGAAATATTAACAGTCTTTGCTTTATATCATACCACCCGATTGCTGCCTTCGTAAACCATGATTGACTGCAAATTCTTCTGCGAGCTGAGGAGATTGGGGTTTTTTCGCTCTCGTTACTCCTTTTTAACCCCCTTGATCAAAAACCCGCTATCCGCGGGTTTTGTTGCAGTCATAAAACTGTATTTATGTAATAATCTGCGACGATATAGCTCCTATAATAAACGACCGTTATGACCAAGGAACAAAAATACTAATAAGCCTCGACCGCCAATCAGTTTAAGGCGATAAAGAAGTCGCTTATTTATATAAGATCAAGGCAATAAACTCCAAGGGTTCGCGACCGGAGTTTTTTAAGCCATGTCCTTCCCCTACACCCGTGAAGGTCACATCCCCCGCGGAGACAGTTTTTATAACACCGTTATCGTTAAACTCACCTTCTCCACTGTAAATATAATAAGTCTCGGCTTCATTTTCATGGATGTGAAAGCCAATCGAAGCGCCCGGCTCCAAGGTTGAGTGGGTAAAGACCCGCCCTTTACCATACATTTCTTCAGGCCCGTTGAGCAAATTACGAATGGTTAATCTCCCTTCACCCTGTAAATGGTTGTCTATATATTCTACCTTTTTTTCGTTGCTTCTTCGGATCAAGTTCTTTGCCTCCTTTAAAGTCGCTCTTAGCTCCATGCTCTACATTTTCTTACGATCAGTACGTCGGTACTCAGCGGGCGCAACGGCTTCACTTTAGACATTATGACAAGCTACTTTATGCCCCGAATCTACTTCCTTGAGTTGAGGCATCTTTCGCCGGCATATCTCGGTCGCCTCCGCACAGCGGGGGTGAAAGGGGCAACCAGGAGGCGGGTTAATCGGGCTAGGGATGTCGCCTTTAAGTACTATTCTGCTCCTTTTCTTCTCTTTATGATAATCGATGAGCGGAACAGCGGATAGGAGTGCCTTGGTATACGGATGTAATGGATTATCATATAAATCTGAAGCCTTGGTGATTTCCACGATCTTCCCTAAGTACATGACGCCAATCGTTTTTGCAATGTGACGCACCACAGCTAAATCATGGGCGATGAACAGATAAGTTAAATTAAATTTACTCTGTAGTTCTTTAAACAGATTAATGATTTGGGCTTGAATCGAGACATCAAGGGCCGAGATTGGCTCGTCACAGACAATGAGCTTCGGGTCACACGCTAAAGCTCGAGCGATGCCAAGACGCTGCCGTTGTCCCCCACTCATTTCGTGGGGGAAACGCCCACTGGTAAATCGAGGTATCCATTGGCCATCACCACCGGACGGTTGGGCAAGTATTTAGTAATGGCCTTCTCAACCTCTTGGCTTTGGAATGAAGACCCCATCAGAACAGCGCGATCAACCCTTCTTTGCTTTAACACTTTTAAATAATCAGCTTTACTCTTATCGTCAGTACCCGTGTTTAAAATAATACAGCAGTAACCAAGTTTGGCGAGTTCACGCTCAATTATATATGCCCCTTCCGTATGATGCGAGGTACGCAAGTCATCCACTAAAATCCCGATTATTTTGGAGGTTTGATTAACGAGCCCCCGCGCGGTTTCGCTAGGAAAGTAATCGTACTTTTTCAAGATGCGTTGGACTTTTCTCCTAACTTCAATACTCACCCCTGGTCGGTTATTGATGACCCGCGAAACAGTACTGGCTGAAACACCTGCTTCTTTAGCAATATCATAGATTGTCACTTTTCCACCTCCTTAACTGGTATGTTTGGACCCTAAAGACGAGTGAAAATCATCTGTTCTAATTAAGCCTAATTTAATTATACCATGGAAGCATTAAAGAAGTGCCGCTAAATTAGGGTTTCCATCTTGAGCAGAACAAAAAGGGCTATTGACGCATAAATTTTCATTTACCATGCAATAGCCCTTTTGCTTCAACTCAACACTAACGCTCACCGGAAAAAACTGTACCCTATTTTAGCTTTCTGAACACCTTCTGATGATAATGGCTTCTCCGCTCCAAACCAGTTATGCCGATCAAGGCTGCGGATTCCAATCACCAAAGATCGTCTGCCGATCCTTATAGTAAGTTTCGTATTCTTCATCGGTCAGTTGGTAGGAACCCTCTTCAAAGCGGTAGTGGAGGTCAATCGGGTTCCCCTCGAAGTCCATACTCTGATACTCCTTCCAGCCGCTGGTCGCTGAGGCAACTCGGGGATTGGGTAATGGAGAACGGAACCAACCGAGGTCCGTAATATAGTCACCCATCCGGCATTTGATGTATGCCACATTGTCGTAGTAGTGCGACTTCCCTCCGGAACGAGCTAGCGTGATCCCGGAATAGTCGCCACCGACCGTAATATCACAGTGCAAAAAGACAAAACCCTTATTATCCGCTTGCGGCGTCCTGGCTTGGACAATATAACAGTTACTGCGTTGAACCCGGAGTTCACACTCTTCGAACAGAACAGTCGTGCCCGTTCCCCAGATAAAATCGACGTCCCCCGAGATTAAACACTGATAGAACCAGGCCCGGGCGTTGGCTTGGATGGTATCTTGGTAACTCAGGAAATTGCAGTATTTGGCAATATAGCGGTCCGTTGGTCCACCCTGTAAGCAGATCGTCTCTGCTTGGTTCTTCGGCCCGTGTGTATTCTCGATCGTCAGGTTCTCGAGAACCAGTCCATTAGCACTCTGAACCAAGAGTACGCTCCGACCCCCGCGACGTGGACGAGTAAAGTCCGAAATGGGGGTGGGGGTCCCTTCACCACTGCCGCTGTTTAACCGGTCATAATTTTTATAGCGGATAATCGTCGTCTCCCGGTCTTCCCCCCGCAGAGTCACATGGTACCGATCTGCAATGTATAACATCTCCGGGTAAACACCGGCCGCAATCTCAATGGTATAAGGGGTTTTATTCATAACCGGAATGGCGTCAATCGCCCCTTGCACGGTACAGAAATCTGCGGTACCATCGGCATTCACCTGGAAAGTGGTACCACGCGGCGCCCGGCGCTTGGTCTTAAAGCCCCACTCGCCTTTGGCCGTAATCCCCTCGAAAGGTTGCCCCTCAATCGTCCCGGTCAACACGCCGGGCTCAATCAGCAGATAATACTCAGTATTATACTGCAGGCGATTATTATGCGGCGCAATGATTACTGTATTGCCGTCAAGCAGGACCGGATCATAATTAACAATCCGCGCCCTGGTCGCCCCGGGAACTTTCCCAATGATATTAAACTTTGTCGTGCAGCCCACCGGCACTCCCGGATCCCACTCGTTGATCGGCGGATCCTCCAAGACGATCTGGTCCACCACCTTGTCATCTTTGGCCCGGCAGATCAGGATCCTCCCTTTCTCCCCCACGACCGGGGGCGCATCAAAAGTAAGCTTCGGGAGCACATCCACACAGACCTCTTTGGCACCATTAGCCGGCCAGAACCCCACCGGTGAACTTGCCCCATCATTAGCCCAACATATACTGGAGAAGAAAGAGCAGAGTAACCAAACGAACACCAAACAGAGACCAAATTTATTCATGGGCTTCCCTCCTCACTTTGTAATCTTTTGTAATGAAGGAATTACCGGTAAATAAAGAGTTCTCTGGATTACCCAAAAGGTAATAAGTTTAATAACTAATATCTCCCGCCAGTTCATTTAAGTATTTCTCCAAATTAGTATAACCATCCTCGTTAAAATCGTCGTTTCGGTCCTCGGGAGCATTCGGGTTCAACCCGTGCTTTACTTCCCAGGCATCGGGCATCCCGTCCCCATCGCTGTCTAAGGGCACCGTCCCGCCCTTTAAAATCGGCCAACCGCCCACGGTCTCCTGGGTATCGATGATCCCCAGGCCGGTACCATAATTACCGCCGTAAGTAGCGGTCCCGGTTCGTACTTCATAAGCAATCCGTTTATCCACTATATCCCGGCGCGGTTTGATCGCCCCCGCATAAGCCACTACCTGTTCAAAAGTACTCTCCGCTGTATAGGTCGTCACCGGAGCGGCGGGAAAGGGGTCTTCCAGACGAATACTTTGCTTGCTAATACCTGAATCCGGATGAACTCCCGCCCAGTTATCCGCGGTTACCTTTGAACTGCCGGCCATAAAATTATCACCCACGTACCATTTCCCGATTGCCGGATGTTTGTTATCATCGGCTGGAACAGAAGGGTTAACAATCCGAGACCTGACATTCTGTTTTTGGGTCGCTGGTCCAGGTTTAAAGTAATTCGCCACGATATTATAATAGCCGCCCTCTCCACCGTATGCACTGTTGTTTCCCCAGTTATAGATAACGTTATTACGGAAGTCCACCCTTTCCGCTTCATGGTTTCCATGATACCGGCTCCCGCAAAAGCGGGGGTTACGGCTCCAGTGGTGGGCCAGCAGGTTATGGTGGAACGAAGCACCCTTGCCACCCCAGATCCCGCCGTACCCGTGCCGCCCTTTACTGTGGACCGAATAACAAAGACTCTCACTGATCAGGCACCACTGCATGGTGAAGTTCTCGTTGTCGTAAAAGCTGGCCGCCTCATCCACCGACCAACTCATCGAGCAGTGGTCGATAATAATATTCTTCTGCTTGACCCCACATAACGCATCGCCTTCAAATTTCATTTTATCCCCCAACCGGAAGCGGAGGAAACGGATGATTACATTATCCGCGTCGATGCGAACGGGATAATTTTGAATGCAGATCCCGTCCCCCGGCGCGGTCTGCCCGGCAATCGTCAAGTTGCCGTTTTTAATCTTTAGCTCCGACTTTAGCTCAATATTGCCGGAGACGCGGAAGATGATCGTCCGGGCCCCTTTTTGCTCAACCGCAGCCCGGAGGCTCCCTTCTCCGCTATCGTTCAGGTTGGTCACAAAGAGCACCTTGCCGCCCCGGCCGCCGGTGGTAAAGCGGCCATAACCTTCCGCCGTGGGGAATGCTTTTACTCCTTCATCTGCTGGACCGGGAATTAAAACTACCGGTTCGGGAGGGATGTAATCATCATAATAATCCGGTTCCGAAGGGGTATGATCTTTACCACAGCCAACCACCAAGAAAACCAGTAATATCAGGCTAAAACCGATGAGAAAGCGGAGCTTTTTCGGCCTACTCTCCATCTGATAACCCCTTTCGTAAAGGTTTTTCATACAATTAACCAGGGGTATTCGCTACTACTGAACCCGTCACCACTCTCACTACTACACTTCTGCTGGTACTTCCGCCCCGCTCTCCAGCTCTTCCCGGAGCTCCTTCCCTCCAGGACCGAGTAGTCTGATCCTACTGCAGCGCTTGCCTTCGACCCGCAACAAACGCCGGTTCTCTTCCGGGTAAACCCCTGTTTCAATCGTCACATTTCTACTGTTCACCACAGTCAGCACTGGTCCGCGTTGCGGAAAAAACTCAACCTGTTTCAAAGTCGAATCTTCAACCTCGGAACAGAAGAGCCCCTCTTCGGCGCTGATCGATACTTTTTCCATCGTAATCTTTGATAATGGCATCTCGGGTAGGCCTTCCAACACTACGGCTTTCTCCGCTCCCCGACAGACCACTTCTTTGAAATGAATATCCCTAAAGACCGGGGTCTCTTCCGTCACCGGAACGGCTTCTTGTTTATGCCGCTGTTTTTGCTCGTAAAAAAGACTGACACTGATCGCTGCCCGTTCTATATCAAGCATGTTAATCCGCTCTATGTAGATCTTTTCTACGACACCGCCCCGGCCACGGGTGCTTTTAAAGCGTAAGCCCACATCGGTATTGATGAAGGTGCAATCCCGCACATAGACATTGCGTATGCCGCCCGACATCTCGCTGCCGACCACAAAGCCGCCGTGCCCATGGTAGACCACACAGTTTTGGATC
>JAAYGU010000013.1 GCA_012727535.1 Bacillota bacterium | reverse complement strand
GTTTTAAGAACTTGGTGCCCCGGTCCCGCGGGTTAGTGAAAACAACCAAACCATTATCACCCTGAGCATAAGAGGTCATGGTTTTGACAATCCGCCGGTTCCGGTTGATGATGACCATCTCCGCCTCTACCTGCGCGGTCTCGAAGTGTTCATTATCATCCCGCCGTTTGATAATCTCTTCGGCGGTCAGCGCGCCCAAAGCCACGGTGGTAAAGATCGAGATAAGCACAGCACAAACAACCACATAAATCAGTTTTTTCATCAGGCACTAACTCCCTTCTCTTGACAAATTTTGGTAGAAATAGGTTTTGCTCATCCCTCCCGGATCTCCTGCTTGCCGTATTTATTGACTAATCGGATGGCAAACTCCACATTTTCGTAGGCGGTCAAGACCGGAATCAGGTTATAACTCTGGAAAATGAAACCCACATTATGCCGGCGAATCATGGCCAGTTCTTTTTTATCTAGATCTTCCAAGCTTTGACCGGCAAACCAAATCGTCCCCGCGGTTGGCTTATCCAAACAACCAATCATATTTAATAAGGTTGTCTTTCCGGAAGTTTACTGCCCTTCCCGCATCGCTTCCGTCGGCTGGAGCCGGGCCGCGCGCCGGGCTGGGAACAGGCATGCCAAAGTGACCACAATCACACCCAGAATAAAAGCGAAGAAAGTATTACCAGCCGAAGCGACCGGATAGAACATAGTATCAAAAAGCACCTCCACATCCATCCCGGATAAAGCCTGCCCGTAATCAAAACCGACCTTACCCAAATAGGCCGTCAGCAGATGGCCGAGGACCGCCCCCACCAGACTGCCGGCGAGCCCCATGAAAGCGCCCTCAATCAAAAAGAGTTGCAGAATATTCTTTCCTTCCAGCCCCAAAGCGGTCATCATCCCAATCTCTTTCGTCCGTTCTCTGATGATCATAATCATGGTATTGATCACAACAATGCAAGATAACAAGACTAAGAAGATATAGACATAGTTAAAGATGATCTCCGATAGATCCATCAAAGGAATCAAATCACTGGTCTCCCGGTAACTCAAAGCAAGATAGTGGTCGGCTTCCCCGGCCTCAGCCAGGAAGGTTTTCACCTCCGCTAAAACCTGAGGGACCAATTTGGGATCACTAGTCACCAGTAATAACTCGGTAACCTCATCTTCCATCTCCAAAAACCTTTGCGCTTGGTCTAGGGGCAGATAAAATACCATCTCATTGAGGAGCTTTAAGCCACTTTCGATCCGACCGACGATCTCAAAAGTAATCCCTTTGACCGAACCGAAAGCGGTATTAAAGACGATCGTTACCTTATCCCCCACTCTTCGGCCGATCTTATCCAGGAGGGCGGTCCCCATGACCACCGCCTGTTCTCCCGGCCGGACCATCCGCCCCTCGACCAGATAATTTCCAATATCGGTAAAAGTCAGCTCTTGTGTGGGATTAACCCCCCAGCCGCTCATGCTCACCAATTTATCCCCGGTACTCACCATTGCGCCGAATTTCAGCCGGGGGATCACCATTTCGATTTGATCGATCGCGGTCAGCGCCGAGCTCATCTCCTCTATCCCCCGACCAGCCAGACCGTCGACCGGATAATTTAAGGTTAGGAGGCGTTCCCGCATTTGGTAGCCCTGATCGATGATCTTGATATGTCCAGAATTATAGTGAACATGATCGGCAAAGACCGCATCAACCATCCCCACAATAATCCCGCGGGAAAAAACAACAATCATCACTCCGAAAGCAATCGCAGCAATCGAAACCAAGGTCCGTAATTTACTTCGAAACATGTTTTTAAAAGCAATTTTCACCAGATAACTCACAATAACACCCCCTTACCGATGATAAATCGTCTTGACCGGGTCTTTGTCCGCTGCCCAATAGGCCGGTAAAATACTGGCCAAGAGCGAAGTCAACACCACGAAAGCAAGGACCCACACAAAAGCGGCCGGATTCCACACCCCGTACATCTTCCCAATAATCGGCAGTCCAAAAGAGGCCATGTCCATACCCACCAAACCGGCAAAGTCCACGCCATATTTTGCCATCAACCAGACGCCGACAGCTCCCATGAGGAGACCAGCTACTCCGCCAAGGATCCCGATCCCGGTTGACTCTAAAACAAAAGTAAAGACCACCTCTTTGTTCTGTAAGCCCAGGGCCTTCATCATCCCAATTTCACCCATCCGTTCCAAGGCAGCAAGAATGACCGTGTTAATGATGGCAATTGCCCCGATCAATAGAATAATCGCAAAGATCAACTGTTTTTCTATCTCGGCGGCCTCGATAAAAGTAACGGCCTCCAGTTCATTCCAAGGGTAAACGACCAACCGACCATCGACCTTTTTTAAGCTCCTTTCCAATTCGGCGGCGCGCTTTGGTGCCATCTCCTTATTCTCCAGACGGATAATCACCTTACTGACCTGTCCGTCAACATTGAGACCTTGTTCGACTAGAGACAACGGTAAATAGACGATGTTCTGATTGACATTGGGGTTACTGGTATGAACCAGACCGGCGATCTCTGCTTCGATCGTATTAAAGGTTCCCTCTTTATCTTTGACCAGCAGGGTAATGTAATCACCCACGGCCAACTCCATCAGATCAGCCAGCCTTTTTCCCATGACTGCCCGGTATTCGTCCGGCGCAAACATGGAACCCTCAACGAACTGGTTCTCCAGGGCAAAAACGCTGCAGAGTGCCTCCGGGTCGATCCCTTTTCCTAACACCGGGAGTTCATCCAGGCCATTATTGAGCCGAGCCTCAAAATTCAACTCTGGAGCGGCGGCCAGAAAGCCTTCCAGTCGCTGGATTACGCTGTGCAGTTCATCATCGAACATAAGGAGATGCTCCAGGGGCAGCTCCTTTTCTTCCGTTTCGGCCTGCCAATATTCTTCGGTAACAACTTGCAGATGACCGGCTTCATAATCAATGATCGTCGCATAGGACATCTCACTCATCCCACCGATCAGTGAATCGTACAGGATATAAGCGAAGACGGCAAAAGCAATAATAATCGAGGTAATGATCGTCCGGTTGCGGTGACGGGCTAGATTCTTAAAGGCCAACCTAGTTAAGAACAGCATCCTGCTCCCTCCTTTGGTCCTTCGCAATCAGCCCGTCCCGGATCTCAATTAAGCGGCGGGCGTAATCCATCACCAGCGGATCATGGGTGGAAAAGATAAATGTCGTCCCCAGTTCCTGGTTCATCTTAGCCATCACGGCCAGCACTTCTTCACTGGTCTTCGAGTCTAGGTTGGCAGAGGGTTCGTCGGCCAGGACCAGTTTGGGTTCTTTGACCAAGGCCCGGGCGATCGCCACCCGCTGTTTCTGCCCGCCCGACAGTTCATTGGGTTTCCGGTTCTCCAAACCCTCCAGCCCGACCGCCTTCAGGAT
>JAAYGU010000012.1 GCA_012727535.1 Bacillota bacterium | reverse complement strand
GTACTTGGTAACCTGCTCTTCAAACTCCTCATCGGTCAACTTAGCCAGTTCCGTACCGGTAATCGCTTGGCTCTCGTCGGTGATTAATTCCAACTCTTTGGCGATCGCCGCTGCAGTGTCCCGGTGGTCGCCGGTGATCATGATTGGCCTGATCCCGGCCTGGCGGCATTGGCGAATCGCCGCCAATACCTCTGGGCGAACCGGATCAATCATTCCGGTCAGACCGATAAAGGTTAGATCCTGTTCAAGACTTTCGGGGGAGAGCTCCGCTGGTAACTGTGCCCATTCTTTCCGCGCAGAACCCAAAACCCGTAGCGCTTTGTCGGCCATCCTTTTATTCTCTTCTAAAATCCGGGCCCGGAGCTCCGCGGTTAGGGGAACCACACCCTCCTTCGTCAGCATCCGCGTACATCTCTGCAACAGCTCATCGGGGGCTCCTTTCGTATACTGAATAAATTGGCCGTTCTCCTGTCGGTGAACGGTAGACATCATTTTCCGGTTGGAGTCAAAGGGTGCCTCTGCCACCCGTGGCCTTGCTTTTTCGATTTCGCCTTTCACAATTCCTTGGGCTAAAGCATATCTCACCAGGGCATTTTCCGTCGGTTCACCCACCGCTTCGCCATCCTCTTCTGCTATGTAAGCATCATTACAAAGGGCCATCGAAGCCGCCAACTCTTGTTGTTCGCCAAAAGTATCGACGACCGTCATTTTATTCTGAGTTAAAGTACCGGTTTTGTCGGAACAGATGACCTGGGTACAACCGAGGGTTTCCACCGCCGTCAACCGACGAATGATCGCATTCCGCTTCGACATTTTCGTTACCCCAATCGAGAGCACAATCGTCACCACAGCAACCAGACCTTCAGGAATAGCTGCTACGGCCAGACTAACAGCAGTTAGAAACATCTCCAGCACATGGCCGCCAGAAAAGCCACCATTTCTTAACACACCAAAAACAAAGATAAAAACACAGATCCCTAACACACCAATACTGAGGACATGGCTCAGTCCGGCCAGCTTTCTTTGGAGGGGCGTTTTTTCCTCTTCGGTACTACTGATAATATCGGCAATCTTCCCCATTTCAGTGGACATACCAGTACCGACGACTACTCCTTCTCCCCGGCCATAAACCACATTGGTCCCCATATAAGCCATATTATAGCGATCACCCAACGGAACATCATCCGCCGGTGCGGCAATTACTGCACTACTTTTATCAACCGGGACCGACTCTCCTGTTAACGATGCCTCCTCAATTTTCAGACTGGAGGCTTCAATAATTCTTAGATCAGCCGGTACGGCATCCCCCGCCTCCAGCAGAACAATATCTCCGGGGACAATCTCCTCCGATTTAACCATCATGACCTGTCCATCTCTTCTAACCTTGGAGTATGGGGAGGCCATTTTTTGCAAGGCCTCGATCGCTTTCTCCGCCTTTCCTTCCTGTACCACGCCAAGAATGGCGTTGAGCACAACCACCATCAAGATAATCATCATATCGGCAATCTCCCCGACCTCTCCTGAAATGACAGCGGCCACGATCAAGACAATCACCATCGGATCGGAGATTTGTGCCCATAACCTGGCGAAGATCGATTTTTTCTTTCCTTCTTCCAGCTTATTCAAGCCATATTTCTGGCGCCTTAAAGTAACTTGCTCCTCATCCAAGCCGTCTCTCGTTGTCGCCTGGGCTTGTAAAACTGCTGTGCACTCCGTCAAATAATGTTTCATCGTGAGCCTCCTTCAAGATAAAGTTAAGCGCTTTGTAAAGTATATAATTTAATGTTAATGATTAATCATTATTTTAGCATGTCCAGTCGGCGAATAAAACCAACAGCTCCGGTCAAGCATCCTAAATTTACACAGATTATTAATAATAGGAGGTTTTTAGACAGTTTTGAAGAAATGTCCAAAGGCGAGGTGATTACCTTGGCTAAACCTGAACTCACCAAAGAGTTAATGGCAAAGACACTTAAAGAACTGATGAAAAGAAAACCCCTGGATAAAATCAGTGTCCAGGAGATTGTTGAAGCTTGTGGACTTAACCGAAAAACATTTTATTATCATTTCCGCGATAAACAGGCGCTGGTCTCTTGGATTTTTGACCATGATTACGCCAGTCTGACCGATCTTAACCAGGATAACTCCACCATCGATGAGTTGGTTGAACATTTATATAACAATCAAGAGTTTTATATTGCCGCTCTTACCTCCAATGCCCAGAATAATCTGCGGGAGCATCTGTTTAAAATCGTCAATGACGCAATTACGGACAATATCTCCTTCCTCCTTGGCACCAACGTCATGTCGCCGAAGAAGACCAGTATGATCGCTCATTATTTTTCACATGCCATGGTCGGTTCGATTACGGAGTGGGCAAAGGGAGGAATGAAAACCTCCCCTGACGAACAGATCATTGATTTTCACCAGATTACTCAGGACTGTTTAGAGTTTATGGTGAATAAATACAGCAAAAAGTGAAAAAGTATACCAATTACTCCGAGCCAAGGCTCTTCTCAAGTGGTTTAAAACACCCTTCACCAGCAATCGTTCCGGTCGCCACTAAAGGGACACCCGACTCCGCCAGGTTCTCCTTGATCACCTGACCGATCATTACCGGAGGCGACACGGTAATTGCCTTAATCTCCTCCATCGCCGCATAAATTTTTGCTTTCGGAATCGCCGTCTCTGTTTTGACCGGAAGCATCCGCTCACTCCCCGCCACTTGGACGACGGCCGTCAGCATCCGCTTCGGTGCGGTCATTTCATCGCGGGCATAAGCCACCCCCCGGCGACAGCCGTTACCGATTATTTTTAATCCTTCTTTACCCTGTTCAACCTTAAGCCGGCAACCGACCGGACAAACAATACACGTTAACTCAGTCATGAACCCTACCTCCCTCCAGGCTCACCTCAACCCAACCATCAGCAGTACGAATATCCTCTGGTTTCAATGTATAATAAATCGTCTCGCCGGGCGATACCACCTGCTGCTTAGTCTGTCCGTCGCCAACATGTAATGTCGCATTTCTTTCCGGATAACGGGCGCGAATATAGAGGGGGGTGGTTTGCCCGACCACAATCCTCTGGGGAACAATCGAACGGATATTCCGCCCGGCTTTGACCGGTAACCACCTTTTAGTTTTTATTTCACCTTTAAGATAAGCGGCAGCCGCTCGTCCGGCTAAGGCGCTTTCCGTACTGACATCATCCACCAAATCATGCACGAGAGCTACGTTTCCGCAGGCAAAAATCCCTTCCACTGTCGTCTGATAAAAGGAGTCGACCACCGGTCCGCCGGTCGCCGGATCAAGTTCCACGCCGATCTGTAAAGAGAGTTCATTTTCGGGAATCAGGCCGACGGAGAGGACCAAAGTATCACAAGAAAGGTCGAAACCTTTCTCCGCAATCGGCTTAAAGTCCTTATCAACAGGCGCAACCCTTACTTTTTCCACCCTCTTTTCTCCGAATATCTCTGTGACCGTATGGCTTAAATAGAGAGGAATTTGAAAGTCCTCAAGACACTGTACTATATTTCGATTTAACCCGTTGGAGTAAGGCATCAATTCTAAAACCGCCTTGACCCGCACCCCTTCCAAGGTTAAGCGGCGGGCCATGATTAAACCGATATCCCCGGAGCCTAAAATAACCGCTGATCGGCCGGGCAAAAACCCCTCAATGTTCATTAAATACTGAAGCGACCCTGCCGTGTAGATCCCCGCCGGCCTGGTCCCCGGGATATTAATCGCGCCCCGCGGCCGTTCCCGGCAACCCATCGCCAGAATTACTGCGCCGGCCTGGTAACAAACCAACCCTTCCGTCGCGCTGGTCGTCACCACCTTACGATCAGGGGTAATCGTCACCACCATCGTCTCGGTTTTCACTTTGAGCCCAGGATGCTTCTTTAGTTCCTGGACAAACCGGTGGGCATACTCCGGGCCGGTCAATTCTTCTTTAAAATATCGGAGGCCAAAGCCATTATGGATACACTGAGGTAGTATACCCCCCAACTCTGCTTGCCGTTCCAACAGGATAATCTTTTCCACTCCAGCCTCGGCAGCCGCCACTGCTGCGGCCATCCCAGCCGGCCCGGCGCCCACAACGACTAAATCAACTGCTTTGGTCTTAGGCATGAAGTTGTTCCTCCTTTCTCCCCTCTTCTTGTACTGCTCTTAACCGCCCCAAAAGCAGTTCACTACCCGGTCCGTTTTTACTAATCTGCTCGGGCGGTAAACCCAGTTCTTCACTGAGCAGCCGGATGATCTTTGGTGTGCAAAATCCGCCTTGGCATCTTACCATTCCACTTCTGGTCCGTAGCTTAATCCCATCCAACGTCGTCGCTCCACGCCGTACCGCATCCCGGATCTCCCCGGCGCTAACCATTTCACACCGGCAAACAATTTGCCCATAGGCTGCATCTTTCTGCATCAACTCCGCTTGGGCCTGAAAATCTAAATCCCGTAAGCGGACAACCGACCGGATGGGATTGAAATTCTGCTTCCGCCGTAAACCCAGTCCACTCTCTTTAAGCAGTTCCACAATGTATTCGGCAATCGCCGGCGCAGCCGTCAGCCCCGGCGATTCGATTCCAGCAGCATTGATAAACCGTGGCGATAGGGTGGACGGTGCAATCATAAAATCCCCGGTGGTTCCGACCGCCCGCAGTCCGGAAAAAGCTGTAATCAGATCGTTCGGTTGCAAGGTAGGAACCAGTCTTCGGGCTTCGCCATAGATTTCCTGCCAACCGGCAAGGGAAGTACTTAGATCAGGTGTCTCTACCCGTTGCGCAGTCGGTCCGATCATGATGTTACCCTCCACCGTGGGAATGACTAATATCCCTTTGGAAACCTGCGAGGGCAGCGGGAATACAGTCCGGTGAACCAGGCCTTCCAACTTACGGTCGAAAAGGTATTCTTCGCCCTTCCGGGCATAGAGTTGGATGGAATCGTCGCCGAGCATCGCCGCTACCTCGCTTCCCCCTAAACCGGCGGCGTTGACGATAAACTTGGCCCGGATCCCTCCCTGATTGGTGCGGACAAAAAAGCCGCCCTGTTCCGGGTTAATCGCCTGCACTTCTGTATTAACCATCAATTTGGCGCCGTTAGATACCGCATTTTCGGTCAACGCAAAAACAAGGTCAAAGGGAACCACAATCCCTCCGCTGGGCGCCAAAAGCCCCCCGACCAGTTCCGGCGATAGATTAGGTTCGAGCCGCCTTAATTCCTCCTGGTTTAACAAAGATAGTCCCTTGACTCCGTTGGCCCGGCCGTTTACAGCCAACTTCTCCAGCTCGGCCAATTCTTCGCGGGAACGAGCTACTACCACCGCCCCATTTTGTTTGTATAAAAACCCCAGCTGGGCTGCGAGTTCCGGGAATAATTGGCACCCCCTGACCGCCAATTGCGCTTTCAACGTTCCCGGCCGGTCATGAACGCCGGAATGGACAATCCCACTGTTGGCTTTTGAAGTACCAAAGGAAACGTCGACCTCTTTTTCCACTAACAAAAGATCCAACTCATACCGGGAAAGTTCCCGAATTAACGCCGCACCCACTACTCCGGCGCCAATCACCAACACATCTACCTCGGGGATGGACATCTTCTTTTACCTCCTTCTTTGCGCTTGAACTATCTGAAAAGACCTGTATTACCAGGGTCTGTGTTTGGGCAGACCCTTTACAACAAACAAAAAAGGACCAAATAGATGCTTAACGCCTCTAATTTGGTCCTCTCTTTCTCTCTGAACCAAGGATAGATTATACTTTTAGTTATATTCTATAAATACCATAAATCGGTTTTACTGGTGGACACGGCAGTAGCGCCGACCTTCAGCAGATCAATAATCTCTTCTTTAGTTTCCACCATCCCCCCGGCAATAATGGGGATTGTACTTTCTTTCTTGACTCTAACCATAACTTTGGGAATAATCGCCGGCATTATCTCAATGAAATCCGGCCGATTAAGGTTGACCATCTTAATTCCCGTCTGAATGGACAGGGAATCCAGCATGAATAACCGTTGAATTGTGATCAAACCCAAACTACGCGCCTTTTGAACCAAGTTGGGTTTCGTGGTCAGAATTCCCGTCGGCTTCATCTCCATTTGTAAAAACTCCACCGCCGCTTGGTCTTTGCTTAATCCCGACATCATTTCCAAATGAACAAAGACTAACTTGCCCTTCTCCTTAACCAGGTTAATCCGGGAGCGGATATTACTTAAGGTCCCGCTTAAGAGAAAAATCACTTTAACTGGAGAACGAAGGGCTTCAGCCATTCCTTCCTCATCCCGCACCGCGGCAATGATCGGATAAGCTTCCAATTGGTTTAAGAGCAGTTCCGCTTTCTTCGTTTCCAATCACCTGCCTATAGATAGGAAAACGCCACAGAAAACCGATCTGTGACGTTTCTCTTCTTCTCAAATTCACAGTTTAGTAGTAAATTTAGTATAAGTTCTCTTCTATTATAGTAAAATAGCGGCTATTCGTCAACCAGCATGAGAATGATGATCGTGTTAAAACACTGTAGATTTATCCTTTTGTCCCTTCTTAACCTTAGCCCTCCCTTGGGTTGATATTAATAATACCACCTACTTTTAAGCCGTAAGTGGTATTAGTTTGGTTTCTTAGCCAACAACATCCAGTCATGTATTTTGGCAGAAGGTCAACCGTTTTCAGTACGACCTCAAGAAACGTAAAACCTGTTGTACTATTGTAGCTTTGAATCCGGAGCCATTGGCCGGTTGCCGGCCAAATTACCGGCCGCTGTCATTATGTGCCCCATCCCTCTGACTAAGGTATCATCCTCCAAGACACTATATAAGTGGTAGCCAAGGTCTTCCCGGTCAACCAACACTTCCTCCAGGACCTGAACAGTCCCGTAGTCATGCAATTCATGGGCCCGAGCAATCGTCTGCCGCATCATCTGTTGTAGTTTTAATTCATGTTCCAGGTCGTTGCGGAGAAAGTCGCGAATGCTATAACGCCCTTCAACCTCATGTTTTATATAGGACAATTCATGTTGAGTAACCGGGTGAGCCGTCGGCACAACTCCTAATCTTGCCACTCTTTCGCCGACCATGTCAATATGCTTTTGCGTTTTCGCAATATGCTCCTCAAGCAGCTCGTGTAGACTAATAAAACCCTCGGCGCCTTCCGACATCCAATGGTGCTTATTATACTGGTGCAAGGCTACCGTTAAGGCGCATTGGTGATCATCCAGCATTAATCCAATCTCCAGACGTACTTCGTATGGAAGTGAGATCCCAGCCCCCACTCTCTTAGCTGTTCTTGGTTGTTGGCGTAGAATCATACTGTGGTCGGTATTATGACCGGGCATTGTAGGATCAAAACCGGATTTCGTTAAGTTAAATTGGCCTTCAAAATTGGTCAGATCGTTCATCACTTTGTTAATATCCATAGTTGGCTGAGTCATTGGTTCCATATGCTCCATTGAACACGCTCCTTTTTAATCTTAAACTTATTATTTGATCGGAGTTAAGATTGTATGCGCTGGCAGTAAGACAAAAAAGACCCAGCTGGGTCTTTCGTTTGCCTGCTTTATTGGAGCGGACGGTCATCCGCTTCGATCTTGGGTTTAAACCCCCGTTTCTTTGCTGTCTCAGCTTTGGGGATTCTTACTTCCAATACCCC
>JAAYGU010000150.1 GCA_012727535.1 Bacillota bacterium | reverse complement strand
CGCTCCGGCGTCGGAGAATGTGTCGAAAAAAGATAAAGAAAATCCGGGTTTTTTTCTCCACCAGAGGCTTCCAGTATCCACTCCCAGAAATTTATGATCCCCTGGCGCTTATAACCTGCTTTCTCCATAAAGTACACCCCATACCGGTCCGCTTCGAACTCTTCCTCCCGGCTGTACCCCAATTGTGTTAAATTAACCGCAATCGCCCCGATCTTACGCAGCTCCTCCGGTGAGTCTTCCGGTTTCAAAATTAATCTCAGGAGCAGCGACATCCCCAACTGCCGTTTGAGCGTTTTCATACTATGTTCCCGGTCGACGTGGGCGACTTCATGCGCCAGGACCCCGGCGATCTCGTCATCACATCTATTTTATTGCTCTTGACAAGAGGGGGATAAAACTGATCTATGGTGAACGATCTATTCAATCCCTTATTTCTCTACTCCCCGGTTTCTCCAGGGGAAGCCCGCGGGCGCACAGCGGACAGTCTTCCGGAGTGAAAACTTCTATTTCCATCCGCACCAGGCTACGCAGAGGCAAGCCGTTTAAATCAGCCCGTTCCCCACTGCGGTCCACCAGCACACCAACCCCGACCGGTTCGGCACCGACCGCTTTAACCAAGGCGAGAACTTCCTTGACCGAGCCGCCAGTCGTCAGCACATCCTCGACGACCAACACCTTTTCCCCCGGGTTTAAAGCAAAACCCCGGCGCAGAGTCATCTCCCCGTTTTGCCGCTCGGCAAAGACTGCTTTAACCCCGAGAGCCCGACCCACCTCGTGGGCAACGATAATCCCACCCAGTGCCGGTCCGATCACTGCGTTAATCTCCACTCCGGCAAAGGAGCCGGCCAGTTCCTGCCCCAGGGTCGTCGCCAACCAGGGATATTGTAAAATCCGGGCACACTGCATATACTGAGCGCTGTGCTTTCCGGAAGTCAGCAAAAAATGTCCCTGGAGAAAGGCGCCGGTCTCTTTAAAGAGCTGGAGAATCTCCTCCACCGGCCCCTCTCCTTCCCGCTTGGGTTCAACAAATTGCCCAGACAATGTAACTCCCCCTTCCGTTTTTCCCTTGACTTAAACACTCTGCCCACCCTCTCGTCCGAGGAAAAATTTTCTTTCCTAAGCCTTTACCTAGCTGGGGCCGAATGCTGGCATGAGCGTCTACTTCCAAAGATCAAACAGCGCTTGCCTTGGCTCCTGCGCTCTAGTAATCGGCCGGCCCACGACCAGATAAGAACTCCCGGCGGCCAAGGCCTCCTGGGGAGTCACCACCCGTACCTGATCGTTGGTCGCGCTGCCGGCGGGACGGATGCCCGGCGTAACCAGCAGAAAATCCGGTCCGCATTCCTGACGGAGCAGGGCGGACTCCTGGGCGGAGGCTACCACACCGTCTAAACCGGCCTCTTTCGCCAACCGGGCCAGATTCAGCACTTGCGCCGCAGCCGTCGCTTTTACCCCGACCGCCTGCAGGTCTTCCTCGCCCATACTGGTCAAGACGGTTACCCCGATCACCTTCTTACCGGCCTCGTGCACAACCTCCGCCGCGCGTGCCATCATATCGTAACCACCGCTACAGTGGAGATCGACCAGATCGACGCCGGCCTTCATTAAAACCCGCAGCGTCCTTTCGACCGTCGTCGGGATGTCGTGTAATTTCAGATCCAGAAAAATGGGGAACCCCATTTTTTTAAATTCATCGATCAGTTTCAACCCGGATACGGCGTAAAGCTCCAGCCCGACCTTCAACCAGCAACCGGTGGCCTGTAAGTCCCGGGCTATAGCCAGGGCGCGCTCCGGGGAATCAACATCCAAAGCGACAATGATTCTTTCGTTCCGCTGGTCCGTTATTTTCAGCTCATCTTTTTTCTTCATCAAACGGCTCCTCCTTGCGATGGGCCAGGCCCACCAGTTCTTTTACCGAATGGTACCCCTTTTGCCGGCAGTACGCCTCCAGCCCATTGATGATCTCCAAAGGGGCCAACGGGTTGATGAAATTCGCCGTCCCCACACTAACCGCCGAGGCACCGGCCAGCATAAACTCAACGGCATCCTGCCAGCAGCTGATCCCGCCCATGCCGATAATCGGCAGACGCACGGCTTGATAAACCTGATAGACCATTCTAACCGCGACCGGCCGCACCGCCGGACCGGAAAGCCCACCCATCGTATTGGCCAGGAGGGGCCTCCCGCGATCGAGATCGATCCGCATCCCGAGCAAAGTGTTGATCAAAGAGATGATATCCGCGCCGTTTTCCTCGACCGCTTTGGCGATGGCGACAATATCGGTGACATTGGGAGAAAGTTTGGCAATCAACGGTAATTTCGTCTGTTTTCTGGTGACAGCCAAAACTTCTCCGGCGCTCTGCGGGTCCGTCCCAAACGCCATTCCCCCGTCTTTGATATTGGGACAGGAGATATTGACCTCGAGCGCGGCAATACAGGAGTTTTCCGGAAGAGCTGCCGCCAACTTTGCATATTCCTCCAGCGAAAACCCGGAAATATTCACAATGACCGCTGTCTTCAGCTTTTCCAGCCGGGGAAGATATGTCGAGAGAAACGCCTCCAGCCCCGGATTCTCCAACCCTACGGCGTTCAGTATCCCCGAGGGGGTCTCCGCGATTCTGGGAACGGGGTTCCCGATCCGGGGCTCTAGTGTGATCCCTTTGACCGTAATCCCGCCGAGCAGGGCGAGGTCATAAAACCGGGCATATTCTTCCCCAAAACCAAAGGTTCCTGAGGCGGTCAGCACCGGATTCTTCAGCTGCAGTCCGGCCAGTCTGGTTGTTAAATCAACCTTCATCCCAGACCACCTCCCGCCCGTCAAAAACCGGGCCCTCCGCACAAACCCGTCTGCGCTTATGACCCGTCGCGGTCTTGACCGTACAAACACAGCCCAGACAGGCCCCTACCCCGCAGGCCATTCTCTCCTCTAAACAGACCTCGACTGGCACCCCCTGCCGGCAGCAAATCTCCGTTACTGCTTTGAGCATGCCGCGTGGACCACAGGCGGCAACCTGCAAAACAGAGTCTTTTGGGCCGGCTCCTGCTACCGCGGAATGGTGCATTTCCTGACTGGTCCTTGTCCGGTGCAGGCTTGACTCCAGCAAAGCGGTGACCAAACCTTTTTGCCCAAGACTCCCATCCAGAGTGGCCGCCTCATACTCCACGCCTAACTCCCGCAAGATGGGCAGTCCGGCACTTTCTAAGAATTGACGGTTTTCCCCTCCCCACATTACTTTCACTTTGACCCGGGAGCGGTCAACCGCTTCCAAGAGTGAAAACAGCGGAAAGATCCCGATCCCCCCGGCCACCAGCAAGAGCTCCCCCTCCGCCGGTTTCGTAAAGCCCTTCCCCAGCGGTCCGAGGACGTTTAAAGATTCCTGCTCCTTTACATCGGTCAGCAAGGCGGTTCCGCGTCCGACTACCCGGTAAAAGAGCGTGATCTCCCCGCGCGCCCGGTCGATCCGGGCAATACTGAGCGGCCTCCGCAGCAACGGATCCGTGGTTGCCCCCACTTTGAGGTGGACGAACTGCCCGGGCTGGGCGGTGGCGGCGATCTTTCCCCGCAGAACAAGCTGATAAAGGCCGTACCGCGGATCAAGCAGGCGGTGGCAAATGATCTTTTCCTGACTAAGCATCCCTTAACTCCTTCTTTTCTTACACTGACCACCGGCGGAGGCGGACTTGACTCTTCCCCTGCACGATGGTCCATGCTTTAATCCGCTTGTTGAATTCCTGTTTTTCTTCGTTTCTTCCCGTTATAAGCTATAAGTTAATTTGTTAATAATCTCCTTAGTAATACTCAATCCCAAATATCCAATCCCACAATCCTACAGCGCAATCAAACTTGGCGAATTGGCCTCCAAGACCTGCAACCAAGCCTCTGCTGTATCCAGACTGGTAAAGCAGGGGATCCCTTGCTCATCGGCAGTGCGACGGATAATAAAACCGTCACTGGCTATCTTCCGCCCGTGCGTCGTGGTGTTCAATACACACTGCACCTGGCCATAGCGGATTTTCTCCAGAATCTCCTCCGAACCGGTGTGCAGTTTTTTGACAGTGGTAACTTCCATCCCGGCCCGGCTGATCGCGCGGGCTGTGCCCGCGGTAGCGATAATCCGAAAGCCTAGTTGGTAAAAGCGGCGGACCAATTTAATCCCCTCGGCTTTATCCCGGTCGGCCAGGGTGGCAAGTAAAGTGCCGTGGGTCGGCAGGTGCACTCCCGCCGCGAGCAGGGCTTTATAAAGCGCTTTCCGGTATTGGCGGTCAATACCCATCACTTCCCCGGTCGATTTCATCTCCGGTCCCAGCGAGGGTTCCACCCGGCGTAATTTGGAGAAGGAGAAGACCGGTACTTTAACGGCTACTTTATCGCCAACCGGCCATAACCCATTCTTAATACCCATCCCGGCGAGGGTTTCTCCTAAAATTACCCTCGTCGCCAGGTCAACCAGTGGTACCCCCGTCACCTTGCTCAAAAAGGGGACAGTCCGGCTGGAACGGGGATTTACTTCCAAAACATAGACCTCATCCTGGTAGATCACATACTGGATATTAACCAGCCCTTTAATCTGTAGACGGCGCGCCAACGCCACCGTAAGGTCGGTGATGACAGCCTGTTGTTCCGGGGAAATGCTCTGGGGTGGATAGACCGCAATCGAATCCCCGGAATGAATCCCGGCCCGTTCTAAATGCTCCATGATCCCAGGGATACAATCCGTCTCCCCGTCGGCGATCGCATCAACTTCCACTTCTTTCCCGAGCAAGTACTGGTCGAGCCAGATCTGCTGGCCGGGGAATTCCTGGAGTGCTCCGGCTAAAACAGTACGCAGCTCTGCTCGATCATAAACGATTTGCATCGCCCGCCCCCCTAGCACGTAAGAAGGGCGGACCATTAAAGGGAAGCCAATCTCCCCAGCTAGTTGTTCCGCCTCCGCTAGGCTTGCGACACAGCCCCCGCGGGGACGGCGGACCCCGATCTCTTGTAAGACCTGGTCGAACAAGCCCCGCTCTTCCGCCCGGTCGGTATCGGCCAAAGAAGTCCCCATAATCCGATAACCACGGGCAGCCAACCCTTTGGCCAGGCTGATCGCTGTCTGTCCGCCGAATTGCACAATCACCCCTTCCGGCCGCTCTTTTTCCAAGACGGCACAGACATCCTCCAGGGTTAACGGCTCAAAATACAGGCGGTCCGCCGTATCAAAATCGGTGGAGACGGTCTCCGGGTTGTTGTTGATAATAATACTTTCCACCCCGGCCCGGCGTAAAGCCTTGACCGCCTGGACTGAACAGTAATCAAACTCGATCCCCTGGCCAATCCGGATTGGTCCGGAACCAAGGACCACCACCTTCCTCCGGTCACTACTCTTTCCTTCATCCTCCTCATCGTAACTGGAATAAAAATACGGCGTTGTGGCTTCAACCTCCCCGGCTGTGGTGTCAACCTGTTTGAAGACCGGCTTGAGACCGTGTTTCTGCCGGAAAGCATAAACCTCCTGCTCGCTGCAGTGCCAGAGCCGGGCAATCTCGGCGTCGGCATAACCGAGCCTCTTCGCCTGCTTCAAAGTGGAAAGAGCAAAGGGACTAGCTGCCAGTTTGGCGGCAAAATCAACAAGCCCCTTTATTTTCTGCAAAAAATAAGGATTCCATTGGTTTAACCGTGCCACCTGCTCGACGGTCCAGCCCCGGCGGAAGGCCTCGGCCAGCACAAAGAGCTGATAATCCTCGGGGTGCCGGCACTTGTCGGCAAGCTCTTCGTCGCTGAGTAATTCCAGCTCAGGCGAGAGTAAGCCAAACGCCTTTATTTCAAGGGAACGCACTGCTTTCAGCAAGGCTGTTTCCAGATTGCGGCCCAGACCCATAACCTCTCCGGTTGCCTTCATCTGGGTGCCGATTCTCCGGTCGGCATCGGTGAATTTGTCAAAAGGCCAGCGCGGTATCTTCACCACCACCTAATCCATCACCGGTTCGGAAAAGGCCGATCGGCCGCTGGCAACTGGATTGCTCAGTTCGGCCAGTCGATACCCGACGGCAATTTTCGCCGCCATTTTCGCGATTGGGTAACCCGTGGCCTTGGAAGCTAAAGCGCTGGAGCGGCTGAGCCGCGGGGTAACCTCAATCACCACGTATTCCCCGGTCGCGGGGTGAAGCGCAAACTGAACATTACAGCCCCCTTCGAGCCCCAGCGCCTCCACAATTTTGAGCGCCGATCTTCTTAGCATCTGCACTTCCCGGTCAGTCAGGGTCTGGCTGGGTGCCACCACTATACTGTCACCGGTATGGATCCCGACCGGATCCATATTCTCCAAATGGCAGACCGCAATACTATTGCCGCCTCCATCACGCAAAACCTCATACTCGATCTCCTTCCAGCCAGCGACACTTTTCTCCACCAGAATCTGCCCGATTAAACTTGCCTTCAAGCCGCTTTCCGCAATTAACCGCAATTGCTCGGCATTGTCGGCGACCCCGCCGCCGGTTCCGCCCAACGTAAAAGCGGGCCGGACAATAACCGGATAACCAATCTGAGCAGCAAAACGGAGCGCCGCCTCAACTTCGGTCACAATCGTGCTGGCTGGTACCGGTTCATTGATCTCCTGCATTAAACGGCAGAAATCCTCCCGGTCCTCAGCCTGCTTGATACTGCGCAGCGGGGTACCCAGCAGCGTAACGCCGTATCGCTGCAAAATCCCGGCTTGCGCCAGTTGAAAGGCTAGGTTCAAACCAGTCTGGCCGCCCATCGTGGCCAGTAAACCGTCCGGCCTTTCCTGCTCGATAATTCTTGTTACAAACTCAAGCGTTAACGGTTCGAGATAGACGAGATCGGCCATCTCCCGATCGGTCATGATCGTGGCCGGGTTGGAATTAACAAGTACAGTCTTAATCCCCTCTTCCCTTAACGCCCGGCAGGCTTGGGTACCGGCATAATCAAACTCTGCCGCCTGTCCAATAATGATCGGCCCGGAACCGATCACCATTACTTTTCGCCACTTCTGTTTAGGCATGAACCGCTCTCCCCCTTACCATCTGGTCAAATCGGGTAAAAACCGCCTCGTTCTCCGGCCCCGGCGCCCCTTCCGGGTAAAACTCTACCGCTAAAATATTGTACTTTTGGTGGCTGAGCCCCTCGACCGTTCCGTCGTTTAAGTTCGTATACAGCACTTGTAAACCTGTCCCCCGGAGCGTATCCCTGCGGACCGCGTAGCCGTGGTTCTGCGTCGTCATCGTCGCTCGTCCGGTTAGACTGCTTTGCACTGGATAGTTTCCCCGGTGCCCACAGAGAAGTTGGTAAGTTTCTCCCCCGGCCGCCAGCGCAATCAGCTGATGGCCTAGGCCAATCCCCAGGATTGGTAGTCTGGAGAAGACCTTGCTGATCTGCGCGGCGATCTCCGGCAGCTCCGTAGGTGCACCCGGGCCGTTACTTATGACCAGGCCTTGTGGTTTCAGCGCCAGGATTTCTTCCGCGGGCGTCCCTGCTGGAAGCACATAAAGACAGTATCCCCTCTGCTGCAAACAGCGGAGCAGGTTTCTTTTCACGCCCAGATCGAGTAGGGCCAACACCGGTCCCGAACCGGGGATCAGATATTCCTCCGCCGTTCCGGCCTGGTAAACCAAAGGCCGCGCCGGACGGAACACCTCCGGGGGGTGTTCCTGCCAAAAACGTTCCCCCGCCCCCCGTTCCTTGACCAGCACCCCGAGCCTGTAGCCATATTTCGCGAGATAGCGGGTTAAAGCCCTGGTATCAACCCCTTTTAAGCCGGCAATTTTATGCTTGCGGCAATAATCCTCCAGGCTGCCGTCGGCATGGAAACTGCCTTCACCGGCCGAGAGTTCCCGCACGATCAATCCCTTGAGCAGGATTTTCCCAGCTTCATTCTCTTCCCGGTGCCAACCATAGTTACCGATTTGGGGATGAGTGAAGGTCAGAATCTGCCCGGCATAAGCCAGATCGGTAATCATCTCCTGATAACCGCTGCTGGACGTATTAAAGACCACCTCGCCCCCGCGTGGAGGATAGGCAGCAGGCCAAAATCCGATCTCTTCCCCAGCAAACGCTTTCCCGTCCTCTAATACCAGCCAAGCCATACCTTTCCCCCTCTTCCCTCTACACTGCTACTTTGCCAGCTAATCTTGAACTTTTCGCCTATTTAACACCAGTTTTCCCCCGACCCAGACCATGACCGGAAAACCCTGCAGTTCTTTTCCTAAGAAGGGAGTGTTTTGGGACTTCGACTCCAGAGAATCGGCGGTAATCCGCTCCCGCCACTCCGGATCGAATAACACCAGATCGGCCGGGGCACCTTCTTTTAAGGTTCCGCCTGCCAAGCCAAACCGCCGGGCTGGATTGGCCGACCACAGCTCGATGATTTTTTCCGGCTTGACCTTCCTTTTTATAACCAGCTCCTGCCAGACGGCGGCTAAGGCCGTCTCCAGTGCATTAATCCCAAAGGGGGCCTCATCAAACGGCTTGGCCTTCTCCTCCCAAGTATGCGGCGCATGATCCGTCGCCAGCAGCTCAATCGTCCCATCCATTAAACCCGCAAACAGTGCTTCCTGATCCTCTTTGCTCGGAAGGGGTGGGTTAACCTTATAGACACTCTCGGTCAACTGGACATCTTCCTCGCTAAACAGTAGATGATGCGGATTCACCTCGGCGCTGAGATCAACCCCGGCCGCTTTGGCCGCTCTAATCAGCCGGACACTCTCTTTGGTCGAGACATGGGCAATATGAAGTTTGCCACCAGTCTCTCCGGCCAGGAGGGCATCGCGGGCGACCATCACGCTTTCGGCGCTGGCCGGAATACCCCTTAACCCTAAGCGGGCGCTGGTTAGACCTTTGCGCATCACCCCTTGCCCGGCCAAACTGTCATCCTCGCAATGACTGATCACCGGACAACCGGTTAGCTTAGCATATTCAAGGGCTAATCTGAAGAGTTCAGCACTTTGGATTCCCCGACCGTCATCCGAAAAGGCCACGGCACCGGCGGCTTTCAGCTCCACCATCTCAGTCAGTTCCCGGCCTTCAAGTCCTTTGGTGACGGCGGCCACCGGGTAGACTCTTGCCTTACCGGCCCGTTCTCCCTGCAACCGCACAAACTCGACCAGCGCTCGGTGGTCAATGACCGGCTGGGTGTTGGCCATCGCCAGAATTGAAGTGAAACCACCACGAACTGCTGCCCGGGACCCGCTATTGATATCCTCCTTCTCTTCCTGGCCTGGTTCGCGTAGATGGACGTGGACATCAATCAGGCCTGGGAAGAGATAATTGCCTCCCCCGTCAAGCTGACAGAGCGCCTCGCTCTCATCGGCGCCCAAGACCGCTAGCGCTTCCGTGGTATTCAACTCTTCACCGGGCTTCACCAGCTTGGCAATCCGACCATCCTTCACCAACAGACTGCCTATACCAGAGATCCCCTGCATTGGATCAAGCAGGTGTACATTTTTGATCCAGAGCATAACCCGCGCCCCCTAACATCAGATAAATCACGGCCATCCGTACTGCAACACCGTTGGTCACCTGTTCCTCGATGAGCGAGCAAGCGCTGTCCGCCAAATCACTGGCAATCTCGACGCCCCGGTTTAACGGACCGGGATGTAGGACATACGTCTTCTTACCCGTCCGGGCCAACCGTTCTCTGGTAAGCCCGTAGAGCCGGCTGTACTCCCGGAGAGAAGGGAATAACCCGCTGCGTTGCCTCTCCAACTGGAGACGGAGCGCCATCACCGCGTCGGCACCAGGTAAGGCACTATCCAAATCATAGGTGGTTTTAACCCCCAAATATTTCATTTCCGGAGGGAGCAGGGTCGGTGGTCCGACCAAAACAACTTCTGCTCCGAGTTTAGTCAGTGCAAGTGCATTACTCCGGGCGACCCGGGAATGAAGAATATCCCCGGCAATCACGATCTTCTTCCCCCGGCATCCGCCCAGACGCTCCGTAAGCGTAAAACAGTCCAGCAAAGCTTGGGTGGGGTGGGCATGCTGCCCGTCTCCGCCGTTGATCACGCCGGCCCGTAAATGTTTGGCCAAAAACTCAGCCGCTCCCGAAGAGGAATGCCGGATCACCACCAGATCAATCTTCATCGCCTGTAAAGTCTTAGCGGTATCAAGAAGGCTTTCTCCTTTATGGACACTGCTTTGGGCTACCGAGAAGTTGGTCAGCTGCGCTCCGAGAATCTTCCCGGCGTTTTCAAAGGAGCTCCTCGTCCTGGTGCTATTCTCATAAAACATCAAGGCAATCGACTTTCCTCTAAGTGTCGGCAGTTTTTCCAGCGGATGGATTAGTACCTCCTTCATAGAACTGGCCGTTTGTAAGATGGCTTCAATCTCTGCAACCGTCAAATTGTCCAGGTCGAGTAAGTCCTTATGTCTCCAACGCATCGGAGAACCTCCCCTTTCTTTTTTTATCGTGTACACCCATCGGCAATTGTCTCTAGAATGAAGCGGATACCCTCCCTCTTCTACCTTCCTGGAACCGCTAATCCGGCTTCCGCCATAAAAAAACCTCCCGCCCAAAGGCAGGAGGAATTGCATATAACAATTCTTCTTGCCCTTGGTCATCTCGCTGGAAAACCTTAAAGGGCTTACGGATTATTATGATGAAAGACCTCCGGGCGACAACCATCAGCCCGGGGAGATGATTAGCGTTAAGAGAAATAAAGAAAGCTGCCGGCGGGTGCAGGCAGCCTAATGATCCCTTGGCGTAAAAAGGGATGGTTTGATTTCTCTGCCTTGCCTGCCTCTCTGGACAAGATTTAAAGGCATCCATTTCATTTGTTAGCGTTATTTTAGACGATCACTCAACAAAAGTCAATAAATATTTTGAAAACTTGTAGTTATTCTGTGATAATGTCAGGTTGAATCTAT
>JAAYGU010000149.1 GCA_012727535.1 Bacillota bacterium | reverse complement strand
GCCCAATCGGCAATGAAGACGGGAAACACTTTGGGTAAGGATGCCTTTTTACATCTCTTGGTGACAGAGTTAAGATATCAGGATCCGCTTGACCCCCTGAAGGACCGGGATTTCATTGCCCAAATGGCCCAATTCTCCACGTTGGAGCAGATGCAGAATCTGAATCGGGTCGGGGAATTACAGCAAGCCACAACCATGCTGGGCCGACCGGTTATTGCGGAAGTACACTCGAACGGCACAACGGAGATGGTCTACGGGCGGGTGACCGGAATCAGAACATTCAATGGGCGTAACCTTTTGATGCTGGATAGTGGCCGCGAGATTGATGCCCAGACGGTCGTCTCCGTAATGGATGAGCAAGGCCTCGAACAGTATCTCCAGTCCTTAGAGGGTGCGCGCGCTTATATACGGGTCTATAATGAACTTGGAGAGGTTATCGACCTGCGCGATATTCTCGTCACCGGTTACCAGATACAAAACGGCAAGCCCTATCTGCTCTTTATGGATGGAACTGAGGAAAAAGCGATCCCCTTAACGGAAGTATGGGGGTTTGCCTGGGAGGGTTAAGCATGGCGGAACGGATTTTTCCACCGATTCCACCAGTATCGCCGGTTGATCAGGTTCGCCCGTCGGTTAGCAAGCAGCGGACCACGGCACCCCAGAGGGAAGCGGTCGCTAATTTCCAGGAGATTCTTAGCGAAAAGCTGGCGGCAGAGCTCAAAATTTCGGCTCATGCGCAAAAAAGGATGGCCGAACGCGGAATTAACCTTTCTCCCAGGGAGATTGAGGGGATTAAGGAAGCGGTGGCCAAAGCGCAAACCAAAGGGTGTAGAGATTCATTGGTGGTTTTAGACCGGGTGGCGCTGGTGGTCAGTGTGGAAAACAAAACAGTGATTACGGCGGTGGACGCCGGTAAGTTAAAGGATAATGTTTTTACCAATATCGATAGCGCGGTTTTTGTCCGGAATGTTTAAGCCGGACCTCCTAGAGGAAGCTGTTGGCCTTCCAACCGATTGCGGAAGGCCCGGACAAAATCCGTCAGCAAAAAGTCGGCCATGGTCGACCATAAGGAGGTTGTATAAAAATGATGCGTTCAATGTTTGCCGGGGTCTCTGGACTCCGTAACCATCAGACACGGATGGATGTGATCGGTAATAACATCGCTAACGTCAATACGGTTGGCTACAAAACGAGCCGGGTCACCTTTCAGGATTCGCTTTCCCAGACCCTAAAGGGGGCGGCTGCGCCCCAGAGAAACCGGGGCGGGATGAATCCGCAACAGGTCGGCTTAGGGGTCACCCTCTCCAGTATTGATGTGCTCCATACAGCCGGTAACCTACAGACGACCGGGGTCAATACGGATCTGGCGATCCAAGGGAACGGCTTTTTTGTCTTTGGTGAGGGAACCCAACAGTATTTCTCACGGGCCGGGAACCTGACGATGGATACCTCCGGCCGCTTAGTAGCGAGCAACGGTCTGCAGATCCAGGGCTGGGAAATTCTCAACGATGGCACGCTGGGTGGGCAGCTTAAGGGGATTACCCTGCCGATTAATACCACAATCGCTCCTCGGGCGACCACCGAGATCAGATACACCGCCAACTTTGACGCTGTGCTAACGAGAAGCTTAACCTTTGAGCCCATAACCCTCGGGACGCCTCCCGATGATGCGGAAGTGACAATTGAACTATTACCCAGTCCCACTGGTAATAACAACGAATGGGATTATCAAGTGATCGTAACAGGCAGTGGAAGCATTACGAACGGAACCAGTGCCGGTACCATTAGGTTAGATAATAATGGAGATATTCTGGATATTACTGGAGCAGGTTTTGAAATAACCCTAACTGACGGTACTACTATAGACTTTACGGTGCCCACCATCGGGGAAAAGCCAAACTTTGTCGGAACTGCCGCTTCCGGCACGGAAACCTATACGATGGCCGGTAAATTCACTGCATTTTCCTCCAGTACCGAAGTCTTCGATTCGCGGGGGACCGCTCATATTCTTACGACGACCTTTACCAAGGTTGATGAACATACCTGGCACTGGGTAACCGTTAGTGAGGACGGTTCCGGGGTGGGAAACGGCAGTTTAACTTTCAGGGATGATGGGACCTTGGCCAGTATGTCCGGCGGACCAATCGTCTTTAATCCTTCCGGGGCTGCACCGATGAGCATTAACCCGGTCTTCTCCAGCATTACCCATTATGACGGGGAGACCTCAATTGTTTGGGCGCAAAACGGTTACGAGATGGGCTACCTGGATAGCTTTAAGATCGATAGTGCCGGGACGATCATTGGGGTCTTTACAAATGGCTTAACGAAGGACATTGCGCAGATCGCAATTGCCACCTTTAATAACCCCGCCGGTTTGGAGAAAGTCGGGGAAACTATGTTTATTAAGTCCAATAACTCCGGGGAACCGGCCTTCCATACTTCGGGAGTGGGTGGCAGCGGTCGTGTGACTCCGGGGACGCTGGAAATGTCTAATGTTGATCTCTCTCAGGAATTTACCGATATGATCGTTACCCAGCGTGGATTCCAGGCGAATTCCAGGATTATTACTACTTCCGACGAGATGCTGCAAGAGCTGGTTAACCTCAAACGATAATCAGAAGTGGGGTGTGAGGAGTAGTTGACTCTTGACACCCCTTCCTTCCGATGAAGGGTGAAAGAGCATGATTAAAGTGACGAGACTCAACGGTAAGAAATATTGGCTTAATCCTCACTTAATCGAGTTTATGGAGGAAACCCCTGATACCGTGGTTTCCTTGATTAGCGGCAAGAAAGTGGTCATTAAAGAGCAGGTGGAAGAGGTGCTGGCGAGGATTATCGCCTACCGTCGGCGGTTGGGTGAGGCTGGTCAAGAATGGGTTTCAACAGAGAATCGAGGTGAGCAGTGATGGATCTAGCAACACTGATCGGGCTGGTCGGTGGTAGTATTTTGCTGATGATCGGTTGTTCCGGGGGAAGCCTCAGTACTTTAGTGGGATTTTTTGATATAAGTTCGGTTTTCATCACTGTCGGGGGATCGTTTGCGGCGATGATGATTAATTTCCCGCTCGCGCAGTTTACAAAAGCCTTTAAGAGTGTACGCTGGGCTTTCTTTGCCAATACTTATGCGCCCGAGGAGATCATTAACACGCTGGTGCGTTATTCGGAAAAAGCGCGACGGGAAGGGCTGTTGGCTTTGGAAGAGGAGATCGAGTCCTCTTCAGACGAGTTCCTAAAGAAAGGAATCCAGTTGGTGGTGGATGGTACCGATCCGGAGCTAGTGAAGAATATTTTAGAGATCGAAATTGGCTTTATGGAAGAAAGGCATAACGAGAACAAAGCTTTTTGGGAGGCCTGGGGTGGACTGGCGCCGTCTTTTGGTCTGATCGGAACAGTGATTGGGTTGATTAAAATGCTGGGCAGTTTGGAAGATCCCAGTACGATTGGACCGGCGATGGCCGTGGCTCTCCTGACTACTTTATACGGGGCAGTATTGGGCTATATGATTTTTAATCCAATTGCAGCTAAGTTGGGGCTTAGAACCGATGAGGAAGTCATGATTCGGCAGGTTATGATCGAAGGAATCCTCTCCGTTCAAGCTGGTGAGAACCCCCGGATTGTTGAAGAAAAGCTAAAATCTTTCCTCCCGCCGTCGAAACGGGATTATGTCCGGAGGGAACGACCAGAGGGAGTGACGGTTAATGTATAAGAAGAAGCCGAAAGATCCTCCCCCCGGTTCACCGGCCTGGATGACCACATATTCAGATCTTGTAACGCAATTGTTGTGTTTCTTTGTTATGATGTTTGCTTTATCTACAATTAGTGAAACGAAATACGAACAGCTTGCTACCTCTTTAAGGTCGGCCTTGGGCGGTTCGCCTGGTGTGTTGCAAGGTGGGGACCATATTTTGGGAGAACAGTTACCCTTTGATCCTTCTCCCCACATCAGCGAAGAGTTTTATGAGGTGTATGAAGAGATATTAGAAAAACTGGATGAAGAAGGGGTCGGCACCGCGGTGGAGATTTACTCGGAAGAGCGGGGAATGATTATCAGTTTTAAAGAAAAAATCTTCTTCCAGCTTGGATCGGCAGAGCTCCTTCCAGAAGCCCGTAATTTACTGTTAAAAGTAGGAGAAGTTTTGGCGGCTGACGATCACCAGATCCGGGTGGAAGGGCATACCTGTGATCTGCCGATCCGGACAGCGGCTTTCCCGACCAACTGGGAACTATCGACCGCCCGTGCCACAAATGTCACCCGTTTTCTCATCGATGAAGTCCGCATTGCTCCGGAACGGCTGGGAGCGGCGGGCTATGCTGAGTTTCGGCCGATTACTCCTAATACATCGGAGGAAGACCGGGCTCGTAACCGAAGGGTTGATATTCTCCTCCTTTCCAGTAATACATTTTAGGTGGGATAAATAATGGCGGAAAAAACAAACAAGGTAAATCAGGTAATTATTACAATTACTGTTTGTCTATTGATCTTTTTTGCGGCGGTTTTTGGTGCCACAATGTTTTTCCTCTATAAGATTATGCCGGTCAAGGAAGAGTACACCAAAGTGAGTGCCGGAAATGAGATTAAATTTTTGATGCCGTTGGGCGAAGAGGTCTTGGTTAATTTAGCGGACGGCGGGCTTAAACCAAGGTATATAAAGCTTAACCTCACTTTTGTACTTGATTCGGAAAAGACACAAGAGGAATTAACCAAGCGAAAAGCCCAGGTTCGGGATATTATTATCCGGACTTGTCGGGCGAAAAATTCAGAAGAATTAAGGGAAAAAGAAGGAAATGAGCTACTTCGTAACGAAATAATTACTGCTATAAACGCAATTTTGCCTTTTGGCAAAGTGATTGATCTTTTCTTTACCGAGTTTATCATTACGTAACGGAGGTGGCAGTATGGCCGAGATATTAACTCAAAATGAGATTGACGCGTTGTTAAAGGCGCTTCAGAGCGGGGCCATCGATGCCGAATCGGTAAAGACGGAAGAGAAATCCAAAAAGATTCGCCCATATGATTTTCGGCGACCGAGTAAATTTGCGAAAGAACAAATCCGGACGATTGTGATGATCCATGAAAACTTTTCGCGCTTAATCTCATCCTCTCTGGCTGCTTATTTGCGTTCGATGATCCAGTCCGAGGTGGCTTCGGTGGATCAGTTAACTTATGAAGAATTTACGAAATCCCTGCAGAATCCAACGGTGATTAATATCTTAGGTTTAGAACCCCTGGAAGGTAGTATGGTGCTGGAGTATGCGCCAAATCTGGCTTTTGCCATCATCGACCGCTTGTTAGGAGGTTCTGGTGTCTATAACGGTTATATCCGTGAACTAACCGAGATTGAACAGATGGTGACCAAACGGGTGGCGATGCGGATTGCCACTAGTATCAAGGAAGCATGGAGTAACGTCATAGATATCGAACCGGTCTACCATGGGGTGGAGACTAACCCTCTGTTTACGCAGGTTATTCCACCCACCGAAATGGTCATTTTGGTCACGATTAATCTAAAAGTCGGGGAAACCAGCGGTTTGATGAACCTTTGTTATCCTTTTGCCTTGTTGGAATCGGTCTTGGACCGCTTAAGTTCGCATATCTGGTTTGCCAGCACGAAAAAGAAGATCTCACCTGAAAACATTCAGTCTTTAAAAACCCGTTTGAACGAAGCCGTAGTTCCGGTAGAGGTCGAATTGGGGAGAGCTTCGATTTCGGTGGGCGAGATGTTGTCTTTAACCGTTAATGATGTGATTAGGCTGGATCAATTAATTAGAGATCCTTTGGTTGTTAAAGTTGGCAATGAAGAGAAGTACTATGGTTTCGCGGGTACATCAAATAACAAACTGGCAATTCAACTCTATGGGACCAAGTTAAAAGGTGGTGGAAAAAATGGGAAATGATATGCTATCACAAGAAGAAATTAATGCTCTCTTAAACGAAGAAGTATTTGAACTCCCCCCCTTGGAACGAGATGCGCTTGGTGAGATTGGTAACATTGCTTTTGGTTCTGGCGCCACCGCTCTTTCCCTTCTTTTAAACCGTCGGGTCGAACTTGATACCCCTACGGTGGAAATGGCACAGATGAGGAAACTGATTAATGAATATCCCATCCCGTTTTTAGCATCAGAAGTAGATTATATCAAAGGGTTAAAAGGAACCAATCTCTTAATGATCAAAATACAAGACGCTGCGGTGATTGCTGATTTGATGATGGGGGGAGACGGGACCCAGCCCAAAAAGGAATTAAATGACATGGATGTAGGCGCGGTGGGCGAAGCGTTAAACCAAATGATTGGGAAAGCCTCCACCTCGATGTCATCTCTTTTTGAACGCAGGGTCGAGATTGCGCCGCCACGGACCACTGTAACAACGATGGAAAACGTGGACGAGATTAGCGCTCAGTATAGTGAGACGCAACCGGTGATCGTGATTTATTTCCGCCTGCTCATTGAGAATTTGGTTGATAGTAAACTGATGTTGATTATCCCCTATGAATTTGGGCGGGAGATGGCCCAATCTTTAATCAATAAAAATTCACCGGTTAGGCAAGGTGAAAGTGCACGGGAACAACCACAGATGATGGAGAAAAGACAAACAGGAGGGGAGAGGATGGATACATCCAGCCCGAATGTTCGTCCGATCCAGTTTGAGGTCTTAAACCCCGTTTCTACGCCCCATGATGTGAAGAATCTCAATCTCTTACTTGATGTTTCACTGGAGATCAGCGTGCAACTCGGCAGTACGCAGATGCGGATTAAAGATATATTAGACTTGGGGATCGGATCAGTGATCGAACTGGACCGGCTGGCGGGTGAATTTGTGGACATTCTGGTGAACGGGAAGTTGATTGCCAAGGGTGAAGTCGTGGTGATTGATGAGAATTTTGGGGTAAAAATTGCTGATATAGTTAGCCCGATGGAAAGAGTAAACAATTTACAGTAGGGGGGAGTCTTTGTGAGAAATCGTGTTTTAGTAGTGGATGATGCAGCATTTATGAGAATGATGATTAAAGACATTCTCAAAAAAGGTGGCTTTGAGGTGGTCGGAGAAGCAGAGAATGGTCTGAAATCAATCGAGAAATATAAAGAATTAAAGCCTGATCTGGTAACCATGGATATCACTATGCCGGAGATGGACGGGATTACGGCCGTAAAGGAGATTAAAAAGATCGATGAAAATGCGTTGATTATTATGTGCAGCGCGATGGGACAACAAGCGATGGTGATCGATGCGATTCAGGCCGGAGCCAAAGATTTTGTCGTAAAACCATTTCAACCGGACCGGGTTTTAGAGGCAGTGCGTAAAGCATTACAATGAGTACATATCTGAAGCGCCTTCTCTATGGACTATTACTATCATTAGATACAGGTGGGGAGGCCACGGTCGAACCAGAAATTCCGGTCACTGGAG
>JAAYGU010000148.1 GCA_012727535.1 Bacillota bacterium | reverse complement strand
TCCTAGAGCAGGTGCCGGGTGATACGGTCTTGCTGTTGGAAAACCAAGCCGGCGCGGGTACTGAAATTGCCGGCAGAATTAAGGAACTGGGATTGATCTTAAAAGCGATTGCCCTACCGAAGCGGACGGGGATTTGTTTCGATACTTGCCATGCATTTGTGGCTGGGTATAATCTCCGTAGCCCGCAAGGTATTCGGCAGTTACTAGCGGAGATTGACGCGGAGATCGGGCTTGAGCACCTGCGGCTCCTACATCTCAATGACTCCCAAGGGGAACGCGGTAGTCATTTAGACCGTCATGCCCATATTGGGGAGGGGAAGATTGGGGAGGAAGGTTTCCGTCTCTTCCTGGCCGAACCCAGGATTAACCGGTTAGCCGGAATACTGGAAACCCCGCGGACTAGCGCTGATGATGCTCGGGCCAATTTAGCCCGTCTCCGCCGGTTACTACCCGGAGGCGAGCAATGAGGCGGACAGAGTACCATCCGCAAAGGGCTTTCTCTCCCAATGGGCTCTTTGCCCAGTGGCCTGAATTCGAATACCGCCCCGCCCAACAGGAGATGTCCTCTTTGGTCTGGTGGGTGTTGGAGCGCGGCGGAACAGCCTTGATCGAAGCCGGTACCGGTACCGGTAAATCCCTGGCTTATCTTTATCCGCTTTTTGCCCAAGAACGGACGGAGAAAAGCACGGTCATCATTGCAACCTACACGCTCAACCTCCAACAACAATTAATGGAGAAAGAAGTACCCTTTCTCATGAAAATTTTTGGTGCTAAGAGCAATGTGGCTTTGCTTTTTGGCCGGGGAAATTATCTTTGCCGGCGAAAACTGGATTTTTATCGTCAACATCCGGATTTGCTGAACGACAGAGAACAAAGTTTTATCCACCGCCTTGGGCAGTCGGTTGCCCAAAACCGGGGCTGTCTTGAAGAATTAGGGTATGCATTGCCCCCAGGGTTAAAGGATAAATTGGTCTCGGAAGCGGAAACTTGTCTGCGAAAGGCCTGTCCTTACCAAGCTAAATGTTTTTGGGCGTTTGCTCGGAAGCGTGCTTTTGAGGCGGACATAGTCATCGTCAACCACCATCTATTCTTTACTGACTTGGGAATGCGTATCGCCCATGATTTTAATGAAGAGCGGCTGGTTCTTCCGGCGTATCAATATGTAATCTTTGATGAAGCTCAGCATTTGGAAGCGGTGGCCGGCGAGTACCTCGGTCTGCGCTTGGATGAACTTGAGATTGAGCGCTTTTGTAACCGATTGTTACATAAAGAAGGCCGCTGGGGAAAAGGTTGGTTAGTTTCTTTACGCCAACGTTTGGGGGAAAGATGCTCTGATCTTGCAGTAATGCAAAGATGTACCGCCTTACTGGAAATGCAGATCATCCCTGAACTGCTGACCCTGGCCGACTTATGGCGGAATTTCTTTCAGTTATTAGCGGTCGAACACAAATCCTTTGTAGCGACCGAGGAGACGGTGAACAACCGTTTCAGCAGTAACTTATTGGCGGATCAGACTCTCAACGAACAGGTTCAGCGGATTCAAGAGCAGATTGCCAGCTGGACGAAGAATCTTTCTTTGCTGGTTGATGAGATGCAGATTGATGAGGAAATGATGGAAGATACAATCTTCCTGGCAGAGGCCGGCCGCTTTTTTCAGCTGGTAGGGAGGAATCTACCCTTACTCCTAGACGGTACTGATGAAGAGTTTGTGAACTGGGTGGCGGTGAAAAGGGAGCGAGACGGAGCGGGGAAAACCCGGACGATTTTACACCGGGTTCCACTCCGGTTAGGAGATATACTGGCGAAAGAGTTATTTTCTAAGGTGAACGGTGCTGTCCTCACTTCGGCGACGCTGGCGGTTGGAGAAGATTTTACTTACATCAAAGAACGTTTGGGGTTGGATTGGCTTCACCCAGCGGAGCGCAGAGAGATTATTCTGGAATCCCCCTTCGATTATCAGCGCAATGTATTGGTGTTGATCGGTCAAGATTTGCCCAGCCCCGAAGATCCCGCATACCTTACCCAGGTCAGTAAATGGTTGCCGGAGATCATCCGTGCTTCCGAAGGCCGGTGCTTATTATTGTTTACGAACAGACGACAAATGCTGGCCGTTTATGACAGAATCAGCTCCGAACTTGAAGCCGAAGGCTTTCAGCTTTTGCGCCAAGGAGCAAAACCACGTCCCCAATTGGTGAATGCTTTCCGGCGGAGTAAGAAAGCGGTGCTCTTGGGGATGGACAGTTTTTGGGAAGGTATTGATCTTCCCGGACCACAACTTTCGAATGTGGTGCTCATGCGTCTCCCGTTCCGGGTGCCGACGGAACCATTGTTCCAGGCGAAATGGGAAGCCCTCCAAAAGGAAGGGAAAGATCCCTTTCTCCATTTGAGCTTACCGGAAGCGGTGATCAAATTTAAACAGGGCTACGGCCGCTTGATCCGCTCCCAGTCCGACCGCGGAGTAGTGGTCATTTTAGACCAGCGTGTCTCGACCCGAAGCTATGGGCCGGTCTTTCTGCAGGCACTGCCGGGAGGTCAAATAGTGACCGCGCCTATAGCGCAAATTCCTTCCCTGGTGGCCGAATGGTTGGTGTAATTTGTCAAGAAGAAAAGGGAAGCAACCGCTTCCCTTTTGCCAATTATATTGCTTTTACTTCGGTCCAAATCCGGTCATACTCTTTCAAGAAATCGCCCAGATCCAGAAATATTTCGCAATTGGCAAGCTGTTCTGCACTTGGATAAGCCGCCGGTTCGTTTAATAGTTCTGGTTCCAACAACTTTTTTGCTTCGCGGTGCGGGGTTGAATACCCGATATAGTCAGTGTTTTTGTAGGCAATCTCTGTACGGCAGAGGAAGTTGATGAATTTCTCTGCTTCTGTTTTGTGTTTGCTAGTATTGGGGATGACCATGGCATCGAACCAAAGGTTGCTTCCTTCCTCCGGAATGGCAAAGGCTAGATCGGGGTTCTCGCGCATCATGTAAACGGCGTCACCAGACCACACCACCGCCAAGGCTGCTTCGCCAGCGATCATTTTGTCTTTCACATCATCGCCGACATATGCTAAGACCAGCGGCTTTTGCTTGATCAAGGCCTCTTTGGCAGCGGCAAGTTCCTGGAGATTTCTAGTGTTCATCGAATAACCGAGCATCTTAAGGGTAATCCCAATGGAATCACGCTGGCTATCGAGCATCAAAATCTGTTTCGCATAATCTTCATCCCAAAGAATCCGCCAACTGGTGACCGGTTTGGTGACCATTTTTTTATTATAAACTATTCCGACTGTTCCCCACATATAGGGGACGGAGTATTCGTTTTGCGGATCATAATCCAGGTTTTTAAACTGCTCTTCGATGTATTGGTAGTTCGGAATATTATTAAAATCCAGTTTGTGTAGCATCCCCTCTTTGCGCATCCGTTCAATAGTATAATCGGAAGGGAAAAGCAGATCGTAGCTCCCGCCGCCCGATTTAACCTTCACATACATGTCCTCATTGGTGCTGAAAGTGTCATAATTAACGCGAATGTTGAATTCCTTCTCAAATTCGGCGATGATCGATTCATCGATGTAGTCTCCCCAGTTGTAGACGCTCAACACTGGTTTCCGGTCTTGACCGCAAGCCGCAAAGGTTAGAACGGCGAGACCTAATAAGAGGGCGAGGCCAAGAATTTTCGCTTTCCGCATTTTCATCTCTCCTTTTTGCTATGATTTCCAGACATCCTTATATTCACAATCATTAATAATAAAAGCACGGTTAAGAAAAGGATTGTGGAAATGGCATTAATCTTGGGATTAATTCCGCGGCGGGCCATGGAATAAACGGTGATCGAGAGGGTGGAGACGCCCGAACCGGTCGTAAAAAAGCTAATCACAAAATCATCTAGGGATAGAGTAAAAGCCAAGAGCATTCCGGTCACAACCCCCGGCATAATTTCGGGTAGAATAACTTTGCGATAGGCTTCGAGCGGCGTGGCTCCTAGATCCAAGGCCGCCTCATAGAGGTGTTTATCCAGTTGTTTTAATTTCGGTAGAACCGATAAAATTACATAAGGAATATTGAAGGTAATATGGGCCAGCAGTAGGGAGAGAAAGCCTAACCGCAGATTGATAAAGACAAAGAGGATCATCAGCGATAAGCCGGTGACGATATCAGGATTAACCACCGGCAAATAGGTGAGGTTCATAATGACCTTTTTTTTCAATTTTTTCATGTTATGAATCCCAATGGCGGCGGCCGTGCCTATCAGAGTAGCAATGACCGCGGACAGAACGGCGATCATCATTGTATTATATAAGGCGTTTAGGATCTGCCGGTCCTGAAGGAGTTCAAAATACCAATGAAGGGAAAAACCGCTCCAATTTCCTCTGGATTTGGAAGCATTAAAAGAAAAGATAATCAAGATCAGGATGGGCGCATACAAGAAGAGATAAATGAGTATGGCATAAAATTTTTTCAAATAATGTTTCACCACAACCCACCCCCTTCGTGTTCTTTGTCATACCGAGACAGCACACCGATACTCAAAAGGATGATGACCATCATCACCATGGAGATGGCGGAGCCGAAATGCCAATCACCGACAAACAGGAATTGCTGTTCAATAAGGTTTCCGATTAAGGTAAACTGTCCACCCCCCAATAAACGGGAGATGACAAAAGTCGTGACAGCCGGCATAAAGACCATAGTGATTCCGGACATGACCCCTGGTAAACTCAAGGGAAAGATTACGCGCCGAAAAATGGTTACTTGATCGGCCCCCAGATCGGCGGCTGCTTCAATCAACTGCCGGTCGATCTTACTGAGCACCGAGTAAATGGGGAGCACCATGAAGGGCAAAAAATTATAGACCATCCCTAAGACCACGGCTTCCTGCGTATAAAGCAGGTTTAAAGGAGGTAGGCCCAGAAAAGAGAGGAAAGTATTGAGCAGCCCTTGTCTTTCTAAAAGAGTCATCCAAGCGTAAGTGCGTAAAAGAAAATTCATCCACATTGGGACGACAAATAAAAAAACCATGACATTTTTCCGTTTAAAATTATTACCTGCTAAAATCATCGCCATCGGATACCCCAACACCAAACAGATGATGGTGCTGATCAGCGCCAGGTAAACGGAGCGCAACAATACTCTTAGATAGATTGGTTCAAAAAACCGCTGGAAGTTTTCGAAAGAAAAGGCCAACCCTTCTGGGGTGCGTACCGTCAAGCTAAAAAACAAGACCAAAAGGAGCGGGATGAAGATAAAGATTAACATCCAGACCAGATAGGGATAGGTAAGCCACTTATTCTTCATTTTACAGTCACCTTTTTCATGATATGGATGGCTTCAGGGAGAATCTGTAACCCGACTTTGGCACCGACTGGTGCCATGGCTGTACTCTGGATCTTCCACCGGGTGGAGTTATTCTGGACGATCATTTCGTAATGGACACCTTTGAAAGTCACGGCGCTTACTTCCCCCTGGAGTTTGCTCTCCGCGGCTGGGACCACCTGAATATCTTCCGGCCGGATCACCACATCCACCGGCTCGTTTTCTTTAAAACCATGATCAACGCATTCAAAGGTGGTTTCGGCAAATTTAACCAAGTAATCCCGGAGCATAATCCCGCTGACGATATTACTTTCGCCAATAAAATCAGCGACAAAGGAGTTTTTAGGCTCATTATAAATGTCAATCGGGGAGCCAATCTGTTGGATACTTCCTTCTTTCATCACCACAATCGTATCCGACATGGAGAGTGCTTCCTCTTGGTCATGTGTGACATAAACAAAGGTAATCCCCAATCTTTGTTGCATGTTCTTCAATTCAATTTGCATTTCTTGTCGTAATTTGAGATCCAAGGCCCCCAGGGGCTCATCGAGGAGGAGTACTTCCGGTTCATTGACCAAAGCGCGGGCAATCGCCACCCGCTGTTGTTGGCCGCCACTTAACGAATCAATCTCCCGTTGCTCAAAGCCCGAGAGGTTGACCAAGCCCAGTATATTGTGGACTTTTTCGGCAATGAGTTTTTTATCCATTTTCTTGATTTTTAAACCAAAAGCGATATTCTCAAAGACATTCAGGTGGGGAAAGAGAGCGTACTTTTGAAAGACCGTATTTACTCTACGCTTATAAGGGGGAACGGAAGTGATATTTACTCCATTAAAGAGAACTTCCCCACCGTCCGGTGCTTCAAATCCGCCAATAATCCTTAAAGTGGTGGTTTTTCCACAGCCACTAGGTCCGAGTAGAGTTAAAAACTCATTTTTGCGGATATAGAGGTTAATGTTACGTAGAGCTTCGGTGCCGTTATAGTTTTTCGAGACATTAACTAAATGGATGATGTTTTGCGCCATATAACTTCCCCCATTATTCAATCTTATGGTCTTTTGGTCAATTTAGAAGTTTGGTGGTGTGGAGACCCAGAGTATTTTGGCTTGTGTTTTTCCGGGATTAGAGAGATAGTGACTGACGACCGGTTTAAAGTAAAAACGGTCATTTTTGCGGGCTTTAAAAACCTGATTTCCCAGGTGAATACTGACGCTACCAGCCAAGATATAACCGAATTCTTCTCCTTCATGCGGGTCTTCTAGTTCAGTAACCCCTCCGGGTTCAAGGTAGACAAGGATCGGTTCCATCCGGTTTTTCTGCGAATTAGGTACAATCCAATGGATTTGGTATTTTAACTCGTTATTCTCTTGAATAAAAATATCATCGTTTTTGAAGACAATTTTCTCTTCAATTGTTTCATTGAAAAAATCTTTAATATTAGTCCCCAATGATTCCAGAATATCCAGGAGGGTGGCGATGGAAGGGGAAGTTAAGTCCCTTTCTACCTGGGAAATGAAGCCTTTGGATAATTCGCAACGATTAGCCAACTCTTCCTGAGTTAACTGGTTCTTAATCCTTAATAATCTAATTTTTTCTCCGATCTTCATGAGTGAACATCCTATTCTGATTTTAATTAAATTAAACTTAAAGTTTACTTATGCTAAACTAAGACAACGAAAATATTATAAGCAGATCAGAATCCCCTGTCAAGGACTATTTTCCCCCATTTCAGCTGTCTAGCGTTATTTTTGAGGGAAAAGGAAGGTTTTTTTGCTTATTTACCTATGAACCGAAAATTTTAATTCCTGGTTGAAAAAGGTATATTTTTATTTCTGAAGAATTAATTATTATTGAATAAAACTTAATGGGAGGGGTTACTAATGAAAATAACACGCGTAGATTTACGTAACATTATCTTTAGCGCTTTTTCCATAATAGCACTCTTCATGTTATTGGATCCTTTGATTGGGGAAACAACCAAGACACTTTCGGTTAATACAGAAAAGATCAATCTGAGTCTACATATGAATTTCGGCTGGGTCTGGGTCTATCTCCTTACTCTGGCAGTTACCTTTCTTTTGATCCTCTTTCTCATGGATAAGAGCAAAACCTGGTTTTTTGGTCTAGGGACTTTGTTGGGTTCGCTCGTGGTCGTTCTGGAGTTTTATCGGGTACCGGGCCGCGGCCAACTGGCCAGCCTCATTGGGCAAAAGGGGAGCGAGCTCCACACGTACTTTCCTTATTTTGTCGTCGTTGTAGGAACCATAGTGCTTGTGGGTTTATTAAAATTATGCAAAAAAGGGTCTAAGTAAAGGTGTTCTTTAACCGTTGACAGAAACTATTTGATGAGAATAGATTCGTAACAAAGAAGAGAGCTGATTCCCTGTTTGGGAAAAGCTCTCTTCGTCCTATAGAAAAGGGGTATCATCAATTCAATAGAGCAGAGATGGGGATAACCTAGAAAACATTCCAAATTCCGGGGTCTTCGTAGCCTAGACGCCAGATGGCTACTCCGCGTAGGTTATACTTATCAATCAACTCCAGTTTAGCGGCGGTGCTTTGGCGGTTTTCATACCATACTTCATGTTTTACCCCGGATTTTGTATAGGAAAAATAAGGCGTTTTGTACTCTTCATGCCACTTGGGAGCAATCTTGTATTGATTAATTAAGGACTGAATTGCTGCATAGTTTAAAGCCCGACCGGAGTTCTGATTCCAATCATACCCGTAGGCTGCGATCCCCATAATCAATTTTTGTGGGGAAAAATGACGGAGAGAATAGCTGATCACCCGTTCAACCCAGGTTTGAGCGGCAACCGGACCGGGTGGTCCATTCGCATAGTGCTGGTCGTAACTCATGATGATCGCTAAATCCAGGTAAGGAGCGATCGCCTGATAATCGTAAGCTCCGGACCAAGCCGACCATTCTTCTTCGGCCGTTTTGGCCGGAAGAGCAGCCGTTACGAGATAATTATTCGCCCGTAAGCTGTTAGAAAGTTCACGGAAGAAGGCGGTGAGATAAGGACGATCGGCAACCGGAACACCCTCAAAATCAATGTTCACACCGGAATATCCTTTACTCTTTAATAAGTTTAAAATCTCACTGATCGCCTTGCTTCTGGCAGTTTTACTGCGCAGGAGGGCATGGATCGTATCTTTACTAAAATTTGAGGAACTGATATTGGTTACTACGGCTAGTACCTTGGTCCCAGAGGCGCTCGCCATCCGGATTAGCTCGGAGTTAGTTTGGCCGGAAAGGTTTCCTTCTTTATCTAGCCGGTAGAAGAAGGGCGCGAGTGTGGTGATCTTATCCGTGTTCCCGGCGAAAGATTGTAAGGCGCGGGGGTCTCCACGATAGCTTTCGGCGTAGTAGCCGATAATTTCGTATTGATTAAAAGTGGAGGGACTGATTAAGCGGGTCGGCTTAGCCGCCCATTTAACAATCCAACCAGAGGTTCCGTTTTGATCGGTAACTTCATACCACCCGTCTTTCTCCTGTTTGATCTTAACGGCTGTCCCTCTAGTTAATTGTCGAGTGACATCAGATTTAGTCTCAGGTTCTGACCGCATACTAACCACATCCGCAGAGATCACAGCGGTGGAAGGTGAAGCTGCTTTCTCTTGGCTACTTTCAATCCTGTTGGCCGGTGGAAGGGACGGGTTATGCGTTGTCCCACCGCCGCCAAACAGGGCGGTGGAAAGGTAAACGATCAGTGATAAGATAGTAGTAACAACACTCTGCTCCATCTGGTCATACCTCATGTTAACATAAATTTGGTTAATAAAGATTTCGCGTTCGATCCGGTTAATCCTTTTAGTAGATCTCACCAGTTAAGTATATGATTACAAAAGTATTAAACGGAAGTTTGGGGCGTGGAATTACTTTAAGATTCTGGAAAGGAAAAAGGAGTTTGCCTTCTGATCACGAATTAAATTAAATTCTGTATAAATATTAACAATGTAGAAAAGGCAAAGGTTTTGCGTTGATTCCTTGCTTAAGATCCAATACTATACATAAACCGTCTGATCCGTGAAAAATTTGTAGCACTGGTCTATGGAATCAAGCTAGGAAAAGAACAACCACAGAGGTGTTTTCGTCAATGATTAAACGTGCAACTTTGGATAATGGATTGCCGGTAGTTTGTGAACAAATACCGTATGTGCGCTCTGTTTCCATCGGTTTTTGGGTCGCCTGTGGCTCAAGGAATGAAACTATGCATGAACAAGGGATTTCACATCTAATCGAACATATGGCTTTTAAAGGGACGAAAAACCGTACGGCGCGGGAAATTGCGGAGAGTATCGACGCGGTCGGGGGGCACTTAAATGCTTTTACCACTAAGGAATACACCTGTTTTTACGTTAAACTCCTCGACCGGCACTTCCGCTTGGGATTGGATTTATTGGCCGACTTAGTCATCAATTCGGTCTTCTCCCCGGAAGAACTGGAGAAGGAGAAAAATGTGGTCCTTGAGGAAGTCAAGATGTATGAAGATTCACCGGATGAATTAGTTTTTGAACTATTTACCCAGGCCCTCTTGCAAGATCACCCCTTAGGCCATTCGATCCTGGGTACTCCGGAAAGCATCAAGCAACTTAACCGTGATGCACTGCTTCAGTATAAAGAACGTTATTATACTCCGCATAATTCCTGTCTGGCGATTGCCGGGAACTTTGATTTCGATGGAATTATTAAGGAAAGTAACCACTTTTGGCATAAATTAACCGGCGAATTTCACCCCCAGCCGGAACAGACTTTTAAAATACAAGGCCAAGATCATATCCGCTTTAAAGATACCGAACAGGTTCACCTTTGTCTGGGGACTCCGGGTTTCTCCCGGCAGGATAGCAACCGCTATGCGCTGGTGGTCTTAAATAGCATTCTGGGGGGCAGTTCTTCTTCGCGTTTGTTTCAAACTCTGAGAGAAGAACGGGGTTTAGTCTATGTCACCGGCTCCTATTACTCCGCTTTTCGCGATCTCGGTTTGTTTTCAATTTATGCCGGGACAAGCCTGCGTCATTACGAGGAAGTGCTGACTTTGATCCGGAAGGAACTCTTCTCTTTACAGGAGAATCTCGTCTCTGAGGAGGAATTAAACCGGGTGAAAGAGCAGATTAAGGGAAATATGTGGCTGGGTTTGGAAAATACCAGCAATCGCATGGGACGGTTGGCGAAAGGCGAGTTGTTTTACGGGAGATATATTAGTCCCGAGGAAGAACTGGCACAGATTGAGCAAGTTACCAGAGAAGATCTGCAGCGTGTCGCACAGATGCTCTTTACCCCCGCTCAGCTGACCTTAGCAGCGATTGGCCCCTTTCCGCAAGCAGAAACAATCTCCGGTTTGCTGGTCAGCCAGGAAAATTCGGTTTGAGGAGGTAAAGAGCGGTGGTACAAGTAAATGTGAAACAACTGGCCCATGCTAGGGGGTTACCATTACCAGGGTATATGACGGAGGGTGCAGCGGGGGTCGATTTACTGGCGGCGGGTGAAGCAGAAGTTACCATTCCGACCGGCGGCTATCTTATGGTGCCAACCGGTTTGGAGATTGCCCTCCCGGAAGGTTATGAGGGGCAGATCCGACCACGCAGCGGATTGGCGGCTAAATTTGGGGTAACGGTCTTAAATGCCCCAGGAACCGTAGATGCGGATTACCGTGGAGAAATTAAAGTAATTTTGGTCAATCACGGACAGAAACCCTACCGGATCCAACGGGGGGACCGTATTGCCCAGTTGGTAGTAGCTCCGGTGAGCAAAATTCAATGGGTGCCCAGTGAAACTTTAGACTTAACGACAAGAGGAAGCGGGGGTTTTGGGCATACCGGAACCAGGTGAACAAGGTTTCTGTCACTGGTTTGTCTTCTTGAGGGTGGAGGGGATAATCAGATCGATTAAACCAATGATTAAGGAAGTTTAGAGCAAACCCAACCAGGAAAGTTGCTGATTGAGTAGTCTTAGCTTGAGAACGCTCAGACTGGTTAAAGTAACGATAAAACCGATCAAGCCGTAGGTAAAGGGGAAGGCCTCCTTTTTCAGCGCCAGCTTTTCGACTAAATAACCCAGTCCGGCAATGAGAAACCCGACTAAAACTGCGCTGGAAAAAGGAATAATGGCGAAACCGGGAAGTAAAAAGCCAATGAAGAAGATGACTAAGGAAACAGAAGTGAATCTCGTGATCATTCGCACCCAAGACAAAGCAGTTCCCTCCTTCCCGTCTATTCTATCCGATTTTCCTTCTTCTAATTTAGCCCTTCTTAAACCGCACTGGCCAGGCTTGACGGCTATTCCAAGCCTGCTGAAAGTATGAATAAAGGGTTGTTTAAGGGTGAATAAGTAATTTTCCAGGTAAAATTGGGGTGAATTTTGGAAAAAAGAGAAACTAATCTGTCACAAATTCGTCTAAATTTGGAGAGGATCAATAGTGAAGAGTGTTACGCCGGCGGCCGTCATCTCGACTGTAGCTTCGGGTAGTCTGGCGGCAGAACTTGGTCTGGAAGCAGGGGACCGTTTGCTAAAAATTAATGGACAAACCGTGACCGATCTGATCGATTACCAACTAGCGGAAAGTACGGAGCAACTTTGTTTGACGGTAGAAAAGCCCGATGGTAGGTACTGGGAGATAGAATTGGAAAAAGAGCAGGATCAGGGTTTGGGCATTACCTTCACGTCCGCTGTTTTTGATCGGATTAAAACCTGTTGCAATCAATGCCTCTTTTGCTTTGTCGATCAGATGCCGCCCGGTCAAAGATGTTCACTATACATTAAAGACGATGATTACCGCCTCTCTTTTCTGCAGGGTAGCTACATCACTTTGACTAATTTAACCACCGCCGATTGGCAGCGGATCCAGCGGCTCCGCTTAAGCCCGCTTTATATTTCGGTCCATGCTACTGATCCGGAAGTCCGAAGCATGCTCCTCGGACATAAGCACGCCGGAAACATTCTGGCTGCTCTCGAGCGATTGACGTCATGGGGATGCCAGATTCATGCCCAGGCGGTTTTATGCCCGGGCCTCAATGGCGGCGAGATCTTAGAAAAGACCATCGCCGATCTTGGTAAATTCTGGCCTAACCTTCAATCACTAGCGATTGTTCCGGTCGGCTTGACCAAGCATCGGGCTAAACTCCCGTTCCTGCGTAAGTTTTACCCAGAAGAGGCCGCTGCCGTCCTAAGAACTGTCCATCAAGCCCAGTCCGATTTTTTCTCCCGCCATGGGAGCCGGCTGGTGTTTGCGGCCGACGAGTTTTATCTCCAGGCCCAAGCAGACTTTCCTCCGTTAGCCGTTTATGAAGATTTATTCCAACTGGAAAACGGGGTTGGCCTATGGCCTTTGTTCAAAACTCAGTTCGAAACGGAATTAAAGGCTTTAAGTTCAAACTATAACGGTCAACCACGCAGTTTTACGGTGGTTACCGGGGTCGACGCCGCTCGCTTATGGGAGGAGCTGCGCCGACAGTTGAGTAGGGCTGCCCCCGCGCTCGATTTGAGTATTTTGCCGGTGACCAACCACTTCTTTGGGGCGGAAGTAACAGTTACCGGGCTCTTAACGGGGAGGGATATTTTAGCGGCTTTGCACGAAAAACAACCGGCGGCCGAGACCTGCCTGTTATTGCCTCGGATTTGTTTACGACAGGAGGAGGCGGTCTTCTTAGATGGACTTACCCTGGATAATTTCTGTGCGGCTACTCATCTCCCAGTACGTGTCTTAAATATCAACGGCGCAGAGGTTGTCAGAACACTGCTCGGATTGGAGGAAGCTTAAATGGCCAAACCAATCGTAGCGATTGTCGGCCGTCCCAATGTCGGAAAATCCACCTTATTCAACCGGATTGTCGGGGAAAGAGTTGCCATTGTGGAGGGTATTCCGGGAATCACGCGCGATCGTCTATACCGGGACGCGGTATGGCTGGAAAAACCTTTTTTGCTGATTGATACTGGTGGCATTACTAGTGAAAAAGATCCGTTGACTGCTGAAATCAGCAACCAGGCACAGATTGCGATCAGTGAAGCGGATGTGATCCTGTTTATGGTCGATGCGCAGGATGGTCTCCATCCATTAGACCAGGAAATTGCTGATCGCTTGCGGCGTACACACAAGCCGGTGATTCTGGTCGTCAACAAGGCGGACCAGTATGATCCGGTTCTAAAAAGTGAATTTTATACCCTTGGCTTTGGCGAACCGGTACTCATCTCTGCAGAGCATGCCCTCAACATTGGGGATCTGCTCGATCAGGTGGTAGCGGAATTTCCGGCGTTACCCGATGAAGAAGAGGATGGGATTCGGGTGGCGCTGATCGGTCGGCCGAATAGCGGAAAGTCTTCGCTCCTCAATGCCCTTTTGGGTGAGGAACGTGTGATTGTCAGTCCCATCCCGGGAACGACCCGTGATGCCATTGACACCCCGTTTCTTTTTGCTGGGCAAAAGTATATCTTGGTAGATACGGCCGGCATCAGGCGGAAAGCCCGAGTAGAGGAAGCGGTGGAGTATTATAGTGTCTTGAGGGCTATTCGCGCGGTGGAAAGGGCGGATGTGGCTTTAGTGGTGCTTGACGCCAGTGAATTCCTGACCGAACAGGATAAAAAAGTGGCCGGGATTGCCCATGAAGCAGGCAAAGCAGTTATTTTGGTCGTGAATAAATGGGATCTAGTGCCCAAAGACCAACACACCACCAAGTCATACTTGGAGAGAATCCGGCAAGATTTATCCTTTCTCAACTATGCACCTGTCTTATTCATCTCGGCGAAAACCGGACAACGGGTGGCAAAAGTTTTACCTCAGGTTTTTTCCGTCGCCAATGAGTATGCCAAACGCGTCCCCACGCGGGCGCTCAATGAAGTCCTCCGGGAAGCGATTATGATGCACCAACCACCAACCCATAAGGGAAAACAGCTAAAAGTTTATTATGCGACGCAGATTAAGGTTAAGCCACCAACGATTCAACTTTGGGTAAATGACCCAACGTTGCTACATTTTTCCTTCCGGAGGTATCTGGAGAATAGATTCCGGGAGCATTTTGGTTTTGTCGGTTCTCCTTTACATTTTTTAGTCCGTAAACGGTCATCGATTAACGAATAAAGTAATGCAGGAGTGTAGGAAATGCCGAAAGTACTGGCGATCATCTTTAGTTATCTACTTGGAGGAATTTTGACCGGAGAAATAATTGGTCTCTTTACCAGGGTCGATCTGCGGAAAAAAGGGAGTGGTAATCCGGGTGCAACCAATGTTTACCGTCTCTTAGGTCCGATTTCCGGTCTGATTGTCCTAAGCGGAGATGTCTTAAAAGGAGTTGGCGGAACGATGATGGGAGCTTGGCTCGGAGCGCCGGAACTTGCACCCTGGTGTGCTCTAGCAGTCATTGCTGGCCATAATTGGCCCCCATTTTTTGGGTTCCGAGGCGGGAAGGGGATTGCCACCTCTTTTGGAACGATCATTGTTTTAGTGCCGAAGATTTTGTTGCTAGCCGTACCGGTTTGGGTGGTCTTATTTATTGCCTTCGGCTATGTCTCTTTGGCCTCGATTGGTGCCGCCGTAGCGCTACCCCTGGGTTGCCTCCTTTTTTATGCGGAGGAAAAAACAATCTTGCTCTACGCCATCATTGCTTGTCTTTTTGCCGTCTACCGACATCGTCCAAATATTCAACGCATCCTTAACGGAACTGAAAACCGAATTTTAAGAAGAAAAAAGGTCGGGGAGGAAGAGAGATGAAGATTGGAGTAGTGGGAGCCGGGGGTTGGGGGACCGCGCAAGCAAAATTACTTGTCGAAAATGGCCATCAGGTGATACTGTGGGCTTATGAGCCGGAGACAGTGCAGGAGATTAACGAATTACATACTAATCAGCGCTTTCTGCCTGGAGTGAATCTCCCGGAAGATCTGGTCGCAAGTCAAGATCCGGAGGAGGTAGTTTCTGGCGCAGAATTAATTGTCTTTGTTGTTCCTTCACAATGGCTGCGCTCAACCGCCAAGCTATTTGCTGATCTTCTTTCGCCGAATGTGATTATCGTTAATGCCAGTAAGGGCTTTGACCACCAAAGTTTAAATCTTCTCAGTCAAGTGTTGAAAGAAGAATTGGGCGTCCCCGATCAGCAGTTGGTCGTCCTTTCGGGGCCTAATCATTCTGAGGAAGTAGGGAGGCAGATTCCTTCCGCAACCGTGGTGGCCTCACCGGAACTATCCGTCACCGAAATTGTGCAGGAGGCTTATATCTCCCCTTATTTTCGTGTCTATACGAGCCTTGACCGCTTAGGTGTTGAAATCGGTGGTGCGCTCAAAAATATCTATGCGATCGCCGCCGGGATCTGTGAAGGCTTAAACTATGGCGATAATACCAAAGCGGCTTTGGTGACAAGGGCTTTGGCGGAGATGCGCCGTTTAGGGGAGGTGATGGGCGCTCAACCCGTCACTTTTTCCGGGTTATCCGGGTTAGGTGATTTATATGTGACGGCGGCCAGTCGGCATAGTAGAAACGCCTGGGCCGGAAGGGAGATTGGGAAAGGTCGTACTTTAGAAGAGATCCTTTCCTCCACCCCAATGGTGGTTGAAGGGGTACCAACCACCAAAGCGGCATATGAATTAAGTAAACGATTCCAAGTAGAACTGCCGATTATTGAAAAAATGTATCAGATCCTCTATTCCGGGTACCACCCCAGACAAGCGGTGGAGGAATTGATGACCCGGAAACGCCGACACGAAACCGAAAGCATCTATTAACCCACGTACTTTCCAGCAAATACATAACAGGAAGTCAGGTGGTTGGTGCCGAATAAAGTAGCGTATCCTACCGTAGGAAGGAAGCGGTGACCTTGAAGAAAACGATACTTTCCGTCCGGTGGATTCTTTTATTCCTGCTTTTACTGGGTCTAGTAGGGAGAGTGACGGGGGAAGAACGTCTACAAGTGCTAAGGGTTAAAGACGGTTTTAACCTGCAACAGGATTTGGCCGAATGGGCGCAAAAGAGCGCCGGTTATCACCTTTATTCCTCTGGGGACGGGTTGTCTCTCCGTTTATATACCGGGTTAGATGAGCATTTTCTCTACCTTGGTTTTGCGGTAAAAGATCCCTTTCTCACCTTTCAAGATGATTATTCCTTGGATTTTCAAAAGAGCGATCATCTCCGGGTAACATTGTTCTCTTCCGCTCGTGAAGAGGAAGCAGTCACCCTTTATCTGCTGCCCACCAGTAAGATTAGGGAACCGCTTTTTAATATTTCCGGCGGCTCCTTACAACGCCAAGCGGTCAAAGTTCATTCCATACTCAACAAAGACAGCTACTTTATCGCGGTGGCGCTTTCCCTGGACGAACTGGAGCTGACTCCGAGGCGGGGGGTAAAACTACCGCTTCAGATTATGATTAATGATCTGACCAAGAGCGGCGAAGTCCGGAAGTATTGGGTGTTTTCCAATAATGCTCATGGTTACGGTCTGCTTTATTTTTAGTCCTTTTTAAAACCTGATTTAAATCACCGAATAAAGTTTTATACTGTTCTTAACAACCTCTCAGGGTTGTTTTTTTGTCCTATTTTTTTGGAACTTTACATATAAATAACTGAAGCAATCCGGATTATCAATGGAAAAGTGCAGAAAAGGATTATCCGCTTCCGGTCGGCTCATTGAGCGGAATAATGCTTTATTTTGGAAATTAAGTCATAACAAGTACTGATTGTTTGTATATATGGAGATGAAAAGATTATTACCTATCCCAAGAGCTTAACTAACAGGTTTGGGAGGTGTGCATTAGGGAAATCGCCAGCAAATATCTTTCAAAGCTTTTTGTGTTGTCTCCATTAGAAAAGAGTCCTGCGCCACTGATCGGAGCTGACCGGTCGGAGGTGATTGGCTCCGGGAAGACCGGCAAGGAACAACGGAAAAAGCCAACCAAATTCAAGAAGAAAAGGGGGGAAGGAGGATGGAGCGGTTTGATATCTTTAAAGATATCGCCGAACGTACTGATGGAAATATTTATATAGGAGTCGTTGGACCGGTCCGGACAGGGAAGTCGACCTTCATCAAACGGTTTATGGAATTGATGGTGTTACCGCAGATCGAGGATCCGTTCCACCGGGAACGAACGCAAGATGAACTACCGCAGAGCGGCGCGGGAAAAACAATTATGACGACCGAACCAAAATTTATCCCCGATGAAGCGATTCCTTTAAAGCTAGGTCATATCGAATTAAAGGTGCGCTTGGTTGATTGTGTCGGTTATACGGTGGAAGGCGCCAGGGGTTATATGGATGAAGTGGGACCACGGATGGTGATTACTCCTTGGCACAGTACTCCGGTAACCTTTCAGGTGGCCGCTGAAATGGGAACCAAAAAGGTGATCCAAGACCATTCCACGATTGGCTTGGTAATTACTACTGATGGAAGTATTACCGAGATTCCGCGGGAAAGTTATGTGCAGGCCGAGGAGAGGGTGATTAGTGAATTATCCGCTTTAGGGAAACCTTTTGTGGTGGTGCTCAACTCGGTACATCCACAAGCCCGTGAAACGCAAGAGCTGGCTGCCGAATTACAAGCTAAGTATCAAGTCCCGGTCCTGCCCGTCGATTGTTTACAGATGGAAGAGTCGGCGGTCGTTCAGATCATCCAGGAGCTCCTCAAAATGTTTCCTGTTCAGGAGATCCAGATTAACTTTGCCGACTGGATTGAAGAGCTCCCGGCTGACCATTGGTTGCGTCGGGAGTATGAAGAGGCAGTTTTTAACGCGATCGCTGAGGTGGAAAAGGTTCAAGATGTGGAGGCAGTACCTACCCTACTGGCCACAGCGGAACATATGGGGAAAGTCCACCTTTCAAAGGTTGATTTAGGCCAAGGAACAGTGGCGATTAACATTGAAACCACTGAGGAGTTATTCTACCAGATTCTCCAGGAAATTACCGGCCTGGCTTTGAAAAACAAGGGGGAACTCCTCCGCAGTATTCGCGAGTTAGCGTTCGCGAAAAATGAATACCAAAAAATTGCCGGGGCACTCGAACAAGTTAAAGAGATGGGTTATGGTTTAGTCATGCCCCAAGTGGAAGAGATCGAATTTGCCGAGCCGCAACTGATTCAGCAGGGAAGCCGTTGTGGGGTAAGGATTAAAGCTTCAGCGCCTTCGTATCATTTTATCAAAGCCAATATTCATACAGAAGTTATTCCTGTGGTCGGTACGGAGAAACAGGGTGAGGAGTTTGTACGGTTTTTGACCGAAGAATTTGAGAAAAATCCTGAAGGAATTTGGAAAACAGAATTTTTCGGTAAAACCCTGCATGATTTAGTGAAAGAAGGAATCCAAGCCAAATTAAGCCGCATGCCGGTCAATGCTCAAGAAAAACTACAAGAGACTTTGAGTAAAATTTTAAATGACGGTAGTGGAGGCTTAATCTGCATCATCATTTAAGAAATTTAAGGAAATTAGATTATACTCAGAACGAATTTTAATGGACCGAAAAGCAGGTAATTACTAAAAATAACCTGCTAGAAGTAGGATAGCCGTGTGAGTTCACGGCTTTTATTTTTATCTGGGGGAACTAAAGTCGCCGGAGAAGGATGAATACTGAATTAAAAGGAAATAATTTAGGTTAGATAGAAGGAGAAAAGGGAATTATCTAGAATAGAATAATGTCAATTCACTTGGAAACAATTATTGCACAATTGTCATAATGCACCCGATGTGTGCACCGGAAGGAGGTGAAGCTGATGACTAAATCCGAATTAATTGATCAGGTAGCAGAGAAAAGTGGTCTAACCAAAAAAGATTCTGGTAAAGCTGTTGATGCAGTTTTTTCAGCAATGACCGAAGCTTTAACTAATGGTGATAAAGTTCAGTTAGTTGGGTTTGGCAGCTTTGAGGTAAGGGAAAGGAGCGCCCGGACTGGACGTAACCCTCAGACCGGAGCGGCTATTGAGATTAAGGCCAGAAAGGTACCGGTCTTCAAACCGGGAAAGGCATTAAAAGAAGCTGTTGACCGGTGAATGATTCTGTAACAAATAACAGTTAACTGTCTTATTGATCTTCCGGTGAAGAAGACTTGTCTTTACAGTACTTACAAAGGCCCTTCCGATTACGGGGGCCTTTTCATATGTGAAATATAATTGGAACTGTTAATCGATTTTTTCGTTCTTACCAATTGATCATGGGGATTGTGACCGTGGAGGCGATCGAAATGAAAGGCAAAAAAATCATACGCGAGTTTCTGGAAGTGATTCTGCCCGCGTTTCTCTTATTTCTGGTCTTAAGAGCCTTTGTCATTGAGGCAAGATATGTTCCCAGCCCTTCAATGCGTCCAACGATTATTGAATGGGATCGATTCCTGGTAGAAAAAGTATCATATTATTTCCGTGAACCCCAGCGTGGTGATATTGTGGTTTTTCACCCAACTGAGCAGGCCAATAATTTGGTCAAAGCTGAACAGTTACGCCATGGACAACGCTTCGCCGGACTGGATGATTTTATCAAACGCATTATTGCTCTGCCGGGGGAGACCATAGAAATTACCGGAGGTAAAGTCCTGATCAACGGTACCCCGTTAGACGAAGACTATATCCCGTCTGCCCACCGACCAATTTATGAGTTTGGACCGCTGACTGTGGGGGAGAACGAGTACTTTGTATTAGGAGATAATAGAAATCAAAGCTGGGATAGTCATTACTGGGGGCCAGTGCCCCGTAAGAACATTGTTGGGCGAGCCTTTTGGCGTTTTTGGCCACTAAACCGGATGGGAAGAATACGTTAAACTGTAAAGACAAAAGGAGTTATAACGATGAGATTACAGCAGTTTGTCCTGGGAGAGCTGAAGGTTAATACCTATCTTCTCTGGGACGAAGAAACTTTAGAAGCTGTTTGCCTGGATCCCGGTGGACCCGTTCAAGAAATTTTTACGGAGCTCGAAAAGGAAAAGCTAAATCTGAAATATATCGTACTCACCCATGGACATTATGATCATATCCTGGGTGTTAATGCTTTGAAAGCCGCAACAAAAGCCCCGGTGTTAATTCATTCCGCCGATGCGGCGATGTTGGCTAATCCGGCGCTGAATTTATCTAATTTGTTTGGGACAGAGGTTACACTCAGCGCCGACCGACTCCTGACGGATGGAGAAATCCTCTGTTTAGGAGCGAAGATGATCAAAGTTGAGCATACCCCCGGTCATTCCCCGGGGAGCATCTCCTTAACTCTTCCCGGCTTAATTTTTGCGGGCGATCTCTTGTTTGCCGGTAGTATCGGCCGGACTGATTTACCCGGAGGTGACCAAGAAACGCTCCGCCATAGCCTTTCTAAGTTACTAAAATATCCTAATGAAACCCGCGTCTTCCCCGGTCATGGCCCAGATACAATGATTGGACGGGAAAAATTATATAATCCTTTTCTCCAGAATCTGGTGGTTGAATAGATGGCTTCCTATTTTCTCTCTTGCAACTGGCCGGGAAACCAGAAAAACATGGAAAATATGGTGACCGCGTTTGATCCGGAGGCTGTTTTTTGCCCCGCCAACCAGGCTGATTACCGGATCATGCTTAATCTTTCCTCCGATGAGCGGGGGATTCACTGCCGGGGTGAGCTTAAGGGGCGGGCGGAAGCAGAGATCTCTTTTCGTGATGCGGAGATTATCAACCCGCTGTATTCTTCCGAACATTTTCAACAGCGCCGCAAGGAAGTAGTGCGCCGCGGAGTATTGGCTTTGCTCAAGCAAAGTAGAGATCTGGAGTTACCCTGGGGTATTTTAACCGGGGTTCGGCCCACCAAAATTTATCATTATCTGCGCGATCTCGGTTTTTATTCGCGCGAAATCCGGGAGAAACTAGAAACCCTGTATCTCCTAGCTCCGGATAAAGCAGCGCTTTTAGTAGAAGTTGGGGAAAACCAGCGGCCCTGGCTGGAAGCGGCGGAAGAACAGCTCTGTATTTATATTGGGATCCCTTTTTGTCCCACGAAATGCCGGTATTGTTCATTTGCTTCTTATCCATTATCAACCCATGCCCATTTAGTCAAAGGTTTTTTGGCTGCGCTCATGTATGAACTTGAAGTGATTGGGCAGGCCCTGAGCCAAGTGGACAGGCCGGTTGTTGCTCTTTATATCGGTGGCGGAACACCTACCGTCCTAAACCATCAGCAATTAAGCACTCTTTTGCGCCAGATTGATCAGCAATTGCCGATGGCCGACCTGCAAGAGTTTACCGTGGAAGCCGGACGGCCTGATACTTTAGACCGGGAAAAGCTTAGTATTTTAAGGGACAACGGGGTGACGAGAATTAGTGTCAACCCCCAAACCACTAATCCCCAAACCCTTCAGTTAATTGGTCGGCAGCATACCCTGGCCGATCTGGACCGGGCTGTTAAATTAGTGCGGGAGGTTAAAATCCCCTGTTTAAATATGGATATGATCATCGGCTTGCCAGGAGAGTCAGAACAAGACTGGGAGAATACCCTTAAGCGGCTTCTTTCTGCGGAAGCTGAGAACATCACCCTCCACACTTTAGCGCCGAAAAGAGCAGCGGTATGGGATTATTCCCAGATTAAACAGGAGATTAACGCGGAGCAGGTCTCCCTGAGCTTGGAAAGGATTTATGCTCAGTTAAGAATTAAAGGATATCATCCCTATTATCTTTATCGTCAAAGAAGAAGCGTCGCCGGGCAAGAAAATACCGGTTATACTTTAAATGGATGGGAGGGGATCTATAATATTCTAATGATGGAAGAACGGACAACCATTATCGGGTTAGGCGGTGGCGCCATCAGCAAGTGGTTTAATCCGGAGACCCATACACTTTCACGCACGCCAAACCCAAAATGTCCGGCCACCTATCAACAGCGGATTAAGGAAATTGTTGGGGAAAAAGTCAACAAGCTCTTCCGGAGTCTCAATTGACAACCTTAAGCGCATTAGGTAAAATAAATTGAAGATGTCATCGACATTCAGTTGTTCTTATTTTTTTCACGGTCTTAAGTAGTTAAAAAACTTAATTTAAGGAGGAATTTTTTTGGCTGGGATGATGACCATTCGCCGGTTGTCTAAGACTTTTTTGAAGCCGGTTGTTGTTATTTTAATTTTAGGATTGTGCATCGGTCTATTTTATGCTATTCCTCGTTTTAACACTGTTGATAGTGCAATTCTTTACAAAGGACCTGCGGCGCGGGTAAATGGAAAAACCATTAAAGACCAGGATTTTAACGAAATCTATCTGCGTTTTCTGCAACAGTCCAGCGCTTACATGACCGAAGAAGAGATGAAAGCGCAGACCTTAGAGTACCTGATCGAGTCAGAGTTAGTGCGACAAGCGGTTAAGGAGCATAAGGTGGAGGTTTCGGCTGCAGAGATTGATCGGTTTCTCGATGAAATCAAAGCCTATAACCAGATTAATACGGAAGAAGAACTAAAAATGCTGATCTCCCAAGTAGGGGCCAAAAACCTTAAGGAACTCAAAGAAATGCTCCGGGAGATTTTGGCCGAGCAGAAATTATATACGAAGCTCGGGAAAGAAGCGAAGCTTGAAGTATCCGAGGATGAAGTGAAGGAACACTACGAGACGATCGAGTTATCTCATATCTTGATCGCCACCGATTCGCTGGTGACCGCAGAACCTTCTTCTCCTGAGGCCGCTTTGAAAAAAGCACAAGAGGTCTATCGCAAGCTGCAAGCCGGTGAAAGCTTCGATGATTTAGCTAAAGAGTATTCGGATGATGCCAGCAACAAAGAACGGGGAGGTTTGCTTGGCACGGCATCGATTGCGTATTTCAAGAGCGTTTTCGTTCCGGAATTTGTCGAAGCAGCCTTAAAATTAGAGGCTGGAGAGTATAGCGTACCAGTTAAAACCCAATTCGGGTATCATCTGATTAAGGTGAATGAACGAAAATTAGCCCAGGGTGAAGAGTGGGAAGAGGAGAAAGAGAAGATCAGTGACGAGCTCTTTGCCCAAAAATTCCAGATGGAAAAGCGCCAGGAATGGATTAAAAACCTCCGGGAAAAGGAAGCAAAAATTGAGATCTTAGATCCAGCCCTCTTAGGTTATCATCTCGCTTGGAAAGAGAAGTGGGTGGAAGCTGCCCAGGCTTATGAAAAAGCTATTACTGACAAAAGATATAAGAACAAGCTCAACACTTTCTTAGCTTTGGCTGATGTTTATAAAGAGGCCAAAAACTATGAGGCGGCCCTGGATGTTTTTACCCGTCTACCGAAACAATTGACCAATGACTTTAATGTACCCATGGCGAAGGCGGACATTTACGTTGCGCAAGACCTAAAAGAAGAGGCCAGACAGGCTTTACTAGAAGCACAAGCGAAAGCCGGAGATGAGATCCAATTGCTCAGGCAGGTTCACTCGAAGATGCAGGAGTTGGAATTGACGGCAGATGCTGAAGCGCTGCAAGAAAAGATCGAGTCGCTGGAAGCTGAACTCCGGGCGGAACAGGAAGAACTGGCCCGCATCATCCAAGAAGAACAAGAACGGATTCAGTCTCCGCAGACCGAAATTATTGAAACACCGTCCGCCGAAGAATAACAGCTCTTTTCTAGGCTAACATGGTGGGTGGAGGGGAAACCCTTCACCCTTTCTTTAATTATCTAGGAAATGGGGGAGAAGTTTGACAGTAGCACCACGTGGTACTTACGATATTTTGCCCGATCAGGCGATGGCCTGGCAATGGATGGAAATGAAGATTCGCGAGGTCTTGCTCGCCTATGGTTATGGGGAGATCCGTACTCCGATTTTTGAACATACCGAGCTATTTTTACGAGGAATTGGGGAAACCACTGACATTGTAGAAAAAGAGATGTATTCTTTTACCGACAAAGGGGGTAGAAATCTCTCCCTACGTCCAGAGGGAACTGCCCCGGTGGTTAGAGCGTATATCCAACATAAACTGCATGGTCAGGGTGGTGCGACTAAGCTATTTTACTTAGGTCCAATGTTTCGTCAAGAGCGGCCACAGGCCGGACGTTTTCGCCAATTTCACCAGTTTGGCGTGGAACTAATCGGGGAAGACAGTCCAATGGCCGACGCCGAAATGATCGTCCTAGCGCACGATCTTTATCGACAGCTCGGCCTGACCGGACTGGAGATTTACTTAAATACCGTCGGTTGTCCGGTTTGTCGCCAGGAGTATAAAAAAGAGTTAATTGCTTCATTACAAGCTTCTTCCGACCAACTATGTTCAAGTTGCCGGTTGCGGTTAGACAGAAACCCTTTACGGGTGCTCGATTGTAAAGAGGCTTCCTGTCAAGCATTGACCGAACAGGTTCCTTTGCTCCATGATTATCTTTGTTTGGATTGTCGGGAGCATTTTCAGCAAGTGACCAACCTCCTCGATCAAGTGCAGGTAAAATACGAAATTAAACCCAAATTGGTCAGAGGTTTGGATTATTATACCCGTACGGTCTTTGAGGTCATCAATCACGACCTAGGGGCTCAGAACGCGATTTGTGGTGGGGGGCGCTATGACGGTTTGGTAGAAGAATGCGGCGGTCCTTCTGTCCCCGGGGTTGGTTTTGCCTCCGGGATGGAACGGCTCTTTATGACGCTCGAACAAAAAGCCTTATTACCGGCTTTTTCCCGAGCACCGCAGGTTTATATCATTCCATTAAGCGCTGACCTAACAACAGTTGGCTTTGAAGCGGCTTTTCTCTTACGACAGAATGGATTCAAGGTGGAAGTGGGCTTTACACCCAAAAGCTTGAAAGCACAACTAAAGGCTGCTAACAGATCCGGGGCTCCGTTGGCATTGATTATCGGCGAAGATGAATGGCAAGACCGTCAGGTCACTTTAAAACAGATGGATACAGGGGACCAAGTGCGGGCCGATTGGGCGGAGCTGGCAGAGCAGATCGGGCAAATGCTCGCACAGACGGAGAGTTTGTAAAGGAGGGTTATTCTTGTTAGCTTGGACCAGAACCCATTATTGTGGAGAACTAAAACGAACCGAAGCCGGAAAAACCGTCTGCCTCAACGGCTGGGTCAATCGTTATCGTAACTTAGGCGGAGTCTTATTTGTTGATCTCCGCGACCGTAAAGGAATAGTACAGGTTGTTTTTCATCCGGAGCATAACCCCACTCTGTTCCAACAAGCGGAAGCCATACGCAATGAGTTTGTGATCATGGTCAAAGGCCGGGTCGAACAGAGACCAAAAGAGATGATCAATCCGGAGATGGCCACCGGTGAAGTGGAAGTCTACGCCGAAGAATTACTAATCCTCAATCCGGCGAAAACACCCCCGATCTATGTCGATGAACGCGGTAGCGACGTCGATGAAACCTTGCGCTTACGCCACCGCTGTTTGGATCTGCGCCGGCCGGAGATGCAAAGGAATATCGCCCTGCGGCATCGGATCACGAAATTAATCCGTGACTTTTTGGACGAAAAAGATTTTTGGGAGATTGAAACCCCCATGCTGACCCGGAGTACTCCGGAAGGAGCACGGGACTTCCTAGTGCCCAGTCGGGTTAATCCCGGTAAGTTTTACGCCTTACCCCAGTCACCGCAGATCTTTAAACAGTTGTTGATGGCAGCCGGGATGGAAAAGTATTTTCAGATCGCGCGGTGTTTTCGGGATGAGGATCTCCGGGCTGATCGCCAGCCGGAATTCACCCAGATCGATCTGGAGATGTCCTTTGTTGAGCGCGAGGCGGTTCTGGAGTTAATGGAAGAGATGATGGCCTTCCTCTTTAAAGAAATCAAAGGGATTGAGCTTCCCCGCCCGTTTCCGCGCCTGGATTACCAGGAAGCGATGAACCGGTATGGCAGCGATAAGCCGGATACCCGGTTTGGCCTCGAGTTAGTCGACATTTCAGTGCTCGTCGCCGCCTCTGAATTTGCCGTCTTCCAAAAAGTGCTGGCGGCCGGGGGAAAAGTGGTCGCCCTGACGGCTCCGGGCTGTGGAGAATACTCCCGGCGCGAACTGGATGAATTATCAAAGATCGCTGTCAAGTACGGGGCCAAGGGCCTGTCTTACCTGGCGCTGACCGAAGGTAGAATCAAATCACCAATCGCTAAATTCTTCGCCCCCGAACAACTTGACGGGATTATTTCACGGATGGAAGCGAAAGAGGGCGATCTAATTGTGCTCATCGCCGATCAAGACCCCAAACTGGCCTTAACAGCCCTCGGCGCTTTGCGCCTGGAATTTGCGCAGCGCTTGAATTTAATCCCCGCAGACCAGTATAATCTGCTTTGGGTGATCAACTTCCCCTTGTTCGAGTTTGACCAGGAAGCGCAGCGGTTGGTCGCGGTCCACCACCCCTTTACCTCTCCGCTCCCGGAAGACAGCGCATTATTGGACTCTGATCCGCTCGCGGTCCGGGCGAATGCCTATGATCTGGTCTTGAATGGAACGGAATTGGGAGGGGGGAGCATCCGGATACACCAACGCCCGCTCCAGGAGAAACTCTTTCGAGTCTTGGGTTTAAGCCCGGAACTGGTTCAGGAGAAATTTGGGTTCTTGCTGGAGGCGTTTGAGTACGGGACGCCGCCGCACGGGGGGATCGCCCTCGGTTTGGACCGTCTCGTCATGCTCTTATCCGGTGCGAACAGCCTACGTGAAGTGATCGCTTTTCCGAAGACGACCGGTGCCACTTGCTTGTTAACCATGGCCCCCTCTACGGTCGAGCGCGAGCAATTAGAGGAGTTACAGATCGTTCTTGGAAAGAAGAGGCAAGAAGAGGCTTAATCCAGACCTTGCACAAACAAGCCCTTTTGTGATATTATTTTGATAGATAAAAACCCTGCTGTGTGCGTGATCAAGCTGATGTTTTGAACCAACACATTTACCTAGGGAGCTGTACTTCGGTTGTGGCGTGTAAGCCTTTATCTAGAAGGACACACAAAGCAACCGGGAGGCACCCACCTGCGAGAGGCGGGTTCAGGTAACCTTCAGTTGAAACGACACGGCGGGGTTTTTTTCTATTCCTACCGGTTTAATACTGACGTTTTTTTGCCTTACGGAGGAAGCGGCTGATCGCCCCAGCAAGAACTGCACACCAGGTCTATGGAGCACGATCAGCTGGTCAAGCAGAGGAGGAGCGGTTAATGGAGAAGCGATCTGACAAAAAATCGCTCCGCCGCTATTATACGGCGGAGCTTAATCAACTGACCAAAGCGGAGGTTGAAGCGAAAAGCAGGTTAATTTATGGACAAGCGCTCAGTTTGCCGGTCTTAAAGAATGTCCGAACAGTTGCTGCTTATGCTTCCTTTGGGAATGAAGTCGATACGACCCGCTTATTGACTGTTCTGCAGGAACGTGGCTTTTGGGTAGTGCTGCCGGTCGTGAACCGCTCAACCCGGACAATGGAGTTTCGAAGAATGGAGACGCTCAGTTCCTTACAGCCGGGGGTTTATGGCATCAGAGAACCGCTCCAGGGCCAACTCTGCCCCCTAGAACAAATCGATCTCTTTTTTGTACCCGGATTAGCCTTTGACCTCCAAGGTAGGCGGTTGGGGCGGGGAGCAGGATACTACGATCGTTATCTGGCTCGCTCCGTTGCAGTGAAAATCGGACTGGCTTATGAACTGCAGGTTACGCCTTGTTTACCTGCTGAAGCGCATGATATCAGTATGGATCTGGTCATTACTGAAGAACGAATTATTACCTTTGTTTAGTCATCCGTCGCTTCGCGATCTTCTTCCCTTCTCAAACCACGCATCAAAAGCACCCCACCCAAGATCATGAGTAAAAGGGGCAGAGTGAAACGGTGAAAGCTAAATGGGATTAATTCACGGAGTAAAAAAATCAGGCCAACAAAAATAAGGATAAAACCCCCGATCCGCCACCGATTTTCCTGAACATCTCGGTCAGGCGGAGTATGAGTGGGCATTGTATCGGCCTTTTCCTCTTCCGGAGAGGAGGTAAATTTCTGTTCCGGAATGACAATCCAGGCTAGTAGATAAGCAAAGATCCCACCTCCGAAAAAAAAGGCTAAGACCCATAATAGCCGTACAATCACCACATCGATCCCAAAATATTCAGCTAATCCCCCGGCCACCCCAGCAATCATCCTTTCCTGCGTGGACCGGTATAAACGTCCTCGACTCAAGGAATATTCCTCCTTTCCTGCTTATTATCTTACCTGATGATGAACGGAGAGGCAATTACTTTCGTCTCTCCCGCTCGAGTTTTTTTGAGTTGTCACCTACTTCAGTAAGCTGTAAAACAGCAAGTTATATTTGCCGGATTATTGGCAGGCGGCGTGATCGCGCATAGCGGCGTTGCTCCGTGCGGGCGGTACTCAACATACATCAAGTATTACGCCGGAGCAAAATGGTGTTTTCTTATTCCGGTGAATTTCTTGGAGTATTCTAAAGCTCAGCTTCGCTTAAAAGCGGGCAACCGCTTTATAGCGGTGGGCGGTATTTTTCAAGACAGGCAGGAATAGAGTTGTAATTTCACGAACAGAAGGAGAGTAAGCAAAGATGCGGAGGCGCTAGTTTTGGTTAAGATCATTCGACATGAAGCCTTATATCAAGATCCAATCGGGTTTTTACAGACCTTTCTCCGGGACCAAGCAACAAAGGCTGGAAGGAGGCTGGCCTTTCTCTTTCCTACGCAAACTGTTTTGGAATATTGGGAAGAGCAACTACTTTTAGCCTTTGGCAGTTGGGGAGGGGCCCGCTTTTTGTTATTTGATGGCTTAGTCCGTGCCATCCTCGAGGAGACTCGTCCACAGTTGGGTGATCTTTCAGCCGGAAAGGGCGCTTTACTCCTGGGGTTACTCGCCGAGGAGCTGAGCGCCGCGGGACAGCTTCCTTATCTGAATACTGCTGTTTCCTTAACACCTCTTTATACCTCCCTCCGCGAAGAGATCTTGCTTTTAAAACGGGTAGGCATCGAGGCGCGAGATTTTACCGAATTGGCTGCCGAGGGCTCAGTCGCCCTCCAGGAACTCGCCTTATTGTACAGTCGTTACCAGCAATTTATGGAAGAACATCATTTGGCCGATGCTGAGGAAAAAATCAGGCTGGCGACGATTGATGCCCCCCAATCAACTTGGTTGCAACAGTTGGATCATCTTCTAGTCTTGGGTTTTACTGACTTTACTCGGCAACAAACGGATCTGCTCCAAACCATCAGCACCATCGTCCCGGTAACATTGATCTTTGACCACAGCATGGCCGGGCGTCAGGGCTTGGTGCTTCCCGAGTTTATCGGTTACGAAGCCTCTGCAGAAAAAGTGTTACCCGCACCGGCCGGGCGATCCGACTGCTGTTTAAATGTGCTGCAGGATACTCTCTGGCGGGTAAACTCTGTGCCGATTTCTCTTGAACCCGATGCCAGTATCCGGCTGAGCAAAGCAAAGGGAGGATGGCGCAAGGAAGTTGCTTATCTGGCAGAAGAAATAAAAAGGTTATTGAAGACCAACCCTGATCTGTCTCCAGAGCAGATTGGGCTGGTTACGCCGTACCCCTTAACTGAAGTGTATCAAATACTTACCGACAGTGGTCTCCCGGTGACGGTGAAAGTGAGTACGCCTTTAGGTGCTGAACCAGTAGCCCAGGCTTTACTGCAACCTTATAAAGTAATCTTGACTGATTTCTCCTGGACCGAAATGATTAACTACTTGCGCTTGGGCGGAATTCCAATTGGGCAGACCTTCTTTTCATTCGTCCCTCCGGTAACCTTTTCCGGTTGGCAGGCACAGTTAAGGGCCTGCTTTGAGCAACAGCCGGAGGTCTCCGCGCAAATTACTACTCTCCTGGAACTGCTCGGTCAGATCCCGGCGGAGGGAACGTTCGAAGAATACCTGACCTTTTGTGAGCAATGGCTCAACCACCCCTTATTAAAAAGGCGCATTCTTCCCGCCCGTGTGACACCCGAACCTTATCGGCAAGTCCGCTACTGGCAGACTGCTTTACTGAGTAAAATTAACAGACTGCTCAATGAGACCCACGCTTCATTATTAAGACTGGCCCGGCAGAAAATAACCGTTCAGCAGTTTTATTTGATGCTCCAGTCATTACTCGAGACCGAACGGATTCCCTTACCGACCTCCTGGGAGAATGGGATCAGATTATTAGCTCCCGCCGAGGTGAGAGGAGTAAACTTTAAAGTTACAGTTTTTGCCGGCCTCAATGAGGGTTTCTTTCCGCGGATCGATCCGGAAGGCTCGTTATTACGGGGTGAGGTGATTAAACGCCCAACGCTCGCTCTTTCACTTCCGAACAACCTGGACAAGCTGGCGATGGAACGTTTACTCTTCTTTTATCTTATACAGTCAGCCCAAGAACATCTGCTTCTTTCTTATTGTGAAACTGATCAAGAAGGTGAACCCGTCAACCCTAGTTCATTTCTGGAAGATTTACTCACCATCTATCCTGGCTTAAAGGAATGTACGACTGTTGCCGAAACCGGTGAGCCTTTCATTAAACTGCCGCCAGTCAGTGCAGAGTTACGAAATGAGATCGCCGACAAGATCGCTGCGGAACGCGCTCGTCGGCTCGGAAAAAACCCAGAAAACCGAGAAAGCCGGGAGAACAAGTTGGCGTTCCTTAAAGCGAAGTTTACTGCGCAACCATTGAGTGTTTCCGCTTTAGAAGAATATGCGGCTTGTCCCTTCAGTTTTTTCTGCCGGCGGATCCTAAAACTCGAAAGTATGGAGGAACCAGAATTTCTCCCCTCCCGGCTGCTGGAGGGAGACCGTTATCACACCATCCTCCGACTGTTTTTCGGGAGACACCGGGGAGAAGCTTTAAGCCGCCGTTTGCTCCCCCAATACCTGGAGGAGATTAGGGCTTTGGTCGCGGAGCACTACAGCATCGGGGACGAGTCCGTACCTCTTTACCATAACTTCCTGAAACTGGCTCGGGAAAATTTTTATTTATGCTTGGAGAAGGTGCTCACAGAGGAGGTCGCTTGGGCGGAAAAAACCGCCGGGTGCTTTACCGCCAAATATTTGGAGTTGGGGTTTGGCGGAATCAAACAGGAAGCCGACCCGGCCTCAATTGCTCAGCCTCTGGTCCTGACTGCGGGAGAGTCCCAGAGGGAAATTCCCCCTCTTCGCCTTTGGGGAAAGATTGACCGGGTTGATATCGACCGGGAGGGAAGGTTTATCATTTATGACTACAAATCAGGAAATCCCCCGCAACAGAAGGCGATCAAAGAGGGTAAGCTTTTACAACTTCCGCTCTATCTGTTAGCGGTTGGCCGTCTCTTTTTACCGACGGCCGAACCGGTTGGAGCTGCTTATTACAGCCTGAAGCAAGCCGATCGCCGTCGCGGAATCTGGCGGAAGGAGACTTTGAATTTTGGCTTTACCATCCGCGGGGCGCTGGCTGATCCCGATTGGGAGCAATTGCTTGAGCATAGTATTGACAAGGCGCTCTCTTACTACCGGGGGATTCTAGAGGGTGACTTTTCCTTTGCTCCGCCGGGGGAATGTAAAAGCTACTGCGAATTCCGCACCATCTGTCGTCACGCTTGGTGGGGGAGGGAAGATGAGAATGAAGCTGAATAAACAACAACGAGCAGCGGTTACGAGGTTAGACAAAGATTTATTGGTGATGGCCGGTGCCGGTACCGGCAAGACCAGAGTTTTAACCCAAAAGTATCTGTACCTTTTACAGACCAAAGTATGCGAAGTGCCGCAGATCGTCGCTGTTACCTTCACCCGGAAAGCGGCCGCGGAAATGAAGGCGCGAATCAGACAACAGCTCAAAAAGGAATACGCCCAGAGTACCGGTGACCAACGGATGTATTGGTCAAGGCAGCTGGAGTGGTTGGAGGTCGCCGCCCAGATCACAACCATCCATGGCTTATGTTTTTCCCTGCTGACGCAACATCCGGTGGAAGCAGGGATTGATCCCCAAGCCGTCGTCTTGGATGAAGGAGAAGAATATCTCGTCAAAACCAAAGCAGCCCGTAACGCCTTGAGTAAGCTGCTCTCGACCGCAGAGGACCACTCCTCTTTATCTGTAGTTTTGGCGTTAGGTCCTGATTTTTTTCTCCAGCACCTGACTGGTTTATATACAACCCTGAGGGATACGGGAGTGGAGAACGAGACCCTTGAAACTTTGGCCGGGAAGGTCCGCACACCTGATTTGGAAGGCATAAAAGCCGAACTCCGACGAGCGGTGGAATCTCGTCTTCTTCAAGCCGGGGAATTAAAGTTGACACCCCGCGCCCAGCAGCTTTTAACCGAATTCTCTGCTCGATGGACCGATCTAAAAGCCGAGATCGAACAGGCTGCCTCTTTGACAGAGCGGACCAACGAGGTTTTAGCTCAGCTTCTTTCCTATCTTCCCGGCAACCTGAACAAACAATTAAAAACGGCAATAGAACAAGTACATACTCAGGTTGAAACTTTTCAAACCGCTTTGGCTACAGTTGAAGCTCTCCGGCAGAGACCTCTGCTTCTTCAGTATCTTCGTTTCTTTGAGCAAGAGTATTCTGCTGTAAAGAGGGCTGAAGGAAAAATTGACTTTACGGATCAACAATTCTTAGTGCGCCACTTATTGCGGACATTTCCGCAGATTGCCGAGGAATACCGGCGCAGATTCAAGTATTTTATGGTTGATGAATTCCAGGATACAAATCCTCTACAGTGGGAGATTATCCGCTTACTCACCGGTGAAGATTACCAGGGAGGCCGCCTCTTCTTGGTGGGCGATCTTAAACAATCCATTTACCGGTTTCGCGGTGCCGAAGTAGAGATCATGACTGGTTTGGCCGAATCCTACCAGGATCACCAGCAGGGAGCAGTTCTAGTTCTCGACCAAAATTACCGCACCAAACCACAGGTGGCCGGGGTAATTAATGAACTTTGCCAGGAGCTGTTCGCTACCGAATCCTACCCTTATCATCCTTTGTTACCCCTCGCCGACCAGGCCGATAGCGGAGAGGGCAGAGTCGAGGTCCTCATGGCTGCTGAGCAGGAACCAGAACTACTGGCAGCAAGGTTAAGAAAGATGGTGGAGGAAGCTGAATTAATGATCGACACAGGGAGCGGGAAACGACCTGTGCAATACCGTGATATCGCCCTCCTCTTCCGGGTGCGGACCGGAATGAAACAGTTTGAAGATGCCCTAACTGCCACCAGTGTACCATATGTGGTCAATGCCGGGATTGGTTTTTATGCCCGCCAGGAGATTCAAGACCAGATTAACCTGTTGCGCGTGGTGGAATGCCAGGACGACTCGCTGGCGTTGGCCGGTGTTTTGCGTTCTCCTTTTTGTCAGCTATCTGATGAGGCGCTTTTCTGGTTGGCGACCCCCGATGGTTTAGCCCGGGGCTTTTTCGGAGCAGAGGGCGGCCCTAGAGAAAGAAGCGAGATTTCCCGCCCGGAACGAGCCAGAATCGCCCGTTTCTATACGCTCCTTCAAGCTTTAAGGGAAAATGCCCATCTCCTTTCCATCCCGGAGTTGCTCCGCCTGGCTTGGCGCCAAACCGGTTATCTGGAAACGGCGGCGGCCCTTCCCGGTGGTACCCGGATCGTTGCTAACCTGGAGAAACTATTAGTCCGGGCGGAGGAGTTTGCAGCCAAAGGATATTCCGGGGTGGGTGATTTTGTGGGATTTCTGCGCCATCTTTCCACTCTGGAAGTGAGAGAAGGGGAAGCAGCGACCTCACTACAAGAAGGGGATGTTGTCAAATTAATGACGGTCCATGCGGCTAAGGGTTTAGAATTTCCGGTGGTTGTACTGCCGGAATTGGCCCGCTCGTTTAATCTCAAACGCCACTCTTTAGTAGCCTACCATCCCGGCTGGGGTTTAGTCCATAAAGTCCGGACCAAAGAGGGAAAGTGGTTACCGACCGCCCAGACCCGCCGGGTGCAGGAGAGTGAGGAACGGGCGGAGATTTCGGAACTGAAAAGATTATTTTACGTCGCCCTGACTAGGGCCAGGGATTATCTCTTACTCTCCGGAACCGATATCGAAGTAAAAGCAGACCGGATCGATGATGCAAGCTCCTGGATGGAGTGGTTAGGACAGATCATTCCGGATTTGCGCAAGCAGACATCAGAAACTATTTACTTCGGTGGGGAAAAAATCAAAGTTACCAGGGAAGTTACTAGGCCCGTGTCTGGAGAAGCAGGTCCCCGCCCGGACCCGGCGGAAACGACTAGGATCCAGATTGCGTCGGCTTTAGAACTAGGCCAAATGTATTCGAAACCGACAACCAAAAAGTTGTCTTTAACGCCACTCTTAACCTTTCAGGAGTGTCCGCGCCGTTTCTACTGGGAACACCGGTTGGGGGCTGATCCGCAATTCGCCACGGTGAGCGGCTCTTCGGAGGAGGTGTCTGGTGGCTACGGGGTGTTACTCGGCGAAGTCTTCCACCATTTAATCACCGGAAAAACTCAAGGAAAAGAGGTTCCGCCAACCAAGTGGGAGGAATGGTTAGAACGTTTTCCGGTGCCGGAACGGGAGAAAGCCCGGGCCGATCTAGAAATAATGCGGAGTAATTACCTCCGCAGCCCCTTTTTTCCCAATCAAGGTGTCAAAGTTGAAAATGAATTTCCCTTCCTCTTAAAACTGGGTGACGTCGTGATTAACGGAGTCATTGACCGGGTTCTCTTTACTCCGGAAGGAAACTTTACGGTCGTTGATTTCAAAACCAACCGCCGGGTGCCGGCGCCCGGTAAGATCCTTGATCGTTATCTCTTCCAGGTTACCCTCTATTCCCTGGCTTTACGGGAAATCTTTGGACGGATGCCCGCTGCCGCCTGGGTCTATTTCGTCCGGGCTGATGTGAAAATTCCCTGTGCCCTTACGGCGGCTACCTTAGCGCAGACCGAGCGGAAGATCCGGGAGACGGTGGAGTATATTACCACCCATGACCAGCCTGCGGATTACCCAGCCGGTGAGGATTGCCGCTTCTGTCCGTTTAGTTCCTGGTGCCCGGAAGCAAGCGTTTCTTCATAGAAAGCAAACGCACTATGATTATGAATGGATTCGAAGCTTTCAACCTCCAACCGGAACCAGGCGATCTTCTTTTCCTGTCGGAGCGCCAGCACGGAGTCGCGCAAGATATCCTCCACAAATTTAGGGTGCTCATACGCTTCTTCAGTGACGTATTTTTCGTCTTCCCGTTTGAGTACCGGGTAAATGCAGGAACTACCCTGGGCCTGCAGACAAGGGACTAAGTCTTCGAGCCAAAGATAGGTACCAGGATGACACCGCACATCCGCTTTAATGACTGTTCGCTGGTTATGGGCACCGTAACGGGAAATCGCTTTACTGCACGGACAGAGTGAAAGCACCGGAACCTCCGCCGAAAGCAAAAATTCATAACCTTCTTCCGAGAGACGGCCCCAAAAGCGGCAAGGGTAATCCAAAGGTGCCTTTTGTCCGCTGACCGGAGCAGTAACCGGAATAAAGTAGCGAAATTCTAAAGAAATATCGGCCGTCGGTGCATTTAAGCGTTTCTTTACCTCCGTGAGCATCAGCTTCAACTCCCGACCGGAGATTGGTTTTTCTCCCCACTCGACTAATACTTCCATGAACCGGCTCATGTGCGTTCCCTTATACTGCCGGGGTAAAAGGGCGGCTACCGTAAATTTACCCAACACTTGCTGAAAAGCCCCGTCTTTGGTCGCAATCAACACCGGAAGGTGCACATCTTTGACACCTACCCGGTGAATTTCAATACCCCTTGTATCCAATTTATTCTGGACATCTTCCATGTTTATCCCGCCTTCCATCAACCATTAACTAACTTATGGTCTTCTTGATTGGATTTTGGTTCCAGGCTCCATAGGGAGCTTATTTTTTTATTCCCTATCAGCGTATCTTTTTCCTCTTGACCCATCCGCGTAGTTCGCACTTTAGATGAGTTTAAGCACAAAAATAAGGCGGTGAATAATGCTTTTTTCTTTGGTGTAAACTTTAAGGGAGAGGAAACTGAGGAGGAAGAAGCATGGGAAAGAAAGTAACATCAGTGGTTATCCTTTCCTTTTTACTCTGTGTGCTGGGTGTGGGGATGGTCCACGCCGCCCATCCTTTTACCATTCAATCCCAATCCGCGCTCCTGATGGAGATGAGTAGTGGCGAGATCCTGGTGGATAAAGATAGCGAAAAACCGCTACCCCCAGCTAGTGTAACCAAAATGATGGTGATGCTTTTGGCCATGGAGGCGCTGGAGAGCGGGAAGATCAGCCTCAATGATACTGTAATCGCCAGTCCCGAGGCTTGCCGGATGGGTGGATCGCAAATTTGGTTGGAACCGGGCGAAGAAATGACTGTGGCTGATTTATTAAAAGCAATAGGAATCGTCTCCGCCAATGATGCCAGTTATGCCTTAGCGGAATATATCTCCGGTTCACATGAGGAATTTGTGCAATTAATGAACAAACGGGCGCAAGAGCTTGGTCTTAAAAATACCCTTTATGTGAATGCGACCGGGCTCCAACCCGACGGGGGCGGCCAGGGTAACCTCACCTCCGCTTATGATCAGGCAATCTTAGCCCGGGAACTACTGAAATATCCTGCTGTTCTACAATGGACGGGGCAATGGATCGACAGCCTGCGTGGTGGTGAATCTTTCCTCCGCAACACCAACAACCTGGTTCGTTTCTACGAAGGTTGCGACGGGCTGAAAACCGGCTATACCTCCGAAGCCGGCTACTGTCTGGTCGCGACCGCGCAAAGGAATGGTGTCCGTTTAATCGCTGTTGTCATGAAAGCTCCAACCTCCACTGTCCGGAACAGCGAAATCACGAAATTGTTCAACTATGGTTTCAGCCAGTATAAAGCCCTCAAGCTTGTGAACAGTGGGCAGATTTTAGGCAGCACCACAGCGGTCAAAGGAACAGTGAAAGAGGTTAATCTCATCCTCCCTCAAGACCTGACGGTTGTCTTAAAGAAAGACGTGCAAAGTAAACCAGAAGTCCAAATTAGTTATCCGCCTAAAGTCAGAGCACCTTTGCCGCAAGGTACCCCGGTGGGCGAAGTTCTGGTTCTGGTGGACGGTGAAGTCAAAGTGAAAATGGATTTAGTTACGGCTACCGAAGTCAATGAGTGTGGTTTCTTCCGCTTCTTCTTCCAAACCGCCCAAAATCTGATCAGAGGGTTTTTCCAGTAAACAAAGTGCTTTACTTTTGTCCTTCTCCCGTTTAACTTAATTGCTGCGCTACTTCAGCCTACTGTCGGTGCAGACAATTTAAAATGGGCACACTTAAAACGCCGCCATCAGGCGGTTTTTTTTTGCTCAGAACACCTTTCACCGCCGGGCAGGAAAAGCAGATTCTTCGCCGAAAATTATCCAGTAGATCCAAAAATAAGGGGGGAATCTGATTTTGAAACTGGAATTAAGGCGGAACGGAACCACCCTGATTGCCCAGGTCAGCGGGGAGCTTGATCTTTCGACTTCACCGGCCTTTCGTGAACAGATTGAGACCAAGTTGGCTGAAGACCAGCTGATTCAGCATCTTATTTTAGATTTTACCGAAGCCGAATTTGTTGATAGTTCCGGCTTAGGCGCCATTCTTGGACGGTATAAAACACTAGCGCAACGCAAGGGGAGATTAAGCGCCGTTAATGTCCCGCCTCATCTCCATCGTTTATTTGAACTTTCCGGTTTACTAAAAGTGATGACGATCTATCCTTCCTTACAGGAAGCTCAGAATAAAATTTAAGGAGGCAGGCCAGGGGATGAAGGAAAATTATTTAAAGGTCACCTTTCCCAGCTTACCTGAGAATGTAAGTCTTTCCCGCGTGATTGTTGCTTCTTTTGCTGCGCAGCTTGATTTTACCCTCAATGAGCTTGAAGAGATCAGAGTGGCCACTTCAGAAGCAGTTTCGAATTGTGTGATTCATGCCTATCGGCAAACAAGCGGAGAAATCCGTTTAGAATTGAAGATTAAGGATGATACCTTACAGATTAAAGTACTTGACCAAGGTTGCGGGATCAGCGATTTGTCGTTAGCGAAAACCCCAGCTTATTCCACAGATCCGGAACGCATGGGCTTGGGACTTATTTTTATGGAATCATTTATGGATGAAATGACGATCGAGTCCGAGCCTGGTCAAGGAACTCAAGTTTATATGTGCAAAAAACCTGAACGGAGTAGATCCGATCATGGAACCGGTCAATGAGGGAAAGAAACGAACCGCTCTCCTTTCCGACGAAGATACCGCCACCTTACTCCGGCGCCTGGCCGCCGGGGATCAAGAAGCTAAAGAGCTTCTGGTCGAACATAACCTTAGGTTAGTCCGGAGTATTGTCAGCCGGTTTTCCGGACGGGGAGAAGAGTTCGATGATCTCTTTCAGATCGGAGCACTGGGTTTAATGAAGGCGATTGAGCGGTTCAACCCGGAGCTAGGAGTTAAACTCTCCACCTATGCCGTCCCGCTGATCATCGGTGAAATCAAACAGTACCTGAGAGAAAGTGGAAGCATCAAAGTTAGCCGTGGTTTAAAAGAGATTGCCCAGAAGGTGATGAGAGCCCGGGATCAGTTTATCAGCGAACAAGGGGTGGAACCAACCCTGACCGAGCTGGAAGAGCTCACTAATTTAAGCCGTGAAGAGATTGCCTCTGCCTTGGAAGTAAGTAAACCGCTTTCTTCCTTGCAAGAGGTTGTTTATGAAGAAGATGGTTCAACTCTCACCCTGGAAGAACAGGTGGGTACCGGGAGCGAAGAAAAGATCGTGGAGGATTTTGCCTTACGCCAGGCTCTCCAACAACTGGATCCGCGTTCCCGGTTAATCATTGAAGAACGGTTTTTTGGCGAAAAGACCCAGAGTGCGCTGGCTGAAAAAATTGGGGTTTCCCAGGTCCAGGTCAGTCGCCTGGAAAGAGCTGCTCTTAGCTACTTACGGGAACTACTCCATGATCACTCGTAATCTTTGCCTTACTTCCTTTATCCTTATATTAACTGGAGCGGAGCAGGAGTTTGCCAATGTTTAACGAAGGACTTAGGAAACTTCTTTCGACGATCTGTACCTGGGAGGGAAAACTCAAATGACCTATCATCTTCGCCTGCTCAGTGGGATGAAACCACCAGACTTGCTAGCTGAGTTTAAACGGATCGGCGTCACTCCGGAAGGTTGCGAACTCATGCTGGGCAAGGGCGAGCTTATTATGATCAAAGTGCATAATCTTTCTCCCCCGGCTGCTTGTATTTTAAAACAAGAGATGTTGGCCAAAGGGGGAGAGGTTGCCCTGGGTAAGGAGATGGTCTACCTTAACCGGGAACAAGAAGGGGAAGCGATTATCATTGGGACACGTACCCAGTATGAACGGTTATTAACCCTCCTGCCGCGCCAACCCTTCGGTCTGGCGGCTCTCGCCGCGGAACTAACCGACTTACTGGAACAGATCCGAAGGCCCTTACCGGCATTGACCATGAAAAACAAGGTTTTTACCTGGGGAACAAGGACCTATCTCATGGGAATTATTAATATCACCCCGGATTCCTTCTCCGGGGACGGTTTATGGTCGAAAGAGCGGCTCCTCGACCGAGTGCGGCGGCAAGCCGAAGAGTTTCTACGGGACGGAGCTGATCTCTTAGATATTGGTGGCGAATCGACCCGTCCTGGCTTTACTCCTGTGTCCGTAGAAGAAGAAATACAACGGGTTGTACCGGTAATTGAAGTACTGGCGAAAGAGTCGCCCCTCCCGCTCTCGGTCGACACTTCCAAACCGGCGGTGGCCAAGGCTGCCCTGGAAGCCGGGGCTGATCTGATTAATGATATTTGGGGTCTGCAAAAGGATCCGGAAATGGTTAAAGTAGTAGCAGACGCCCAAGCGCCGGTGATTGTCATGCATAACCAGACGGCTCCTGGTTACACCGATTTAATGGCTGAGGTCGCTGCTTATCTACGGAAAAGTATTGCCTTAGCGGAGGTGCATGGCCTTTCCCGTGAAAAAGTGATTATTGATCCGGGGATTGGGTTTGGTAAAACCTACACCGATAACTTACAGCTAATTAAGCGACTGGACGAATTGAAAGCCCTCGGGGCTCCCCTTTTGTTGGCTACTTCCCGAAAATCAGTCATCGGTTTGACTCTGAACTTGCCGGTCGGGGAGCGGCTTGAGGGAACCGCGGCCACCGTGGCCATTGGGATTGCTCGTGGTGCGGATCTCATCCGGGTGCATGATGTTAAAGCCATGGCACGCGTCGCCCGCATGACCGATGCCCTGGTACGTGCTCACGGACCAGACCAGCCCTCAAACGGCTGTTAGCTCCCGAAAGATCACGAAATACGGCCTTGTTCCAGCCGTGTAGCAGTTTACATCTTCGAATAGCGGAAGGGATTGAAGCTTTGTTTACAGTAGCTGTTGCCCTTGGCAGTAATTTAGGTAACCGGAGACAAAATATGGCGAAAGCCCGTCATCGACTTTCCATTCTTCTAGAGGATCCGGTTTTTTCCTCACTTTATGAGACCGAACCTGTTGGCTATCAGGAGCAACCTTGGTTTTTAAACCAGGTCTGTCTCGGTAAAACAACTGAGTATCCCCTCGAGTTGCTTTTTAAGCTGAAAGCGATCGAACAAGAACTGGGCCGAGTACCGGGGCCGCGGTTTGGACCCCGCACTCTTGATCTGGATTTAATCTTCTTTGCCGACTGGGTTTTCCAATCGGAAATCTTGACAATTCCTCATCCTCGTATGCTGGAAAGGTCATTTGTCATCCGGCCTTTACTTGAAATCAACGATGACTGGATCGACCCCCGGAGCGGAGAAAGCCTGCGCCGGGTATGGGATGAGAACCGGGAACAGTTTTCCCGGTGTTATTTATACCTGTAGAGCTTGCTGACTGAAAAGGACAGGCTGTTAGGAGTTCAAAACTGTTAGCTTGTAATTTTTTCGGATCACCTGTTTACCACCGTTTGAATTATATGCTAAAGGAAAGGGGAGAGTTTGCGCAATGGAACTGATCGATTTACGTAGTGATACCGTAACCAAACCTACTCCCGAGATGCGTCAAGCAATGGCTTCTGCGGAGGTAGGAGATGATGTCTATGAAGAGGATCCGACTGTCAAAAGATTGGAAACACTTGGGGCGGAGATGATCGGAAAGGAAGCAGCCCTCTTTGTTCCGAGTGGTACCATGGGGAACCAAATCGCTGCCATGACCTATCTCACTCGCGGGGACGAAGTGATCTTAGAGGCTGAATCGCATATATTTTACTATGAAGTAGGGGGGCTGGCTTTACTTTCGGGTGCCCAAGCATGTCCGCTTCCTGGTCGCCGGGGCTTCATGGAACCGGAACTAATCACCCAAGCAATCCGGGAGGATAATATCCACTTTCCCCGCACCGGCTTGCTCTGCCTGGAAAATACCCACAACCGGGCTGGCGGAGCCGTGCTGACCCCGGAGCAAACAAAAAAGATGGCGGAGGCGGCCCAGAAGCATGGGATACCCGTCCACCTGGACGGAGCACGCATTTTTAATGCGGCGATCGCCTTAGGGATAGATGTACGGGAATTAACAGCACCGGTTGATTCTGTGATGTTCTGTCTTTCCAAGGGTCTGGGCGCGCCGGTCGGTTCCTTACTAGCGGGTTCAAAGAGTTTTATTGCCAAGGCCCGCAAAAACCGGAAGGTGCTTGGTGGTGGGCTCAGACAGTCTGGGGTGCTCGCGGCCGCCGGCTTGATTGCTTTGGAAAAGATGGTAGCGCGCCTGGCCGAAGACCATGATCATGCTCGCTTATTGGCCGAAGGATTGGCAAATATCCCGGGGCTGACGATTAATCCTGATGAATTTTCAACGAATATTCTAATCCTTTCCCTCGAAAAGTTACCCCTGACCGCTGCCGAATTTGTCCAGCTCTTGAAAGAACATGGGGTATTGGCCGGAGCGGTCTCGGAGACCGCAATCCGTTTTGTCACCCATAAAGATGTTAATAAACAACAGATTAAAGAAGCCCTCAGGATCATCGAGCAGTTGGTCAATGGATTAAACCGGAAAACTAGAGTTTAGGCTACTGGTTCATGAGGTTTTAGGTGAACTGATGCTGACGGGGACTGGACTCGCCGTGATTCCTGATTAAAACACACGGCTATTCCTTTGCCAACATCAAACTTAATAGGTTATCATACCGGTGGAAACTTTCATCCGGAAGAAAGTTAATGAATTGTGACTTACTTTTAATAAATAACTAATATTACATTGAAGTAGATTGACATACTTTAGATTAGCAGGATATAATTTTAATAAATGAATAATGCTGACCGGCTTTGTGAAAGTCTGCACAAAGTTGTTAAAGAAGGAGGTTACCGGATGAAGTCCTTAAAAGACTTGGAAGCAATCAGGGAACAGGCCAAACAGATGACCGGAATCCGGGAAGGTAAGGCAGAGACGAAGGTTATTGTCGGGATGGGAACTTGCGGGATAGCGGCTGGCGCGCGTGATACGATGAAAGCCATTCTCGACGAGTTGGGGAAGAGGAATTTAACCGAGGTTGCCGTCTCCCAAACCGGCTGTCTCGGTCTTTGTGAACAAGAACCCATCGTGGAAGTGGAAGTTCCCGATCAGCCCCGCGTCATCTATGGTAAAGTTTCGGCAGAAAAAGCAAGACAAATTGTAGCAAAGCATTTAGTCAACGGCAACATGATCGGCGAGTGGGTGATCGGGCGGAAATAGAGGAAAAGTGAAGAGGGGGTAAAACTAATGACCGTTACCGGCGCTCAAACACCGCAACTGGCAACGGTGATTGAGAAGTACAAACAGACCCCAGGTTCTTTACTAGATGTACTCGCTGAAGCTCAAGCGCTTAATGGGTTTCTTTCGCGCGCAGTCCTACAACAAATAGCCGAAGGGTTAGCGATCCCGGAGAGTAAAGTCTATGGAGTGGCTACTTTTTATTCACTCTTTAAGACTGCTCCCACGGGTCATTTTATCATTCGGCTCTGCGAAAGCGCTCCCTGCCATGTCCGGGGTGCTAGTGAAGTGCTGGCCGCGATTGAGGAGACTCTCGGCATTAAACCCGGAGAAACGACAACCGACGGTCAGTTTACTCTGGAGTTTACTAGTTGTCTCGGGCTGTGCGGAGTTGCCCCGGCAATTATGATCGGCGATCAAGTCTACGGTAATTTAACACCGGACCGTGTTAAAGAAATTCTACATAATCTAGGGAATTGAAAGAACCGCTCGTGCTTTAGACGCTTAAAGCATCTTTTAATTCCCCACAGCAGTAAATTAACGTCACGGGAGGGTAAAAAGGAGGACACTAAATGCCAATTTATCGTTCTCACGTATTGGTTTGTGGTGGTACTCCCTGCGTACTCAAAGGCGCCAGGACGTTAAAAGATTTACTGAATAAAGAGCTCACCCGCTACAATCTAGCCGATGAGATCAGGGTGGTTGAAACGGGCTGCTTAGGACCCTGCGATGAGGGGCCGGTCATCATCGTTTATCCTGAGGGGACCATGTATAGTAGATTACAACCAAGTGACATCCCGAGAATTGTCCAGTCGCACCTGCTCAAAGGGAGAATTCTCCAGGAACTTGTCTGTCAAGCGCCTAAGGCGCCTCCGCTCACCCAGGCGGAGGTCCCGCTCGAACAGGAAAATATTTGGATTTACAAAAACGGGTAGTCTTGCGGAACTGTGGGCGGATCGATCCTGATTCGATTGAAGAATACATCGCACACAATGGCTACCAGGCTTTGGGGCGGGCGGTCACCACGCTCCGTCCTGCTGAAGTAATTGCCATGGTCAAAGACTCTCTGCTACGGGGGCGCGGTGGTGCCGGTTTTCCGACCGGTTTAAAGTGGTCCTTGACCGCCAAGATTGAAGCAGACCAAAAGTATATTGTCTGTAATGCGGACGAAGGGGAACCAGGAACCTTCAAAGACCGTCTGATCATGGAGGGTGATCCCCATGGGGTTATTGAGGGTATGGCAATCGCCGGTTATGCGGTCGGTGCGGACCAGGGTATTATCTATATCCGGGGCGAATATCAACTCTCCAGCGAACGCATGAAAAGAGCGATTCAACAGGCCACCGCGTATGGCCTGTTGGGTGAAGGGATCTTTGGTTCCGATTTTAATTTTACGATTCAAGTCCGGTCCGGTGCCGGAGCGTATGTCTGTGGGGAAGAGACCGCTTTGCTCGAGTCTTTGGAAGGCAACCGCGTCGAACCACGGGTTAAACCACCTTATCCGGGGGTGGCCGGGCTGTGGGGGAAACCAACAGTGGTGAACAATGTCGAAACCTTGGCTAATATCCCCCCGATCATTCTCAACGGTCCAGAATGGTTCCGCCGGATCGGTACCGAAAAATGCCCGGGAACGAAAGTCTTCACGATGTTGGGTGATATTAATAACCAAGGTCTGATTGAGGTTCCGATGGGCATTACTCTCCGGGAGATCGTCTACGGTGTTGGCGGTGGGATCCCGGGCGGCAAAGGGTTTAAAATGGCGCAAACCGGCGGTACATCGGGCGGTTGCCTACCCGCCGCATTTCTTGACATGCCAATGGATTATGATACACTATCTAAAGTAGGGTCGGCCCTCGGTTCCGGTGCCATGTTAATTATCGATGACACCCATTGTGTAGTTGATTTGCTGAAAAGTTTTATGAGATTTTTCTGTCATGAATCCTGTGGGAAATGTACCCCCTGCCGTGAAGGAACCGTGCGTCTCTACGAAATTATTCAAGCGCTAGCGGAGGGAACCGCTACTGTTACCGAGTTTCGGCTTTTAAAGGAACTTTCAACGACGATGCAACTTTCCGCCCTTTGTGGCTTGGGGCAGTCTGCTCCTAACTCCTTGTTGACTTGCTTAGAATATTTTGCTGAAGAATTTCAAGCCCATCTGAATGGTCGATGTCCGACTGGAACCTGTAAGAATTTATCAGTAAAATCAGACGCTGTTTAGTAATGCCGAAAGGAAGTGTAAACCAT
>JAAYGU010000147.1 GCA_012727535.1 Bacillota bacterium | reverse complement strand
GTAGCTCAGTTGGTCAGAGCATACGGTTCATACCAGTAGTGTCACTGGTTCGACTCCAGTCACCGCCACCATATTTATGCGCCATTAGCTCAGTTGGTAGAGCAGCTGACTCTTAATCAGCAAGTCCGGGGTTCGAGTCCCTGATGGCGCACCATTATGATAAAAACCACAGGCTGTTCTTGAGAGAACGGCTTTTTTCTTTATTTTGCCGTTTACCGAGAAAGGATGATTGTAAATGAAAGATCCACGGATCCAACAGTTAGCTGCCAATTTAATTAACTATTCGGTAGAACTAAAACCGGGGGAGAAAATTTTAATTGAGGTAACAGGAAAGGCAGATGAGCTGGCTCAAGCTTTGGTGCGCGCAACATACCTGAGTGGGGGCGTACCCTACTTAGCACTGCAGAACCATTCGCTCCTGCGGGAATGGCTAAAAAAGGCTGAGGTCAACCAGGTTAAAGCCCAAGCGGACTGGGACCGCAGACGTATGCAGGAGATGGATGCCTATATTGGCGTAAGAGCTCCCGCTAATGTTAATGAGTGGGCAGATTTGCCGGCGGAAAAACTGCAGATCTACCAGAACTATTATCTAAAACCCGTCCATCTTGAAGAACGAGTTGCTCATACCAAGTGGTGTGTATTACGTTACCCTAATGCTGCGATGGCGCAATTGGCTAACACCAGCATCGAACAGTTTGAGGATTTTTATTTTAATGTCTGTAATCTAGATTATGCCAAAATGTCACAGGCGATGGACCCGTTGGTAGAACTGATGAACCGGACGGAGCGGGTCCGGATTACCGGGCCGGGGACCGACCTTGCTTTCTCGATCAAAGGAATTCCGGCGGTCAAATGCGACGGCCATCGCAATATACCCGATGGCGAAATCTTTACCGCGCCCGTTAAAGAGTCGCTCAACGGTAAGATCAGCTTTAATACTCCTTCAATTTATGATGGGTTTACCTTTGAAGGAGTGGTACTGGAGTTTAAAGACGGTAAGATTATTAATGCTACCGCCAATGATCCGCAGCGAATTGAGGAACTCCTCAATACTGACCAGGGGGCCAGGTATATCGGGGAATTTGCTTTAGGAGTCAACCCCTATATTCTTACTCCGATGAAAGACACTTTATTTGATGAGAAGATTACCGGTAGCCTCCATTTAACACCGGGTTCTTGCTATGATGAATGTAGTAATGGGAATAAATCTGCGATCCATTGGGATTTAGTCTTGATCCAACGTCCTGAATACGGCGGGGGTGAAATATATTTTGATGACCGGTTGATCCGGAAGGACGGCCTTTTTACCCTCCCGGAACTGGCCTGTTTAAATCCGGAGAATCTCAAATAACTAGGCATTAACTAAGTAGTAGTCGCCCTATTTTCTAGGTAGAGGACGGCCGACAATTAAGAGGAGTTTGGCCATTACCACCGAAGTTAATATAGTTATAGAAAATGTAGGTAAAATGGTTTACTGAAGGAGTCGGAGTAGCAATGAATCGACGAAGGCGGTTTTTATTGATTGGTCTGGCGGTTCTGCTGGTTGCCCCATTCAGGTCGGCGGGGGCTCCGATCGGCCACAAGCATTCAGTTATGGTCGATAAAGTGGCGGCAAAGATCGAGACTACGGCTGAGGTAGAAGTCTCTACAGCCGTGCGGCCATTACTCGGGCAGTTGGGGGAGGGTCCAACCTTTGTTTTGCCAACCGGCTCGGAACTTTGGTATGGTTACGCAGAAGAAGAGGGTTTTTTTGTCTCTAATGATGCCGGAAAGAGTTGGGTGCAGCATAACAACGGATTACCACGGAAATTGGTCTATCCTTTCCGGCGGGAACAAGTCCGTTCCATAACCGCGCTTGGGGTTGATCCGGCTGACCCGGACCGGGTGATTCTTTCCACCATGGACCGTCTTTATCTCTCTGAAAACCGGGGGGAAACTTGGCGCCTAATTCCTTTTCACGCCGGTCCGGTCACGGCGGTCGCCTTATCCCCACATCATCCGGAAGAAATTTTGGTGGGCACCTCTTTTTATGGTATATATGAAACGAAAGATTTGGGGGAGAACTGGTCAAGGATATCGAGGGATTTGACCTTTCTCAACCTGAGTAGTACAAATTACGAAACGATCTCTGCCCTTGTTTACCATCCGGAAAACCCTGATAAGATCCTTTTTGCCTGCGGGTTCGGAAATGGTCTATACTTATACCACAAAGCATTAAAGATCTGGGAGGCGTTAAGCCTCAGTAGGGAGCGGCCCCTGATCGAAAACCTTTATTTCCGATTAGCAAGCGCTACTCAAGAACGTACTGACTGGCTATTACAGATTACCCAACCAGAGGGGGTAGAGCTCTATTCCTGGCCGCAGTTTAAGTTAGTAGCGGTTGAAGATCCGCGATCGGGGCTGAAAGAGCGGGCAGTACCATCAGAAAGAAGGGCGAAGGCCGAGGGTAAATTCGGCATTTATGTAAGGTCGGATTTTGCTGCGGGAAGAAGACTAGATGAACATCTCAAATTCCTGAAACAAAACGGTTTAAATTCGTTGGTCGTTGACTTCAAAGATGACTCCGGTTATGTTACCTATGATACCAAAGTGCCTCTGGCACACACCATCGGCGCGGTGCGACCAAGAATCAAGATCCAGGAACTCATTAAAAAAGCAAAAACGGAAAATCTATACATAATTGGGCGGCTGGTAGTCTTTAAAGACAGTTGTCTTTACCGTTATAATAATTATCAGTATGCAGCCTGGGAAAAGGAGCAGAATCAACCCTGGCGGTATTTGGTCAGGGAACGAAACGCCGCCGGGGAAGTGACTTACGTCCAGAGAGAACACTGGGTAGATCCTTTTTCCAGGGATGTTTGGGAGTATAATTTGGCGTTAGCCGAAGAATTACAAGCCCTGGGCATCGATGAGATCCAATTCGACTATATCAGGTTTCCGACCGACGGTGATTTGGCGCGCTGCTCCTATCGATACCAACCCCCAGGCGCCGAGAAGATTGACGCATTGGAGTCTTTTCTGGCCATGGCGCGGGAACGCCTTTCGATCCCGATCAGTACGGACCTTTATGGTTTTAACTGTTGGTACCTGATGGAAGGCCGGACGGGACAGAATATTAGTTTATTCTCTAAATATGTTGATGTGATCTGTCCAATGTATTATCCTTCTCATTTTCCATCTGATTTTCTTTGTGAAGATTATCTGGAAAGGGCGGAGCTGATTTATCAGGAAGGGACTTTCCGGGCCGAGACGCTGGTTACGGAGGGCTGCCTCATTCGCCCTTATGTCCAGGCCTTTCGCCTGTCAGGACGGGAGTTAAGAATGACCCCTCCGGTTTATACCGATTATTTGTTAAGGCAAGTCAGGGGGGTGCTCTCCTCGACTGCCCCCGGATTTACTCTTTGGAATAATTCCAACCATTACTATATGGTGAACAAGTCGCTGAAAGAATTGCTGGCGGAGCACACCGCGGCCAAAGGGAGCAGGGAATAATTACCTAGCTGGAGGAGAGAGGTAACGGCCATGCGGAACGCGAATCTTTATTTTAAACTACACAACAGAGGAAAAGGGTGAGCAGCATGTGATTTTACAACAGGAAGGACATCTTGGTTTGCGAAAAAACCTTACCATTATTAGTAACTTTATCCAGTTAACAACGGACATATTTTCAATTTCAGCTCCCTTCTAGAAGGATCAAAAGACCTGAGGATCATACTTAAAATAAGAGTTCCGTTTAATACAGGCGGAAATAGGCGGAGGTTGCCTTCTAGATGACTTTGATTGAGAGCGAAGGATGGATGGGAGCTTAAGGAGGCGTATTAATGAAAAGAATAATGCTCATTTCTTTACTAACACTCTGTCTACTTCTGATCCCTGGAGCCGCCTTAGGGTTAAACACCGCTGAAGTGCAGGAAAAAGGTGGGGAGATTACTCTCCTGTTCATCGGAGATCAAGGGTTGCAATTGGGGGTCGAATACGGCTTGACTCCGGAGATTGCAGCTTATGTACAAATTCATAACGAGGCAACGCTGGTTAGCGCCAAATACGAATATGACTCTAATCTTGGGATTATGTTGGGGGTAGTGAATGAAGCTCCATTTATCGGAGTAAACACTTCCTTACCCTTAGACGAAAATATTAATTTAATGGGTGATATCCACATTTCCTTAGCCAATAATCACTTGAGCGCTTTACTGGAAATGGGGATCGGATTTAAGTTCGCGGACAACATGGATCTACGCGGCGGGTTAGTGGCCGTCGCCGATAATACCGGAAAAAACTTCAATTTCCAAATGGGGATTGGGATACACTATTAATCATCTGGTTTCCGGTAATAGAAGAGAGTTCAGTCCGATGAAGGCTCAGAGTCCCCGGGTTGGGGGCGCTTCTCTTTTTGGTATGAATTATCTTCTAAATTGGTAGACTGGGAACTGAGTTAACAGAATAATTAATTACTGGTAGGAACCAATAGGCCTGGTGGGCGTTTTTAAAAAATAAAGACGGCAATTGTGAGGTTTAAGCCCGACTGAGGTAATTAGGTAATTCCCTCAAAGATTGCTAATCTCGTTAAAGGGGGATGGGGATGAATATTCTGATCGCGATTTTAGCCTTAAACTTAATTGTGATCGTACACGAATTAGGCCATTATTTAGTGGCTAAAAGCTTTAATATTAAAGTCTTAGAGTTTTCATTGTTTTTTGGGCCCAAGTTATTTTCAGTAAAAAAAGGGGAAACCATTTATTCACTTCGGCTTTTTCCGGTGGGGGCTTTTGTGCAATTAGAGGGGGAAGAAGAGGCTTCCGACAGCGAGCGGTCCTTTAGTAATAAGCCGCTCGCCGCCAGGGCGGCGGTGGTCGCTGCCGGTCCGCTGATGAACTTTCTGACGGCGTTGCTTTTTCTGACTCTGGCCTTTTTTATGGGCGGTTATAGTTCTAATCTCCTGGACACCGTCCCTCCAGGGTCACCCGCCGCCCAAGCCGGTTTGCAAAGAGGTGACCGGCTGATTAGTTATGATGGTAAAAAGGTTTATCAGCCTGCGGATTTTTATACGTTTATGACGATTAACAAGGGAAAACCAAGTATTGTCGAGTATCAACGGGGAAAAGAAAAAAGGCAGGCCCTCCTTACCCCGCATCTTATTCCTGAGGACCGTTATATTTTAGGCTTTGGCGCCAGAGAACCTTATGGTGAAGGCTCAACGATTATTGAATATATTTTGCCGGATTCGCCCGCTGAGCAAGCCGGTCTGCTTCCGGGTGACCAGATCATTGCCTTAGATCAGGAACCAATCAGCAACAAGCAAGCGCTCAGTGCTTACCTTCACCGGAAAAACGGCGAACCGGTGACGGTTACGCTCCGCCGAGCAGGAGAGGAGCGGCAACTGACCATCCAACCCCGGATGGAAAAAGGAACGGCTTACTATGATACCGGACTTTCTTTCCAGGTTGTGCGCGGGAGCTTCTGGGCGACAATACTGCAACCACCTGTTTATATGTACTCTACCCTCCGTAGTGTTATTTTTACTCTTGGGTGGTTAGTGACAGGCAAGGTCTCAATCACCCAACTGGCCGGACCGGTACGGATTGTCAGTATCATGAGCGAGGCCGTCAGTTATAGTCCGACCGCTGCCCTGATTCTGCTTAATCTCTTGAATATTTCCGCTTTGATCAGTATGGCGATCGGAGCGACCAATCTTCTACCTTTACCGGCGCTGGACGGAGGACGGTTATTGCTATTTGGTCTGGAAGCACTGCGGGGTAAACCACTTCCTCCCGAAAAAGAAGCAGCCATTTCCATGCTAGGTTTTGTCCTCCTGATGTCGTTGGGCTTTTTCGTTTTGTTCAATGATCTCTTTCAGTTAATCCGGGGGTAAAGCGGGGGATTATGAACATTTTGTTATATTCAGGAAATAGTAGATTTTTAGCAGGAAAAAAGTTGAATGGACAAGAAAATATAATTCTGGAATAACTCTTTATGAACAGCATAAAGAGTGAGGATAAGGTAAAGGGTGGGGTGAGGCAAATGAGGTTTTTACCACTAGAAGAGATCACAGAACAGATGTTGCTTGCCCACTCGATTTTTAGCAATAATGGTAAAATTCTTTTAAAAAAAAGAACCAGATTAACTCCGTCCTATATAAAAAGATTGCAGCATCTAAAATACACTCATCTTTACGTGTACGAATCGGATGAGGAACAATGGGATTGTACCGGTTTGGTCAGTGATAAGGTGCGCTCTCAAGCGATGCAGATTCTCTGGGATTGCTTGATCCGGGTAATCGAGCGCAAAACTCTTAATGCCCAACAGATCAGTTTTGTGGTTGAAGATATTATCCGCGAGGTTCACCAAAAAGAAGACGGCTTGTTTGCGCTGATTGATCTGAAAACACCCGATAATTACCTGTACAATCACTCTCTTAATGTTTGCATCCTCTCCATCCTGATCGGAAAAGAGCTAAAACTCGAGTGGGAAGATCTTAAGGAACTAGCGATCGGTGCCTTCCTTCATGATTTGGGTAAGGTTTATATGAAATCGTCACTGAAAAAAATTCAGACGTTTTCCACCAGTGATACGGCCCAGGTCAAACAACACCCGAAGAAGGGCTTTGAAATTCTGCGCGCCGTGCCCGGTTTTACCATCAAAATCGCGAATATTGCTTACCAGCACCATGAACGGGAGAACGGTTCCGGATACCCGCTGGGCTTGATTAGTCGGGATATCATACCTCTTTCTAAAATTGTGGCGGTTGCTGACTCTTTTGATGCGATGATCTCAGAGCGGATCTACCGTGAGCCCGTCTGGACGGAACAAGCGTTACGTGAGTTGGAGGCGGAGAGCCCTGCTCAATACGACCGGGAGGTGGTGAAGGCGCTCCGGCGATCGGTGGCGTTGTATCCCGTGGGGAGTATTGTCCAACTCAGTGATCAGCAGTCGGCAGTGGTGGTGGAAGCTACTAAGGCCAAAACGATTGTTGAGTATTTAGAGTCCAGAGGCAGTTTTCAGGAAATAGACGCTGATTCCCCCCTGAAAATTGAAAAGCGTTTAGCATAAATCCCAATCGTCGTTTGTCTTAAAATCTTTATAATTGTAAAAGCTAATTCTTGGCTTGAGAAAAGGAATTTTTACGTTAGTAAAGAATGATTTACTATCTAGGCTCTTTTTTTTTCTATTGCTTACATGATGATAGGAGGACATTTCATGACAGTAGCGCCCTACTCTTTAATCTTAACGGAAGGATACCAGTCGTACCTAGGGCTTAAAGAAACGCAAATTGCCATTAAAAAGGTTAAAGACTATTTTGAGAAAACCCTGGCTAAAGAGTTGGGCTTAATTAGAGTATCAGCCCCTTTGTTTGTCAGGCCGCAGTCCGGCTTAAACGATAACCTGACCGGTACGGAACGACCGGTTAGTTTTGATGTCAAAGGGATTAATGGGGAGCAGTGCGAGATCGTCCAATCCCTAGCTAAGTGGAAACGGATGGCCTTAAAAAAATATGGTTTTACCCACGGCGAGGGTTTGTATACAGATATGAACGCCATTCGCCGAGATGAAGAATTAGATAACCTGCATTCCATCTATGTCGACCAATGGGATTGGGAGAAAGTTCTCCGCCCGGAGGACCGGACGATAGCTACTTTACAGCAAACCGTCAAACAAATTTATCAGGTGCTGCTCGCAACCGAGGAGTATATTAGGGGTTATTTTCCAAACCTACCTCAGGAACTACCCCCGGAGATCAAGTTCATTACCGCGCAGGAGTTGGAGGAGCGTTTTCCGCACTTGACACCGAAAGAACGGGAAGAAGTGATCGCGCAGGAGTGGGGCGCGGTATTTATTATGAAGATTGGGGGAATTATGAACTCAGGGATGCGCCATGACGGACGGGCTCCTGATTACGATGACTGGGAGTTAAACGGCGATCTCATCCTCTGGTACTCCCCTCTACAAAAAGCGATGGAGATCTCCTCCATGGGGATCCGGGTCAATGAGGAAAGTCTACTCAAGCAGATCAGGGAATTGGGATGTGAAGGACGCCTGACCCTCGATTACCACCGTGCGCTACTGAGAGGGGAGCTTCCCCCGACCATTGGGGGAGGAATCGGGCAGTCTCGTCTTTGTATGTATTTCCTCAAAAAAGTGCATATTGGAGAGGTGCAGGCTTCTGTTTGGCCGGAGGAAATGATTAAGGAATGCCAGCAGGCCGGAATAAAGCTCTTATGATTATATTGCCCAAAAGGTTCAACTCAAGATTTTAATCTCATATTGGGGGAGTTAATGATGGATGGAGTAATGATTAAACAGATTTATCGTAATCCCGATTCTTTTCTTCAGCAACCGGTGAAAGTGAGCGGTTGGGTACGAACGGTCAGGGTTTCTAAAGCGTTCGGTTTTATTGAACTAAATGATGGTTCTTTTTTTAAAAACCTTCAGATCGTTTTTGATCAGACTCTCGAAAATTTTGCAGAAATAGCTAAATTGTCCGTGAGCACGGCGCTTACGGTCGAAGGAGAACTGGTAGAGAGTCCTGGTGCCAAACAACCTTTTGAACTGAAAGCGCACCGTATTGTGATAGAAGGATTATCCACTCCTGAATATCCGTTGCAGAAGAAAAGACATTCCTTGGAATTCTTACGGACGATTGCCCATCTCCGTCCGCGTTCCAATACTTTTTCTGCGGTTTTCCGGGTTCGTTCGCTAGCTGCTAATGCGATCCACCGTTTTTTCCAGGAACGGGACTTTGTTTACGTCCATACACCAATCATCACGGGGAGTGATTGCGAAGGAGCCGGAGAGATGTTCCGGGTCACGACTTTGGATTTTAACAATCTTCCCCTCGATCAGGCTGGGAATATCGATTATTCTCAGGATTTCTTTGGTAAGGAAGCGAATTTAACGGTGAGTGGGCAATTGGAAGCTGAAACTTTTTGTTTGGCGTTCCGAAATGTTTATACTTTTGGCCCCACCTTCCGGGCGGAGAACTCCAATACTCCCCGGCATGCCGCCGAATTTTGGATGGTAGAACCGGAGATTGCTTTTGCAGACCTGGAGGATGACATGGTTTTGGCGGAAGAGATGCTTAAATATATTTTAAGTTACTGTCTGGAGAATGCCCCCGAAGAGATGGAGTTTTTCAATCGGTTTATTGATCAAGGCTTGATTAAGCGGCTCGAACATATTATTAATTCTGATTTTGTACGTCTTTCTTATACTGAAGCGATCGGGCTCTTACAAAATTCAGGCCAAACTTTCACCTATCCGGTTAAGTGGGGGGTTGACCTACAGACTGAACATGAAAGGTTCCTGACTGAACAGGTCTTTAAAAAACCAGTATTTGTAACCGATTACCCAAAAGATATAAAAGCTTTTTATATGAGGGTCAATGATGACCAGCGTACCGTCGCTGCTATGGATCTATTAGTACCCGGAGTAGGGGAGATCATCGGTGGGAGCCAACGGGAAGAGCGGTTGGAGGTTTTAGAGCAACGTCTGCGTGATTTTGGGTTGGATTATGATGATTATTGGTGGTACCTTGATTTACGTAAATATGGTGGGGTCAAACACGCCGGATTTGGTCTCGGTTTTGAGCGACTAATTATGTATCTCACCGGAGTCAACAATATCAGAGATGTCATACCCTTCCCCCGTACGGTGAAATCTGCGGAGTTTTAGCTAAAGACAAATCCCCCCCTTTCCTTGGTTAGTGCGGGAGAGGGGGGTAATTTATGTTTATGTCTTCAAGAAAAGGAATATTTTTTGTTACAAATGCCGAAACTAAATAATACAGGAGAAAAGGGAGGGAGACCGATGAAAATCCAGGCGGAGCTAGTGATTGATGCCAAGTCCATACTGGGGGGAAACCCATATTGGGATGATCAAACCCAGACTTTGTGCTGGGTGGATCTCATGGATAGTAAAGTCTATACTTACTCCCCGGAGACTCATACCAACCGTTGGCTTGAAGTTAACCAATACGTCGGGGCCTACCTCCCACGGCAGAACGGAGGCGCGGTTATTGCCCTTCAAACTGGGGTTTATCTGTTGCAACCCCATACTAACGAAGTTATTCCGGTTTTTTCTTCTGAAACAAACCTCCCTGAAAACCGGTTTATTAGTGGAAAGTGTGATCCATCTGGACGTTTTTGGGCAGGGACTTCCGATTTGGAGGGGAATAAACCTTGGGGCACCCTTTATTGTATGAACCGCGATCATACCCTCCGTCCAGTACTGGTCAATGCGACACTCCCTTGGGGAATAGATTGGAGTCCGGATGGCCGCTTGATGTATTTTATTGACTCGCCGACCCGGGAGATTGTGGCTTTCGATTTTTGTTTGGAGACCGGTTCATTAGATAACAAGCGGGCAGTGGTGGAATTTCCGGAAGGAACCGGTTGGCCGGCGGGGATGACAGTTGATGAAGAAGGGAAACTTTGGGTTGCCCATTGGGGAGGGGCCCGAGTTTCCCGATGGGACCCGGAGACCGGGCGTCTCTAAGCAACGGTTAATCTTCCGGTGACCCAAGTCACGGCCTGCTTTTTTGGCGGGGTGCAGCTTGATGAGTTATACATTACGACCGGGCGTTATCAGCTCAATGAAAAGGAGCTTACCCGACAACCGCAAGCCGGTGGCGTCTTTAAATTAAAGCCGGGAATTAAAGGTTTGCCGGCCTACAAATTTGCCGGTTGAAGGATTACTATTTAACCGTTTAGGGAGTTGGTCAGGCGGTTTCTTACCGCTAAGAGACGGGGATGCCGGGCCGCTTCATAACCAGCACGAATATTCTCCCGGATCCAGCAAGGATTAAAAGCTAGGGCATCACCGAGTAACTGGGTTTGCGGGACAATAATCCGGATTGGAACCGGTTTTTTCTTTGGAAAGCGCCAACAGGTTCGATTGATGGTCTGAGCGATCTGTAAGTCATTGACGGCGATCTCGCTTAGTAGGATTTCAACCGTCCGTAAAATAGCATTGAGCGCGCCTCCTGTTTTAGCAGGGGGTATAATCGCCTGTAGGTTGGGACCAAGCGGGAAGGTGGTAATGACCACAATTTCGTCGGGATTCTCTTCCATTGCTGCCGCCAAAGGGGTTAGATCTCTTAGCCCGCCATCATACCAATGCTTACCGGCGATCCGCACGGCCGGAAAGAACAAGGGCATACTGGCGCTGGCCAGCACATATCGGCGGAAATCTTCACCCAGTTCCCGGTGGCGGCTATCGGCACAGAACAATTCACCACTTTCCAAAGCAACCGCCGTGACTTTAACGACTGTTGCCGGATGAAAGATCCGCTCTAGATTTAGTTTGTCGGCGAGCAAAGAGCGTAGTCCGGCTGGGTTGTATAAAGAATCGCGGAAGAGCAGACGGAACAATCCGCGGAGGAATCCGGAACGATAGATCGAACGCTTCCCCTTTAATTCCAACCATAAAGTCTTTAACTCCTCAACCAATGCGCTAAGCTCCTGCCGGTTACGCGCCTGGCCAAGGAAAGCGGCGTTTAATGCTCCGACACTGGTCCCCGTGAAAACGTGGAAATTTAACTTTTCCTTTTTTACTAGGTATTCGATTGCCCCCACTTCGAAAGCCCCTTTACTACCCCCTCCCGATAAGACCAAGGCCCGTTTCATGATGATCCCTCTCTTCCGTAACCAAATCTAAATTCATACTATGAAAAGTGAGAGGAGATTGGTGACCGGTTACGGGGATAATCGTCTCTTCTTGTTGTTTTTCTTTGCGATGATGAGGTAAGTTTTGTAATAATTTTAAATAAAGAAAGGTAAAAAATATTGCTATCTGGACTTTGTTAGTGGAGAGGGGAATGATGAATCCAAGAAAGGGAGGATTCATTCACCTGGCGTTTTTATGAGGATAAAGAAGAGCCGGTTAACCTAAGCGGGTAACCGGTTCTTCTTTCGCGGCCAGAAAGCGAAACTGGGCCATAAATAACTGATAGTAGTAGCCTTTCTTGTGGAGTAATTCTTGATGATTGCCCATCTCAATGATGCGTCCCTGGTCAATCAGCATAATCCGGTCGGCATTAACAATCGTGGATAAACGATGGGCAATGATAAAGGAGGTCCGACCGGCTAATAACCGCGCAATGCCCTGTTGCAACAGACGTTCCGTATGGGTATCAATCCCGGCGGTTGCTTCATCAAGAATCAGAATACGGGGATTAGCCACAAGGGCACGGGCAAAGGCGATCTGTTGCCGTTGGCCGAAGGAAAGCCGCGCCCCGCGTTCCTGAACTTCCGTGTCATAACCATTCTCCAGTTTGGTAATGAATTCGTGGGCGTGAACCGCCTTCGCCGCCGCGATACACTCTTCATCGGTGGCTGTTAACCGTCCGTATCTGATATTGTCGATGATCCGGCCGGAGAAAAGAAAAGTATCCTGCAGGACCCATCCCATCTGGCCACGGAGGCTTTCTAAGGTAACTTTCTGCAGGTCGAAACCATCAATTAAGATCAGCCCACTTTGGGGCTGAAAGAAACGGCCAATCAAGTTAATAATACTAGTTTTACCAGCTCCAGTTGGACCGACCAGAGCAACTGTCTCCCCTGGAGCCACCCGAAAACTGACTTGGTCAAGAACGATTTGACCGTCTTGATAGCCGAAGGTGACATCTTTAAACTCAACCTCACCCCGGAGGGTCGGTAGGGTTACCGCATCTTCGGCTTCTTGAATCGACGGTTCAATATCCATTAACTCATAGATGCGTTCCGCGCCGGAAAGATTTGAGACCAGTGTATTATAGAAATTACTTATATTCATCACCGGACGCCAAAACATCGAAACATAACCGGAGAAGGCAACCAGTAGGCCGATGGTGACTGTTCCGGTATTTAAGAGCCGGGTCCCATACCAGAACACAATGATTGTACCGATGCCCCAAGAAAGTTCTACGGACGGCCAGAAAAGGTCATTTAAGCGGACGGCACGGATAAAAGCCTCAAAGTTTTCCCGGAGAAGGAAGTGAAAGTCTTTCTTGGTCTGCTCTTCAGCGGTGAAACTCTGCACCACTTTAATTCCAGAAAAATGTTCATGGGTAAAAGCGTTTAAGTTTGAACTTTTTTGGCGAAAAATCTGCCAGCGCCGGTGGGAAACGATTTCGACCGCGCCTAGAAAGATGATTAGTACCGGGAGCATGAGGAAAGAGGCTAAGGCCAGACGGTAATTCATCGCAAGCATAATGATGATGACAGCAATGATGGTCGCCAGGTCCGGGATCAGACCCGTGACACTAGTATTAAAGAGGTTATTCAACGAATTCACATCACCGATCACCCTAGCTAAGATCTTACCGGCCGGACGATGGTCAAAAAAGGAGAGGGAAAGTTTCTGCAGATGAGCATAGAGTTCCTGTCGGATCGTGAGATGAATCTGATTGGTAATCTTGGCCATCAGACTGATCCGTTTCCTGGTGCAAAACATTGACACCAGGATGGTGATACTCATGACTAGGCCCAAGAAGAGTAGGCCGTTAAGGTTTTTGGTGGCGATATACCGGTCAATCGCCACTTTTAAGAGATAAGGGTTGAGCAACTCCACTCCAGAAACTATGCCCATTAACAACAAAGTTAAGGCAACCTGAAACTTATAGGGTTTAAGATAGGAAAAGAGTCTAATCAGAAGTTTAATTTTAAAAGTGGGGCGGAGGGCTTCATCTTCATCAATCCGATTAATGGGCAAAAGGTTTCACCTCCGGCGTCTTAATTCCGTGAAACTGGTCGTGGTAAGTAGCGTAGTACCGTTTTCCTAAGGCTAATAGTTGTTGGTGGGTACCGCGTTCCACAATTCTTCCCTGCTCCAGGATGAGAATCTCATCGGCATTTTTCACTGCGGAGATCCGGTGGGCAATAATTATTTTGGTTCTCCCGCTTAGCGCCTCCAAGGCCTGTTGGATTTGGTACTCTGTCTCCATATCCAGATTGGAAGTGGCATCGTCGAGGATCAAGATGGGGCTTTTTTTCACCAGGGCACGGGCCAGTGCCAGGCGCTGTTTTTGCCCTCCGGACAGGCCAATTCCTCGCTCTCCGATGACGGTGGCCAACCCCTGTGGAAGCTCAGCGACAAAATCGGCCAGCGCGGCTTGTCTTAAGGCTTCTTCTATTTCCGTTGGGGAGATACTTTCGCCCCCTCCGAACCGGATATTCTCTTCAATCGTCGCCGAAAAAAGAAAGGTGTCCTGCATGACCATTGCGACTTGACGCCGGAGTAGCTGCAGCGGGAGTTGTCTGATTTCTACACCATCAAGGTGGATCGCCCCGGAAGTACAATCATAATAACGGCCGATCAGATTAACTAAGGAAGTTTTTCCGGCACCAGTAGCGCCCATGATGGCAATCGTTGCTCCTGGTGGAGCTTCAAAATTAATATCCTCCAGGATCACCCGTCCATCCCGGATAAAGGAAACATGGTCAAAGAGCAAATGTCCCCTGAAACTTGGAAGAATGGTTGGCACTGCCGGCTCTTTAACGGATGGAACGGCGGCAAATAATTGGTTGATTTTTTTTACCGACGCTAGTCCTTCAGCCAGATCATTCATTAACCAGCCACTCATCCGCATTGGCCAGATTAACATCGTCACATAGTCGCTGAAGGCGACCAATGTTCCGACCGAGAGCTCATCGCCGATGACCAACGCTCCACCGACGACCGTCACGAGTACAATGGAGAGGTTGGTTAGAAATTCGATCTGGGGAAAATACCTACCCCATATCCGCGCGCGTTTTAACTTATAACCGTAGTTTTCCTGGTTTTGCTGTAGAAACTTGCGGCATTCGTATTCTTCGCGCCCAAAAGCTTTTACCACCCTTACCCCGGTAATGTTTTCCTGAGCAGTCGTGTTAATCTTAGCGTCCTGGTCACTGATGTGCTCATAGATTTCACCGATCTTTTTTTCCAGCCGAAGAGCAATCTGGGCGATGAGCGGCATCAAGACCAGGGCGACCAGTGATAGTTTCCAATTGAGGGTAAACAGGATCACGGTGGCGCTCACAAAATAAATGATGTTTTCCACCGAAAGCATAATGACATAGGTGAGGGCCGCTCTGATATGATCAACATCATCTTTCAGACGCGACATTAATTCTCCCGTATTGGTCCGGTCAAAAAAATCAAAAGAGAGCGCCTGCAGGTGGGAGAAGAGGTCTGCTTGCAAGCCCACGGCAACTTTTTGCCCGCCATAATCAAAGGCATATTCTTTAATGTAGCCAAATACTACCCGTCCGAAAGCAACGGCCAGAAATCCAGAGAGTGCCTTGGGGAGCAGCGCGGATTCTCCCCCAATAATCACCCGGTCAATGATTAATTTTAATAAGTATGGATTAAACATATCCAAAGCAATTCCGAGCAATAAGGCGCCAATGGCCGGAATAAAATAGCGTTTTTCTTTCTCAACATAGGAAAGGATCCGTTTCACGGTTTCACATCCTCTAGTGCTTACCCTTATGTTTATAGCGCTGTGCCATAGCTGATGAATGATCTGAGCAAGCAATTTTCCCTCGTTCTTAGCTAAGAACAGACAAAGGCCACGGCTTTCCCCATGACCTTTACTTATACTAAAAAAGCCGTGGCGGATATCTCCACGACTCAAATTGAGCTAGTAGTTTGACAGACAAGTAGTCAATAAATCAGATGACTCGGTTGGGAGGTGGGGATAGCACTTTCTTAAGGAGCATATATATATTAAGTTTTTCTGTAATCAAGAAGTGTTTCATCATCCCCACCTCCTTTCCCTTGGCGAAAATGCTGTTAAAATTATATAATCGCCCCTAAAGAACTGTCAAGCAGAAATTTATAAACAGGCGTTCCGGTTTAGACGGTGGACTGATGTTTTTCTTCAAAAGCTAACAGCAACTGTTTTCGTTCTAAGCCGCCGGCATACCCGGTCAGCTGGCCGTTGCTGCCAATCACCCGGTGGCAAGGGATAATAATCCCCAGTTTGTTTCGGTGGCAGGCGGCACCGACAGCGCGGCTGGCCCGGGGATGATTTATCGCGGTGGCTACTTCGCGGTACGAAACGGTTTTCCCATAAGGGATGGTGAGTAATTGACGCCAGACTTTTTTTTGAAACACGGTACCAGTGATGACCAGCGGTAAAGTAAACTGTCGCCGCTTTCCTTGAAAATACTCATCCAGCTGGCGGCAGCACTCGTTAAGGTGAGCTTGGGTTGTACGGGAGACGCGACGCTTTGGTCCAGTTAGGAATGGGGAAAGCGGAGGCTCTCCCGGCTCATCCACAAACCCGACAGTTAATAATCCGGCGTAATTTCCGGTGATGGCAATCAACCCAAAGGGGGATTGGTAATAAATCTTTACCGTTTCGATCCGTCTTCAACTCCAGTCTTTTCCCTGGTCTTGTTCTACTATAGTTACGAGTAATTGCTAGCCGGAGCCGAATGGTGGTTTTCAGTGGATTGAATTTCGAGGTAAAGAATTCTTAGCAACACGAAGATTGAAAGCGGGCTGAGCGACAGGGAAGTCGCGAGCCGCTTTTGGTTCAGGAGAAATCATAGAGCGGATGCCCGCTTTCAAGCGAATCTGAGCTTTAGAATACTCCAAGAAATTCACCGGAACAAGGAAGCACCATTCGGCTCCGGCGGAGATAGTAACTTTGACTAGTTTTCATCCTTTTGCTTGCCCTGGCTTGCTGGCATGGGCGACTTCTATGAAGCGCTGGCCGATTTTTCCGGCCTTACTCGCTCCGCTCTCCCTTTATTGGCCGGAAATCGTCACCCCAGTAGAAGCAATCCAGGGGTAAATCCCATGGCCAAAATTGACCCGTTCTTGGGAGACCGCGGTAATATTCCGGAAAAGCGCTGCTAAATTACCGGCAATCATCGTCTCCGTTAGCGGATGTTTGATTTCACCATCTTCAAGATAAAAACTGTTCTTCGCCACCCCGGAGAAATCCCCATTGCGGTTGGGACGTCCCCCGGAGAAGCGGGTCAGCAGAATCCCTCTCTTCACCCCTTTAATCATGGTATTGAGCGATTCTTCACCCGGCGCCACCACATAGGCGCCTCCGTCATTAACCGCCTTCGGCAAGCCGGTTTTGCGCGAACCGTAGAGACTCAATAAATAGGTTCTTAAGACCCCTTGCTCAATAATAGTGGAGTTTTGGGCTGCATAACCATCACTGGTGAAAAAATAACCACTGGCAATTTCCGGGGAAACCGGTCGGGAATAGAGTGTGAACAGTGGGCTGGTCACCAACTGGTTAAGTTGGTCCTTAAAAATACTGGTGCCGGTGATTAAAGGAGCGTCCGTGATACTGATTCCCAGTAAAGAACTGATGAAACCTTCCAGACAATCCGGGGTGAGAATGATTTCTCCGGTAAATTTGCCGCTTAACGGTATAGGATGAAGTTCACGGCTTGAATTCTGCAAAAGTAGGCGCAGCGAACCACCCTCCAGTAACTCCTGGTTGAGATCAAGAGTAGAATAACCGGTATAATTAAAAGAGGACGAGGCTTCACCATCCTGGGCGGAAAAGGTGGCGGAAACATGATAGATTCCCTTTTGTGTCGTAAAATCTACCCCATTGGAATTCCGGAAAGAACTATTAGACCTGGTGAAATTTAGGTAGATGTTGCGCAGGAAGGTCTGGGGAAACTGCGCGGCCACCGTTTGCGTAAAGGTCTTTAATCGTTGGTACATTAGGTCTAAGTCAGGGGTCGTTGCTCCTTTGGTGAAGTTCTGCGCCGGTTGAGCCTCGGCAAACGCATGCGCCGGATCGGGCTTAGCCCCTTCGGTAATGGTCATTACTTCCTCGATAGCTTGGGTAATGGCTTGGGGGCTAACCTGATTTAATATGATTTTTCCTAGTTTCTGTTGCTTGATGACGGAGAGTTGGAGTTTAGTATCAACAGTGGTGCGGATCAAGTTTATTTCACCGTTTTCGTAATTCAACTCTGTCCGCTCCGTGTTATACAATACGGTCTCCGCTTGCTCGGCGCCGGCTTTTAACAGAGCATTCAAACAGTAAGCGGTAGTTTCTCGCTTCTCCATCTTATCGACCTCCGATTTTGAGTTCGCACTTGAGGGCGGGTCCGCCTAAACCAACGGATATGGACTGTTTTTTCCCGCACATACCACCTGATAACCACTTAAACTCCTTCGATATCATACTGACTGTTTTCAGCATGGCAAACGCTACTCCGGAAACAGTTGTATCTTTAATCGCGCGACCCAGTTTTCCTTTTTTGATTTCATAACCGAGGGTGACGCCGAACATAAACTCGCTGGTTGCGTCGGCCTGTCCGTTGTTGGTGCGGATGAGGTAATACCCATCATCAACCGAGGCGATCATCTCAGCCAGGTCGTCATTTCCGGGGAGAATAGCTGTATTGCGCATTCTGATTAATGGTTCATCCACATAGCTGTTTGCCCGGGCATTACCGGTCGGTGAAACCCCGAAACGATCAGCACTTTCTTTATTATGCATAAAACCTTTTAAGATCCCCCCTTCGATCAAGACGCAATCTTCGGCTTTGGTTCCTTCGTCATCAACCTGCACCGGAACCGGACAGGTTTCACCAAAGGCGGTATGGGCAAAATCAACCATGGTCACCAAGGGACTGGCTACTTCCTTATTAAGGTATGATCCGGCGATTGATCCACCGATTACCAGATCGGCTTCGGTTGTATGACCGATAGCCTCATGGGCTAAAATTCCGGCCATTTCCGGTGCGAGGATACATGTTTTCAAGCCTGCGGCGGCATGGATTCCATCCCGTTTTTGCATCAAGTGCTCAACGAGCTGGTCAATCTCGGGGGAAAGGTCTTCTGGATGCGAGAAGAGATCCTCAAAATGTCCGCGTCCGCCGTAGATTTCGCTAAGGCTAATCGGTTCCCCATCCTTTTCGACGGTTAAGTTAACCATGATAAAACTCTGGGGAAGCAAAGAGTAAGCGGAGGAACCATCGGAAGTGATTAAGCTTTTTTTCTGCTCGGAACAGTTTAAGCTTACCCACCTACTAGTTACTTGAGGATAACGAGCGGCGATATACTGGTCAAGTTCCTTCATAAACTCTACCAACTGGTTCTGGGTAAGCCGCGGTTTCGTGGTGGAATAATCCTGCTTGGCATTATAAACGCTGCTGGGCAGGGGCGCTCCGGCTTTATGTTCTTTTTGATCTAAAAAGGCGGCGTTCTTGGTAGCGGTAGTGATGACAAAACGAATCCCTTCCGCCGTCAAATCGGGAGAGGAAGCAAACCCCCAGGAGCCGTTCTGATAGACACGGGCGCAGACTCCACCGGAGGAACCCTTGGCATTAGTCGTATTGTCTCCCTGCAAAAAGCCGATCGATAAGCCGGAATTTTCTTGGTACCGTAGTTCAGTGTAACCGGAAAACAGATCCGTATATTGAGACAAGTCAGTAAGCATGTCAAACCCTCCATCCCTCTTTAAACCGTTAGTTACGGAATGTTGGACAGTAGTCCGCTTTCCAATCCTTAGGGAAATTATAGTAGAAAACTGCTTTTATATCCACCGCTTTTCTTTTTAATTAAAATCAATAAAGATCAACTACCTCAGCCGATTAATAAATTGGGATTAAATTTTTTAAAAAAGAGAGTGTAAATCTGGGAGAATAATTCTTTCTTAACAGGATTTATTTCTCATTTGGAATATAAAGCAGTATGATATTTTATTATGCTCCGTCGAGAAAGAAAAGATCTCGAATTAGCCTTAAATGTTTATGCGCCAAAAAAAATAAAGGAATGGGGACACATAATGAGATTTCTACCGATTGATCAGATTCAGGAAGGGATGTATTTAGCCAGAAACGTACTAGGAAATGACGGACGAATCTTGCTGGTTAAAGGAACGAAATTAACCAAAAGTTATCTGCAGAAATTAAAGGAGTTAAATTATAGATTCCTTTATATCGGAGAGACTCCGGAAGATTTTGAGTTCAGGGGACCAGTCAGTGACGAAACTTATACTAAAGCTATTTGCACTGTTCGTGACAGTATGATCAGGGCGGCTAAATATCAAAGTCTCGACTTACCGGCAGTAATTGAGGTGGCCGATTTCATGCTGGACGAAGTTATGGAGGAGGGTGTAGTCTATAATATTATTGAACTCAAGAACCATAGTAACTACACATATCTCCATTCGGTCAATGTAGGCGTGCTCTCTGTGCTCCTCGGCAAGGCTTTAAAACTGAACCGGCGCCAACTCAAAGAAATGGTAACCGGCGCACTGCTTCATGATATTGGGAAAGTTTACATCGAAAATCCGATTTTAGAAAAAGTAGGCCGGCTCTCCGCACCGGAATATGAAAAGGTAAAACGCCATCCCCAATACGGTTTTGATCTATTGAGAGGGCATCCGGAGTTGAGTCTCCTCTCCGCGCACGTAGCTTATCAACATCATGAACGAGCGGATGGTTCTGGTTATCCTCGTGGCCTCACGGCAGAGCAGATTCATTATTATGCGAAAATAGTGATGGTGGCTGATTCCTACGATGCCATGACCTCCGGCCGCCATTACCGGGAAGCCATGTGGAGTCATAGCGCGCTGGCGGAACTACAGGCCGCAGCCCCGGAAAAATATGATCCTAAGGTCGTTTCTGTCCTCTCTCAGGTTGTTGCCCTTTACCCGGTGGGCAGTGTAGTGTTGTTAAATAATATGGAAGTGGCTACCGTCTGTGATGTTACTTTAAAAAAGATCAAGTTGAAACTATTAACCGGTAAAAACAAAGGGCAGAAGTTAGAATTATCCCGGAATTCCAGATTGAAAATTGAACGCCGCTTATCGTAAAACAGAAACTAACTTTGGGGCAGTGACCGCTTCCGCGAAAGGATAAATTTTAAAAAATTAGTCTTGACAAGTAGGATGGTCCACTATATAATACAAACGATTATGTCATTATTTAGTAAAATATAGGCAAAAACGGCAGAAAACAGAGCAACGATTAGGAGGAAGCACTCTGGAAAATTTCATTACTATTTTGCAGAACAGCAAGGTTAACGACAGGCAAGAATTTTTAAACCATTTAAAGAAAAAAGGCCAGATTCGCTTACTGGAAGCAGGGAAAGATCAACGGATCTATCAGTTCATTTCTCACACCGGGTTGCGGATGAAAATTCGTTTAGACCTCAACGGCGGTATTGAAGTATTGCCATAAGCCGGTTGACTTAACACTCGGAGTGTCCGCAGGCTAAACACTTGGCACAGCCCTCGAGATAAGCAAAGGTATACATCCCACAGACGGGACAAAGGTTAAAAAGCGTCTGTGGATTATTTTTTGCTAAATTTGGTCGATTGCCGGAGGTAGAGGCGGGGTTTTCGGCCGGAGAGAGGGCCAACTGTTCCTGAACGACCTGTCCTGGGGAGACCGAGTGGAGGAAGTCGTAAAGAAATTGTCCAATCGCATCGGGAACCGAACGCACCCGGTTGTGGCCAAATCCGACGGACCGGCTGCCCCCGATCCCGATGAGCTGTTCAGCGACTGCTTCCGGATCGATTCCACAGCGAAAAGCCAGGGAGATCAGACGGGCAATCGCTTCTGTAAAAGCCATGATATCGGTTCCTGCCTTACCAATCTGGGTAAACAGTTCAAAAGGCCGGTTCTGGTAGTAATTTAAAGTTAAGTACAAAGTCCCTTCAGGAGTGATTTTACGATCCGTAATCCCGTCTAACCGGACCGGACGTTTCAGCGGGTGGATCTTCCCCCACTCCCCGATCGGTAAGGAGGCAGAGGGTGGGGTTTCGGCGGGAGTTTCGGATTTTGATGATAAACCCCGTTGCATGGGCTGGTTTTCAATACTGCCGTCGCGATAGATAGTAACCCCTTTACAGCCTAATTGGTAAGCTAAAAGATAGGCGTCTGCAACTTGTTCCTTCGTAGCTGAGCGGGGGAAGTTTAATGTCTTGGAGACGGCGTTATCGGTAAACTTCTGAAAAGCCGCTTGCATGCGAATGTGCCATTCCGGAGCGATCTGGTGTGCCGTCAGAAAGATCGCTTTGAGATCGGCTGGGACCTCAGGGATATTTTCCAGGCTCCCCTCTTCGGCGATCCGCTGCATCAGTTCATCACTGTAGAACCCTCTCTCTTTGGCCGCCTGGAGAAAAAGCGGGTTGGCCTCGAGTAAATGGTCATTATCTAAGATCTGTCGGGTAAAAACAATGCTGAAGAGCGGTTCAATCCCACCGGTGGTTCCGGCAATAATGCTGAGGGAACCGGTGGGAGCGATTGTCGTGGTGGTGGCATTACGTAACGGAGGGAGTCCCGGTCGGTCGTGCATGCTCCCTTTAAAATTGGGGAAAGCGCCCCTTTCCTCTGCTAATGCGGCGGAGGCCGCTTTTGATTCACGGTCGATAAAACTCATTACCTCTTCGGCTAAAGCCAGGGCTTGTTCAGAATTGTACGGCAACCCCATTTTGATCAGCATCTCCGCCCAACCCATAACCCCTAAACCAATTTTCCGGTTGGCTTTGCAGAGGGACTCAATCTTCGGGTGGGGGTAGACGGTGGCATCGATGGTATTATCAAGGAAACGGATTGCCGTATGAATTGTTTCTTTTAACTCCTCCCAGTCCACCTCGGTTCTTCCGGCCTGCTCCCGACAGAACAAGGACAGATTAATCGAACCAAGGTTACAAGCCTCGTAGGGGAGAAGGGGCTGTTCGCCGCAGGGGTTGGTACTTTCGATCGGACCCAACTGCGGCGTAGGGTTAAACTGATTAATCCGGTCGATAAAGATGACCCCGGGTTCACCTGAAGACCAGGCGGCTTCAGCGATGGAGCGGAAAAGTGCTTGAGGGTCAACATGGGCGACCGGAGCCCCGGTGCGGGGGTTAACCAAAGGAAACTTCTCCTTTTTGGCCAGCGCTTCCATAAATCGATCCGTGATGGCTACGGAGAGATTAAAATTTGTATACTCACCGGTTCCTTTTTTGGCGACAATAAAACTTTCAATATCTGGATGATCAACCCGCAGGATCCCCATATTCGCGCCCCGGCTGGCCCCTCCTTGTTTTACCGCTTCCGTACTGGCGTTGTAGACTTTTAAAAAGGAGAGCGGTCCACTGGCGACACCCCCGGTTGAGCCAACCAGATCATTCTTTGGACGCAGACGAGAAAAAGAAAAACCGGTCCCACCGCCGCTTTTATGGATTAAAGCGGCGATTTTTAATGTTTCAAAGATGGATTCCATCGAATCCTCAATGGGTAGAACAAAACAAGCGGCTAGTTGCTGCAGTTTATGCCCGGCATTCATTAAAGTCGGGGAATTGGGCAGAAACTTCTGTTCATCCATGAGTTGAAAAAAAGCACTCTCCCACTTTTTGGTCTCAGCCTCGGATTGACCGTAGAATTCCTTTTCAACCTGGGCGATATTTTTCGCCACCCGGGTCAACATCTCTTCCGGCGTTTCTAGCCGACCGTCCCTTTGTTTTAAATAACGGCGTTCTAAAACCGTTCGGGCGTTCGCAGAGAGCTTCATCGAGGAAGGACCTCCTTTTTTAAAGTTGGGATAATGATCATTCAATCATTTGGGGGTTGTTCTTTTCCATAAAATGCAGAATAATGCTGGCCGAAGGCTGCTGGATTAATAAACCGATAATACAAGGAAGAGCAGCGGCTGGAGGGAAATAATTCAAGGCAACGACCACTCCGGCGCTGATATTTCTGATCCCCGCCTGGAAAAGCATAGACATCGCAACCTCGCGGGGAAATTTAGCTAGTTTAGCGGCAAAGAAACCCAGGAGATAATTAGAGGAAACCAAGATTATCAGCACGAAAAAGAGTAATATCACGCGGGAACCCGCGGTATAAAGATACTCCCGGGAGGCGGCGACATTCACTCCGACCACAAAGGAGAGTCCCATCTTAGAGAGTAGGGCTAGGGCCGAACGATCCATCTTCGCCACTTTCTCACCGCCCAAATCATGAATCAAGACACCGAAAACTGTTGGGAGGAAGATCATCAAAAACAGGCTCTTTACCATCCCTGAAGCGTCAAAAACGACTGATTTGCCCAAAAACGCCATGATCACTAGGGGCACGGACAACGGACTTGCCAGCGAATCTACGGCTACAGTAGTCAGGGCCAGTGGTACGTGCCCGCGGGCCAAACCAACCCAGATAATAGAACTGACGCCAACCGGGATCGCGGTCGTCAGGATCAACCCGGTAGTAAGCAAAGAGGTTTTGCCATAAAAGATATTCCCCAAGAGATAGGCAAAAAGGGGAGAGATGAGATGGAGGCAGATCAGGGTAAGGAGCAAGGGAAAAGGGTATTTAATGACTCCTTTTAGGTCCTTCCATCCGGTTCCCAAGGCCAAAGTAAAAGTAATGTAAGCAAAGATGTAAGGGACGGCGGGCTTCCCAGCTAAAAGTTCTGCCGAGAAGAGCAGTCCCATTGCGATACCGACGAAGACGATAATATACATCCGTTTGTTTAAAAAGTTGTTCAGTTTCTTAATGTAGTTCACGATCTCGCTCCTTATCTTGTGTTAAATTTTGTGCAGAATCTTTGTACGGCAATCTAATGTATTATTCCCGTAAAAACGGTAATTTCCTGCACTGTTCACGGATTATTCAAAGCTATTTCGAAAAAAGTATTTTCAGGGGGGATTAAAATGAATAAGGAAGAACTGCGGATGCTCCCCACTGCGCCTGGGGTGTATTTAATGAAGAACAAAGAGGATCAGGTGATCTATGTTGGAAAAGCCGTATCTTTGCGGAACCGGGTGCGTTCATATTTTCAACCTTCTTCTAACCATTCCCCGCGGATCGCCCGGATGGTTGAGCAGGTGGCCCGGGTAGATTTTATCACGACCAGTTCCGAGGTGGAGGCTTTGGCGCTCGAATGTAATTTGATCAAGGAACATCAACCAAAATATAACGTCCGGTTACGTGACGACAAACAATACCCCTGGTTGAAAGTGACCTGGCAGGAGACTTTTCCCCGTGTTTTTATTGTCCGCCGTCCGCAAAAAGACGGTGCCCGCTATTATGGACCGTTTACAGATGCCGGAGCTTTACGGGAAATCCTTCGATTATTACGGAGAATCTTCCCCATTAGAACCTGTAAAAAAACATTAACGGACGGAAAATGGCAGCGCCCTTGTCTAAACTTCCAGATCGGCAGGTGTCTCGGGCCTTGTTCCGGAGAAGTTGAAGCGGAAGAGTACCGTCAACTAATCGAGGAATTCTGTCATTTGTTGGAAGGGCATGTGGAGGGCTTGCAGTCCAAATTAAATGTTGAGATGAAGGCTGCTGCGGAACGACTAGAGTATGAGAAGGCGGCTTTAATCCGGGATAAGCTGCGGGCTTTAGAAAAAGTGATTGCCCGCCAGACGGTTGTTTCTCCTGTGCCCAAAGACCGCGATGTCTTTGGCGTTGCCGCCGACGAGGACGGCGGGATGATTCAACTGCTTCAGATCCGCCGGGGAAAACTGATCGGCCGGGAAAGCTTTTTCTACGCTGACATCTTAGGGGAAGAGGAAGAATTCCTCCGTAGTTTTCTTCTCCAATATTATGATGATCGGGATTACATCCCGAAAGAGATTCTTCTTCCTTTCTCCTTGCCGGATCAAACAGCGGTTGAGGAATGGTTGACTTCCCGTAGTCGACAGCGCGTCCGCCTTTTCACACCACAACGGGGGGAGAAATTCCGTTTGCTGCGTTTAGCCCAGGATAACGCCGCTATCATTTTAAAAAGGGAAATTAACCGGCGGAGACTGGTCCAAGGAAAGAATCAAGCAATCCTTGAACGCTTACAAGAACACCTCTCCCTGCCGCAACTCCCTCAGCGCATCGAGGCATTTGATATTTCCCATTTCCAAGGAGAAGAGCCGGTCGCCGCGATGGTGGTCTTCACCGCTGGACAACCATCGCCCGAAGCCTATCGCCGATTTAAGCTCCATGGAGTTACGGGGAGAGATGATTATGCTTCTCTGCAAGAAGCGGTTAAACGCCGCTTTTTACGTGGTCGTAAAGAGCTAGAGACAAAGGAACCGTATCCCAGTTTTCTTCCCTTCCCCGATTTATTGCTGATTGACGGCGGAAAGGGCCAGCTCAATGCCGTTCTGGACGTCTTAACGGAATTGGGTTTTACCGAGCAACCGGTAATTAGTTTAGCAGAGAGGGAAGAAGAGATCTTCTTGGCAGGGAAAGAGGAACCCTTACGCTTAGATTGTGAAGATCAAGCCCTGCATCTCTTGCAACACTTAAGAGACGAAGCGCACCGTTTTGCTTTAACCCACCATCGTGCCCGACGGAAAAAAAAGATTACCTTTTCGTCCCTGGATCAGATCAAGGGGATCGGCCCGAAACGGAAAAAAGCCTTGCTTAACAAGTTTGGTTCAGTGCAGAACATCAAGAAAGCGACATTCCAAGAATTAATGGCGGTGGAAGGGATGAATGCGGCGGCAGCGCGGGCGGTGTTGGAGGGGTTGGAGGACTCATGATAAGAGCTTAAATTTTAGACAGAACCCCGCCCGGCCCGCTGTTGTCTCCGGCTCCAAGAAGCTCTTCTGGCATTCTAAGGCTCGCTACCAGCAGAAACTGGGCCCCCGCTTGAGAGAACCTCCTAATTCTCGCAAGCGGCTCGCGACCTCCTGTCGCTCGGCCCGATTTCTGCCTTTGCTCGCCAAGAATGCAGAGAGAAGAGCTTCAAGTATGCTTTCCGCCAACAGCCGGCCGGGCTGGGTAGAAATTTAAGAGATTGTAAGCAGTAAAATTAGCTGTATTTGTGCTTGCTTTGGGTGCATTTTCCGGCTCCAAGAAGCTCTTCCAGCAAAGGCTCGCTCTCTATTGCTGGATATATTCTCTAGTTATAAGCAATCTTGCCAGGGGTGGCAAGATATACATTAGGCGGTTTAGCAGGAGATATGCTTAAAAAAGAGAATTATTAGGCATGACACGGGGACATTGAAAATTTAATAGTCATGGCATATGTCGAGGAAGAAGATCAATGCTTAGGCTGACCAAAAACTTGCTGTAATTTTAAAGAAACAGTTTTAAGTTTACTACACCCATACTCAGCCGCCCGGTGAGAAGGAGGTGAAAACGACTTAGGCATTGGACGGCGAACGGGGGTAGTAATTCAACCCACTACTAGACACAGCCGGAAAAGAGAAGGAATGAGGAAACATGACCACTCAATTCGACTCTTTTCTAATCGCAGCACTAGCCCTGATAAATTGCTTCAGTAAATCAATCAAACAAAAATCGCAGAAACCTAAGGAGGACGAATTGATGAAACGCATTATTGCATCATTGGCAGTACTATTGATGCTGACCATTGCCACCCCGGTGGTAGCCGCAAATATGGACTTTAGTGGAAAAGTTGAGACTGAAGTCGCTTACGGTGAAGAATTCTCTGGTCTCTATGATTTTAATCTCTCCGCCAGTTTGGGGCAGAACCTCAAAGCTGGAATGAGCTTCGGGAGTGAGGAAGACGTTCCCTTCCCTTGGAACGAATACAATGTTGGGATCAAGGGCTTGTGGTTGGAGTCTAATGGCGCCTTAATTCCGGGCACTCCGGAGTTTGTGACCAGAATTGGTACTCTGAACGCCAACTACTCCGATTTTATTGCCAAGAGTATTAAGACAACGGGAATCAGCGTTGACCAGTTCAGCATGGGCCCAGTAACGCTTGGTGGTTATTACTCCCTAAACAGCGACAGCCATCTGGACCGCGGTGCTTACTTGAAAGTTACTCCGGTCGATGGGATTGAAGCACAAGGGACCATCGTTAAAGCTAACGAAGAGCTTTCTTATGCGGTCGAAGCAACTGTTCGCCCGCTTGAGCAGGCTGAAATTACCGGTGCTTTTGCTGCGGTTGACCAGGGTGCACAAGCTTACCGGGTGAACGGTTCCTATGAACTGCTCGAGGGAGTCCAAGTACGTGCTGGTTACCAGGATATCCCAACGGGGTTTGCTCCGGCGCACATTAACACTGATACCGATGTGATCGCGAAAGGTACCGGTTTTACGACTGGTGCAACGGTTAACCGTTTCGGATTTGAGGTTAAAGGCGACTATGCTGATTACAACAAAACCATCGATTATTCGATTGGCCGGACACTGACTTTAGCCGGTCTGGACTTCGACACCAAGCTTGAAGGGGACTTTAACGTAGAGACCACTGACGTTGGTGAGTTGGAAGCCAGTGTGGCTTATAATGCTCCGAACGGACTGGAGCTTGCTGTTGGTTACGATTTGATTAACAACCAACCGAGTGTTTCCGCGGGCATGAACCTTCAATTTTAAGATCAGTAATTAGCGAAGGTTATCTATGGGGACAAAACCCGGGTTTTACCCGGGTTTTGTCTTATTTCCGTTTCAGCTCACATAATTTAGCAGCAACAACCATAAAATTTAGTGGATTTTTATGGCGGTAAAACGCGAAAATTTACAGCAGGAAAAATTAGTCTTATGTCGAATATAAATTCATAAAGCAAGCTGGATCCTGTTGCAGAAGATAAAAGAGAATGACCAGTCTTTTCGTTGAGGACATATTTTTTTCGGTAGAACAACAGTTTCTGGTCACTAAAGTGAGGTGAAGGGTTAGACATAGGTTGGGTTATTCCTAAAATCTAATAATTCGTTATTAATTTTTAAGGATAAATAAAAATAAATAAAACAAATAAAAACAATTGGGAGGTAACAACAGTGGCAAAGGTAATATTTGAACATGTCTACAAGAAATTCCCCAATGGAGTAGTAGCCGTAAACGATTTCAACCTCGAGATCAGAGATAAAGAGTTTGTTGTTTTGGTTGGGCCCTCCGGTTGTGGGAAAACCACTTCTTTACGCTGTGTGGCCGGTCTCGAGGAAGTTAGTTCCGGAAATATTTACATCGGAGATACCCTTGTGAACGACGTAGCGCCCAAAGATCGTGACATCGCGATGGTTTTCCAGAACTACGCCCTCTATCCGCATATGGATGTCTATAACAACATGGCGTTTGGTTTGAAACTGAGAAAATTCCCGAAAGCCGAGATTGATCGGAGGGTTAAAGAAGCCGCGAAGATTCTTGGGATCGAAAACCTGCTCGACCGGCGTCCAAAAGCTCTTTCCGGTGGTCAACGGCAGAGGGTGGCTTTAGGACGGGCGATTGTTCGTGAACCGAAAGTTTTCCTGATGGATGAGCCGCTTTCTAACTTGGACGCTAAACTGCGGGTGCAGATGAGAGCCGAGTTACAGAAACTTCATAACCGTTTGAAGACAACGATTATTTATGTTACACACGACCAGATCGAAGCGATGACCATGGGTGACCGGATTGTGGTCATGAAAGACGGTGTTATTCAGCAGGTTGGTCGGCCGCTCGACATTTATGATAACCCCAATAACGTGTTTGTTGCTGGTTTTATCGGAACTCCGCCGATGAACTTCTTGGAAGGAGTCCTGAAGCAAGAGGACGGTCGGCTCTATGTTGATCTGGAAACCTTCAAAATCTATGTACCGGAAGGAAAATTCAAAACAGCCGAAATGTATGTTGATAAGGAAATCATCTTCGGGATCCGGCCGGAGAACATCTCTGAACTGGATGAAACCCCGAATGCTTCGCCAGAAGACATCGTTACGGCAGTGGTTGATGTGACTGAGTTGATCGGTTCCGAGACTAACCTCTGGGTGTCGAATGGGCCGCATAGCTTCACAGCGCGCGTTAATGCCCATACGAAAGCCGTAGATGGGGCTGAGCACAAACTGGTCTTTAACACCCAAAAAATCCATCTCTTTGATAAGGAAACCGAAAAGGCAATTCAGTAAGTTAATTAGATTAAACTCAATAATCCCCCATCCTTGCGGTGGGGGATTATTTTTAACAGGTTATTTATCCCATTGCCTTTGGTTAACATGTTGAGGTTTAGGGGTGTGGGGGAAGCGGGGTGTAGGTCACAAGAGCCGGATGATAGAAGATCAGATTAAAAAAGATCTTGGATTGGGAGACTTTAAGGATAAAGGCGTCGCCAAAAACTCCAATGGGGGAGGAAAGGCATGTATTATATAGGGATCGATTTAGGAGGAACCAACATTGCCGCCGGACTTGTTGACAGCTGCGGTCGGTTACTCAGAAAAAGCAGTATCCCAACGCAAAAGGAGCGGCACTATCGGGAGATTTTAACGGATATGGCTTTGCTAGCCCGGGGTTTGGTTGAAGAGGCTGGCCTAAGCTTAGCGGCGATCCAGAGCATTGGGGTCGGGGCACCGGGAACTCCTGATGTCAAGAACGGAGTTCTGATATACAACAACAATTTAGGATTTAAAAATGTGCCGGTCCGAACAGAGATCCAAAAGCACCTTCCTTTACCGGTCCATTTGGATAATGATGCAAACTGTGCAGCTTTAGCTGAAGGCTTGGTTGGAGCAGCCAAAGGAGCCAGTTCCTCTGTCACCATTACTCTGGGAACCGGGATTGGCAGTGGAGTTATTATAAACCACCAAGTTTACAGCGGTTTCAATTATGCAGCGGCGGAATTAGGACATATGGTTATTAAATTTGATGGCCAGGTTTGTACCTGCGGACGAAGGGGTTGTTGGGAAGCTTATGCTTCGGCGACCGCTCTAATCCGACAGGCACGGGCGGCGGCCGCTGCTCATCCTGAGTCTTTATTGCTTACTTTGGCGGAGGGCGATCCGGCTAATATTACGGCGAAAACCCCTTTTGATGCGGCCCGTCAAGGAGATCCGTTTGCCGCTAGCGTGGTGGAGCAATACTTTGATTATCTGGCAGTTGGGGTGAGTAATATCATCAATATTTTTCAACCGGAAGTTATTGTGCTCGGCGGGGGAATCGCCCAACAGGGGGAGTCTCTTTTGTCTGCTTTGCAAAAAAGGGTTGCGCGAGAGATCTACACCAAAGACAGCGAAGCTATGCCAGCGACCCAATTAAAAGAAGCAGTGCTTGGTAATGATGCCGGGATTGTCGGCGCGGCGCTCCTTGGGTTTACAACAGAATAGCGGCACGGGCTGACATTGGATTAGGGTCTGTTATCTAAAGACTATCCTCTAGTTCCAGCGGTGGTTGACCGGCAACCAGGGGAGAATTACCTAAAACCAGCTCGCTTTCGAACGCTGTTTCACCAAAGAAATTACGGCAGCTATGGATGAGGCTTTCGCTGATCACTTCCGCCATCCGCATCACCAAACTTAAACGGGTGTTCTGTAAAACTAGGTATTCCATAAAGCCGCCGACATTTACCACCCCAATAATGTGCATTTTGCCTACTTCGGGGAGTTGTTTATTGACACCGGTTCCCGGCCGTAAAGCCCCTGGCTTAATACTGATAAAACCGATATTTTCGCTCCGGCCCAGGCAGGCGTCGACCGCGATAATGAATGGGTTTTTGAAGCGTTGATAAATGGCTTTAATTGTCTCTTCTAGATTAACGGCATGAATGGGTTTTTCTAGCGTACCATAAACAGTTACCCCAGCCGGAAGCTTATCCTGTATTTTACTCCCGACGAGCGGTCCAAGACTGTCACCGGTCGAACGATCTGTGCCAATACATAGTATCACTAAAGAAGAATTATCCTCATAGAGACTTGAGAGATAGGTCTGCAGGCCTTCACTGAACTGCCGGCAGGCATCATGACTGTGGGCGTGAATCCGATAAGGCTTTAAAGATTGAAGCCCGGGAGATTTTCGAGAAAAAGGGAACCACAAATCGTCTTCCACCTTTCCAGCAAATTTAACATATTGTATCTTATGTACTTTCGGGGGCGGGTATACATGAATCTTTCCAGGACCTGCCTAAAGCATTTACTTCTCATTTAATTTTGTGGTCTAATCTTAACGAGTAAAGAAGCTGATGCATCTGTTACAAAATGAGAAAGAAGGGAGAAAACAAAGTGCGCACCCGAAATTTTGGTCTCATTCTTCTCCTCCTTAGCTTTGCGGTCTTCTTTAAACACCAGGATTTGCTCCGCCGGGGCTGGTTAATTTATTGGCCGTTATTTCCGCTGGCCGCGGGGATACTATCAATCGTTGAATACCTGGACGCGAGGGAGAACGGATTTTTGTGGCTCGGCTGTTTTCTTACCGGGGTAGGAGTAATCAGTAGTTTCTTAGTTTAATGGGTAATTTGAGTGCGACAAAGAGGAGGTAGAGGATGAGCAGTAGTTCGGAGTTACAAAGGTTAGTAGAGATTATGCAGAGATTACGAGGAGAAAATGGTTGTCCCTGGGACCGGGAACAAACCCATCTCAGTTTGCGCCCTTATTTGTTGGAAGAAGCGTATGAAGTCTTGGAAGCGATCGAGGAGAATTCTCCCGCTCATCTCCGGGAAGAACTAGGGGACCTTTTATTGCAAGTTGTTTTTCATGCCCAAATTGCCGAAGAGCAGGGCGAGTTTACCCTAGCTGATGTGCTTAGCGAGCTTAATGCGAAATTAATCCGGCGTCATCCGCATGTTTTTGGCGGGCAAGAAGTGGCCGGGGTAAAAGGAGCCTTGGCCAACTGGGAACAGATTAAAACGGCGGAAAAAGAAGAAAAACCGGCTAGCCTGCTGGATGGTATCCCTAATACTTTTCCGGCATTGATGCGGGCCGAAAAGCTCCAAAGGAAAGCGGCGGGGGTGGGGTTTGATTGGCCAGAGATCGCCGGACCTTTAGCCAAAGTGAAAGAAGAGACGGAAGAACTGGTCAAGGTCTGGCACCAGCAAGAACAGGAAGGCCCGAGTGCGCAAACCGCACGGCAGTTGGAGGAGGAATTTGGGGATCTCCTTTTTTCCTTGGTGAATTTGGCCCGTTTCTTAAAGCTCAATCCAGAACTAGCGCTTAAACGTACCTGTGACAAGTTTTATAACCGCTTTTGTCGGATGGAGGAATTGGCGGCAGCCCACGGTGAGTCCTTAGCCGGGTTGACCCTTGCCCAGCTTGATGCGTTATGGGAAGAGAGTAAGCAACAGTCCTAACTTCTCTTTTGCATATTGCATAAAACCCCTCCGGTTAGTTAAATCTAAAATGAAGAGAAGTGGGGGGGTTATGATGAGTAAAAACCGGCGCTTGTTAACGGGGAGCTGTGCAGTGGTCATCTTGTTGGCTGCTCTAGTCTTCATGGGCTGCCCAGACTCCAAGCAAGGAGAAACCTTCAGTAATGTGGCGAAAAAGTTTTCCAAAGAGCCGGAAATCACAGTCTACATGCATAAGACCAAAACGACCGAAACCATGCCGATCGAAGAATATCTTCTTGGTGTAGTCGCCGGGGAAATGAAACCGGATTGGCCCGTGGAAGCCTATGCTGCCCAAGCGATTGTTGCCCGGACCTTTACCATGGATTTTATTGCCTCCGGCGGAACTCAGGAAGAGCATGGCACTGATATTTCAACGGATGAGGTCGAGGCGCAGGCTTACAATGCGGAAGCGATTACACCCGAGATTCGTCGTGCCGTGGAAATGACTAAAGGGAAAGTGATGACCTATCGGGGAAAGTATGTAAAAGGCTGGTTCTCCGCTAGTTGCGGCGGTAAGACGGCACTGGCGAAAGAAGGACTAGCTTATAAAGATCCGGAACCGCCTTATATGCGCTCCGTTTCCTGTCCGGAGGAGAAAGTTATCCCCAAGGAGGAATTATTCTGGTCCGAAAAGTTTACCGGGGAGGAGATCAAGAGAGCGCTGGGCGAGTTGGGGAAGGATGTTGGTACAGTTAACCGGATGGAAGTAGCCGCCCGGAGTAAAACTTCTTACCGCGCTACTACTTTGAGATTTACCGGCACTAACGGCCAGGCGAGTGTGGCGGGGGCTGATTTTCGCATTGCGGTTGACCCGCAAAAGATGCGGTCAATCTGGCGCACTGATCTCAACCATTCTTCCGGTGTGATCGAAATGAAGGGACGGGGTTTCGGTCACGGGGTCGGTCTTTGTCAATGGGGAGCCCACGCCTTAGCGAAAGAAGGAAAAAGTCCGGAGGAGATTATTAAACACTACTACCCGAAGGTTACCATCATGGATTTATGGTAAGTAAAAACTGGTCCCATCGCCCCTCTTACGACATATGATATTTTGTGAATAACAATGAGGGGTGGCGTGGATGGATGAGAAAAAAACCACTAAGGGTAACCATCAGCTAACTCTGGTCAGCAGGGAGCGGTTATCGCTCGATGGTGTTACAAATGTCGGCAGCTATGATCAAGAGGAGCTTGTTCTGGAAACTAGCCAGGGAGTGCTGGTGATCAAGGGTGATGATCTTCACCTCACCCAGTTGAATCTGGAACAAGGAAAAATATCCTTGACCGGTTGGATCGACTCCCTGATTTACAGCGGGGAAACTCTAGCCCAGAAGAATAAAGGAATTCTTGGCAAGCTCTTTAAATAGGGGTAACAACCTCTTTTTTTTTACTCAAAATTCCGGCAGGAAACACTGTTTACTTATGGAAAGATTTATAAAGATCAGCTAAAGTACGGAAGTTGCTTTAGTAAAGCAAAACGAGGGATTGTTGTGCACAAAACCCGCCTTTTTCTTTACGGATTAATCTGGGGCCTCTTACTTTTGGCGTTGTCTCTACCTTCCCAGTCGGCGGTAGAACTAAGTAATACTGGGGCTGAATACCGGTTTGGGCAAGTGAAAGCGCCTCCCCGGCCCCTGCAGTGGAAAGTCTTAAATACTCCGCATTTTCAGATCTTTTTTTATCAGGGGTTGGAAGAACTGGCGGAACGATGCCGGATCATTCTAGAGGAAGAGGCCTTTGCCCGTGTATTTCCGGATTTTAAAGATTTTTACACACTGACGCCTTACCGCAAAATCCGGGTGATCCTGTTTGCCTCCCGCAAAGAGTACCAAAACTCACAAGCGAGCGGCCTCAGTTTGCATGACACGTCTGAAGGGGTCGCACATATTTTAGTTAATCGCCTCGTGATCATCGGACAACCTACCCTCCGTGATTTACGAGGGGTATTAACCCATGAAGTTACCCACCTGCTGACGATTGGACCGTTTAAGGATAACCTGCTTTCCAGTCTCACCCAAGGTGTACCGGGCTGGATTGCCGAGGGGATAGCGGAATATTACATGCCGCCTGAGACCAGATTTCCCCGGCGGGAAGTAGCGCTGAGGGATGTGGTCCTCCGTGATGAAGTCGATTCTCTGGAACAGATCTCCCAGGTGAGAGGGAATCTTCATTATGCGGAAGCCTGGTCGCTCGTTGAATACCTGGCCGACCAGTACGGCCGGGAGAAGCTGGCCCGTATGCTGAAGGCGGTCGTACAGGAAGGGTATACCCATCGGACCTTCACCCGGCTTTACGGGCGCGATCTTAATGAAATCTGGAAGGACTGGCGGGAGAAGTTAGATACCATCTACCAAGAGGGGGCAGACTTTCCTGTTTACAGTGAAGGTTCAACTCCAATCCTCGCGGAATACCGGGATCAGGAAATGGTCAAAACCACTGCCGACGGACGGATCTTCTTTCTTTCTAACTATTATGGCCGCTATTATGATCTCTGCTTGGCCGAGGGGGATAAAGTCCGTCCTTTAACCGACCAGACGGTGATGGCTTTTGATCTTTCGCCGGACGGACAGCGCCTAATTTTCCTCTCCGACCAGGAGGGCGAGCGGAAACTCTATCTGTTATCTTTAATCACTGGGGAGATAACCCCGTTTGTCACTGAAGTTAAGAACCCGATAGAGATCGCCTGGTCTCCCCAGGGGGACGAACTGGCCGTGGTCGCCAATGAAAAAGGAGATGCCGATCTCTACTTAATTGGCTTGGACGGTCAGATCCGTAAACGGATTGCTGACTCCCTGGAGGATGAGACTTCTCCGGCCTGGACTCCGGACGGCCGGGGGCTGGTTTTTATTTCGCCGCTGCACGGTTATGATCAGCTTTATCTGTGGGAGGGGGGGAGCGTCCGGCTCCTGACCCGTCAGAGTTTTCATCACCGGAAACCAATCTGGAGTAAGGAAGGTAAGCTCTATTGTCTGAGCGGAGACCGGGGCTATTACCGGCCAGCAGAGGTTGATTTAACCACGGGGTGGGCCACTCCAATCTGGCATTTCCGGGAGACGGTCTTAGAAGTACTCCCTCAAACCGAGGATGAATATTTAGTAGTGCTTTATAATAAAGGCCGTACGGAGATCTATCATTATACTGACGCCCCACTCGAAAGGAGGAACGATGATGCCGGCTAAAATTTTACGCCTGGTCGCCTGTCTTTTGCTTCTCCACTTCATGACGGCCGGCCTCGTACTGGCTAATACCCACTCTTCCTATGAAGATTACCAGTCACAGCTGGAGCTGGAGTACTTTGTCCCGGTCATTACCTATGATGGTTCTTTTTACGTCGCGACTTATGCGAAGATGAGCAGTATCCTGCGTGACCAAGAACTTAAGTTTGTCTTGCTGGCCACAGAAAAAGACTTCTTTAATTTCTGTCTCGGTTATACCCTACATGCTCCCTATTGGTCTTACGGGCTTAACCTCTACCATATGCCGATTTATACTGGTCCGCTCTGGAGCGCCGGGTTTTGGGAGTTACAGCGGGGAGTCAGTCTCTTGGCCAGTAGGCATTTTACCAATGAACAACGACTGGATCTGCGCCTCCAGTATGAAAATTTCACCCCGCTCTCCCAGCCTTCATATCCAGTAGACAATGCTGCGTTGTTTGGGTTTGAGGCTACAGTAACCCGGGATAATTTTTATTTTTTTGCCCAATCCGGGCGGCGTGAATACCTCAGTCTTGGCGCAGCTTATCCCCTCTTGGGCGCCGATTATCAGTATATCAAAGCTGAATTAGACCAGCGGCGCTACTTGCCTCTGGGACGATTCTCTTTGATCCTGGCGACGCGTGCCGGGAAGATTTGGGGGGATTATCCAGTGCATCGGGGATTCGCACTGGGAGGCATTCAACAGGTTAGTATGAGTAGTCTGGGTAGCCTTACCAACGTCGGCCTTTTGGGAACGTTGGCCGATACTGTGCTGCGGGGGTATCACGAACACCGCTTTTGTGGCGATGGTTTTATCCTTGGCAATTTAGAATTAAGGTTATTAGCCTGGCCCTCAAGTTACCGGGAGATCAGGGGGACCGCCTTTTCTTTGCTGGCTTTTACTGATGCGGCCTTGGTCTGGAATGACCAGAACCGGCTCACTGCTTCACCTTCGGTTGGCGTTGGGGTTGGCTTCAAATTATTCCTCTACGGTCTTAACCTTGGTCTAGACTATGCCGTTCCGTTGAATACCCCAGGGGAGCATCCTAAATGGCATTTTAGTATTGGTGAAGTTTTTTAGTAGTCGCCAGTTGGCGAAGTGGGACAAGCGCAAGGATGAAAATCAATCCAAAATTGAATTTCCGTCTGCTCAATGGTGTTCCCTTGTTTCGTGGAATTTCTTGGAGTATTCTAAAGCTCACTCCGCTTGAAAGCGGGCAACCGCTTTATGGTTCCTCCTAACCAAAAGCGGCTCGCGGCTTCCCTCTCGCTCGACCCGCTTTCAGTTCCGCTTCGCTAAGAATACTTGGCTAAGAGGAGATTCAAGCCACTGGAGAACACCATTTCTGCCCCGAACTAGCCAAATGTTTACGAGGGCTATCTTTATTGCGAGCGACGAGTCTTATTTTTTATATTGGGTAACGCAAAAAAGATCGTTTTCAAGGCGCGGCAGGTATAACTACCTTACTTCCGGCCGAGAATGGGAGTAAGGGGTGATACCGGATGAAGAAACCAGCCTGTTTTGTATTGAGCATAATCATAATAATGCTACTAGCTGGGGGAAGGACTGCTCTGGCTACTAGCAGTGGTCTTTACCTACCCGATCGGCAGGTTGTGCAGAATGCTATTGCCGACCAGGAAGCCATGTTTGGCCCACTTACGCTAGCTGAAGGAGAGGTTATCGCTGTTGATGATGATTGTTTGCAGTTGGTAACCGGTTCCGGTTTAGGGGTGACTTATCAGATCCCGACCTCCTGCGCTGTTTATATCAACGGGCGGCTAGGTTCTCTGTCAGCCTTGCGTCCGGTGGCGAGCGGTTCCTTCTTTGCGGTCCGGTTATATTTAGATCAAGAGCAAACGCCACGGCTGATCGACGGCTGGTATGTCGGCGGACTGGCCACCATTATGGCCGTTGATTCCCGGGCTCATACTTTGTGTGTGCAAGCGATTGAGAGTAACGAGGTCTTTCATTTGGCGGTTGTCCCGGAGTTACGGGAAGAGATCTCCCGGATGACCCGGGGGAAGGTCTGTTTCCTCCTTCTGGGGTGGGAGGCGCAGGTGAGGAAAATATACTACGATCGATAAGGAGAGGCAGGATTAAGAAGGAAGATCGCGAATAAAAAGGATAAACTAACATAAGAAGTAGGCGTTGCAGAAAGAAAGGACGGAACAAGCTTGCCCATAACAGTTCTTATTGTCGATGATTCCGCATTTATGCGCCAAGTGATCAAGCAAATGCTAACCGCAGACCCGGACATAGAGGTGGTTGGGGTAGCCGTCAATGGACTTGATGCTTTAAAGAAAGTACAAATATATAACCCGCAAGTAATTACGCTAGATCTAGAAATGCCACAGATGGACGGGCTTCAATTTCTGGCGGAGTTAATGAAGGCCAATCCTTTGCCCGTGGTGGTGGTTAGTTCCCTGGCGGTTAAAGGTGGAGAACAGACGTTTAATGCCCTGCAATTAGGGGCAGTTGACTTTGTTACCAAACCGGACTCCAAACCCTCCCAAGAAATATGGACGATTCAAGAAGAATTGATCCTTAAAGTCAAAGCAGCTGCTTCGGTCCGTCCGGAACAGATCAAGAGACTTCCTTCCTCTGCCTCAGTGGAGATTTCTCCCTTTCGTTTTGAGATAAAAAACGGAGTTGTCGCCGTCGGTGCTTCAACCGGCGGGCCACGGGCTTTAAGTTTCCTTTTAGCTAATCTCCCTAAAGATTTCCCGTGGGGAATCCTCATCGCACAGCATTTGCCCAAAGAGTTTATTCACAGTTTTGCCTTGCGACTTGATTCGATCAGTCCCCTCACAGTAAAGGTGGCGGAAGATGGGGAGGAAGTGCTCCCTGGTAAGGTCTTGATCGCTCCGTCCGGTCTGCAAACCGGTGTTATCCGGGAGGGAGGAAAACAACTGATTAGATTAGCTGAAAGCACGGCTTTATATCGCCCTTCCGTCGACTATCTCTTTAACTCAGTGGCCGAGACTTTCGGAGCACAAAGTATCGGGGTGCTTCTTACCGGGATGGGTACCGATGGTGCTTACGGTTTGAAAATGATGAGAAGGGCGGGAAGCACCACGATTGCCGAGTCTCCGGAGACCTGTGTCATTTATGGGATGCCCCGCGCAGCGGTTGAAATCGGGGCTGCTACTCTTCAGTTGCCGCTAACTTCAATTCCTCAACGCCTTAGTTCGTTGCTGCAAGAGCATCGGGGTTGAATATTTAAATAAAGGTTGAAAGCAATGAGGCTTATTGATTTAGTGGAAAGTAGGATTCGAGAAATCCCCACCTTACCGATGATTGCCCATCGGGTCTTGGTCCTCCTTAATAACCCCAAATCCTCAGCCTCTGATCTCGAGAGAGTGATCAAACATGACCAAGCTTTAGCTGCGCGTGTTTTAAAGCTGGTCAACTCTGCCTATTACGGTTTTCACCGCCGGATTACCACTGTTGGTCAAGGGATTGTGATTTTAGGCTATCAAACAATCAGGGACCTGGTGCTTAGTGTCTCTATTGCCGAACTCTTCCGGATGAGAGGAAAAAGTAAAATTTTTGACCGAGCCGCCCTTTGGGAACACTCAGTTGGCGTGGCAGTGGGCGCTCAGCTGCTCGCTCGCCGTGCGGCTCTGCCGCTGGAAGAAGAGGCTTTTATCGCTGGTCTGCTCCATGATATCGGAATCGTCATCCTCGACCAGTGCTTAACCACTGAATTTGATGAGATAGTCAACCTTACCAAAGGTGGGCTCCCTCTAATCCAAGCGGAAGAACAAGTGCTCGGTTTTAACCATACGGCGGTCGGAAAGATGCTCGCTGAAAAGTGGAATTTTCCACCTCTATTCGTTGAAGTTCTCCGTTATCATCATCGGCCTTCCCAAAGGCGCAATCACTGGGCAATGACCTCCTTGGTCTTTGTTGCCGACCATCTATGCCAGGAAGCGGGGATTGGTTTTCTAGAAGGTTATCACACCAGTCTGGAATTTCAAAACACCGTCTGGGAATGGCTGGCGCTCCAGCCACCGGATAAAGAGGTTCTTTTGCATCAACTAAGAGAAAAGATGACAAAGGCCGAAGCATTTATCAACTTGGTTACGGCGAAGGATTAAGAATGCATTAGGCAATTTGTTAAATTACTATAAATAATCATAATTGGGGTGAGCATATTGCAGTTAGTCGAATTGGAGGCTAAAACCCTGGCCGAACTGCAAGGAATAGCCCGGGATTTAGGCATCGACAATTATACGAGATACAGTAAACGGGAGATCATTTATGAACTTCTAAAAAAGTTAGCCACACAGGAAGGGCGTCTCTTTTCCCAAGGGGTTTTTGAACTTCTCCCCGAAGGGTTTGGATTTTTACGTGTTGGAAATTATGTTCCCGGTCCAGAAGATATCTACGTCTCTAATTCACAGATCCGCCGTTTTCATCTCCAAACCGGAGACCTGGTCGCTGGTCAGGCGCGACCGCCGAAAGAGAATGAAAGGTATTTCTCCCTCCTGAAAATACAAGCGGTAAACCACCTTGATCCGGAATCATTTCAGGAACGGGTCTATTTTGAGGATCTAACACCAATCTATCCCCAGGAACGACTTCATTTGGAAACCACATCCAAAGAACTGGCCATGCGCTTGGTTGATATTCTAGCCCCGATCGGCAAAGGACAGCGGGGTATGATTGTTGCTCCCCCGAAAGCTGGTAAAACCACCCTACTAAAAAACATCGCCAATAGTTTAAGTACTAATCATCCGGATATTCACCTGATTGTGCTCTTGATTGACGAACGCCCGGAAGAAGTGACCGATATGGAACGTTCTGTCCAGGGTGAGGTGGTCAGTTCTACTTTTGATCAACCGGCTGAAAATCACGTGCGGGTAGCGGAACTTGTTCTTGAACGGGCGAAAAGGATGGTAGAATTAAAAAAAGATGTGGTCATTCTGCTCGATTCCATTACCCGTTTAGCCAGAGCTTATAACCTAGTGGAACCACCCAGCGGACGGACCTTATCAGGCGGGGTTGATCCGGGTGCTTTGCATAAGCCAAAACGCTTTTTTGGTGCCGCCCGCAAAATCGAAGAAGGTGGTAGTTTAACGATTATGGCCACCGCCCTGGTCGAAACTGGGAGTCGGATGGATGAAGTAATTTTTGAAGAATTTAAAGGGACCGGCAACATGGAACTTCATCTCGATCGGAAACTGGCGGACCGTCGCATCTTCCCGGCGATCGACATTGTCCGGTCCGGTACGCGCAAAGAGGAGCTCCTACTTGATGAGAAAGAACTGGAGACCACCTGGGTACTACGCAAACTCCTCAGTTCGTTAGGCCCCGTCGAGACCATGGAACTGCTCCTTGACCGTTTAAGTCATACCAAAACCAATAAAGAACTACAAGGGCTCATCTTAAACTCCTCTTTTGCCGAGAATGTGCTCAGTAAAAGGTTGAAAGAATCCTAACTAGAACCCAGAAGATCTCTTCTACCCCCAACCTTCTGCTGAATGATTAGGGTGAAAGGTTGGGTAGAAAGTTGTGTAATTAGCGATTGACGAACAGTCGGTCGCTTTTTCGTTTCCAGCGCAATTAATCATTTAGGCTAAAAGAATAGCAAGCTGCAAAGTTTTCAATATAATATATTGTGAAAAGAGGATCAAAGACGGGTACTAAAAATCTGGGGCGCACCGTAGCTTTTCATTGCTGATTGTAAAAAAGTGCTATCGGCAGAGTAGTTGTGTAAAAGTGTTTTATTACATGTTTAGACGACCGGCTGCATAAATTATGTAAACCCTAAATTTGCGGCAGGTTATGAATTAAAAATGTTATTTTCGGAAAAGATACCGGAAGCCATCTATTACAGAATCAAGATGGTCATTTACATCTCATAGCCTGTTTGTTTGTGGAGGTAAGACGATCGATGGACAGTGACCAATCACTATGTTGGGAACGTAAAATGATCGGTTCTCTTTTCCTTCTCTCTGTTTTTTTGAGTTCCGGAAAAGCCGTTGGCATACCAACGAGCGCTACGGGGCCAATCTCCCCGGCTGTTCTTCGTCAACCGGTACCGGTGCTAAAAACCGTCATGTTGGAAGTCGATCTTGTGACCAAGCCGGCGGTAACGGGTGCGGCAGCGCTCCAAGGGACTGCAAGCTCAGTTAATGACGGGCACCTGATGGAGGGAAGATATAAAGTCAAGTGGGGGGATACATGTTGGTCAATTGCCCGGCGTTACGGGCTAAGCGTGGCCGAACTTGTCCGCCTTAATCCCGGATTAAATCCAGAAACAATAAAATCCGGTGAATACATACAGGTGCGCAAGACAGCCACCTCTAGCCGAGGGAGGAGTAGTTCCCAGTTGGTTTCCGCTCCCGGCCTCAGCGAGATCGCACTCTCGGTACCGGTGAGTGGTGCCCGCCTGACCTCCGGTTATGGAATGCGCGGGGGTAGGATGCACCGGGGGATTGACTTGGCGGCCGTGGCGGGAACACCCATTCGAGCCGCCGCTGCTGGGATAGTAGTCTTTGCCGGATGGAAATCGGGCTAAGGCCTGATTGTCGTCCTCGACCATGGTGATTTTCAAACAAAATATGCCCATAATTCCGAAAATCTGGTCCGGGCTGGAGATCTAGTGAAAACGGGAACACCGATTGCCAAAATCGGCCGAACCGGAAATGCTACCGGGAACCATCTCCATTTTGAACTGGTAATCGGAGGCCGGACGGTTAACCCCTTGCCTTATTTGAAGTAAGGAGAAAGAATTGCGCGAAACTACCCGCTCTTCTTTTTTTTTAGCCGAATTTGACCATAAATTGGAGAAAAATGGTCTTGCTTGAATTGGAAAAATCGTTTAAAATAAAGTCGAAGGTCAGGAAAGGTCAGGGAAGAGGTGGTTGCTGATGAGTTCACTTTCTGACCTGATTGAACAATATTTAAGGGATTTATTAGCAAAAGCCGAATCAATTGAGGTGCAGCGGCGACAACTCGCCCAGATGTTCCGGTGTGCTCCGTCGCAGATCAATTATGTCCTCGAAACCCGTTTTACGATGGAGCATGGCTACTTAATAGATAGTCGTCGTGGTGGTGGTGGTTTTATCAGAATCACCAGGGTTAATTGGGTTCCGGCTCCCAACAAACTAGAGGCTCTGCTCGAGTTAATCGGGAGATCGATCAGTAGTGAAGGAATGTCGATCTTGCTGGAGCGGTTGGTGCAAGAGTCGATTTTCGAGATGAAAGAGGCACTCTTGTTAAAACAAGTTATTCAACGGGAGCTTGAAAACTTTTCGGTGACAGAAGAAGTAAAAGGGCGGCTACGAGCCTCTTATCTCCGGACAGTATTAATCTTCTTATGTGGCCGTGGGGATTAATGGCCGGAAACGATCTTTTATATCCTATCTTATTGGTCAAAGGAGTGAGGACGAATGTGGTGTGAACGGTGTAAGAAGCGCCAAGCGACGGTGCATGTCACTAAGATTGTGAATAACCATAAAACTGAATCGCACCTATGCGAGGTATGCGCCAACGAAACAGGGCAGGAGCTGGGGTTTCTTTTTGAACCGAATTTTTCTTTCCATCATCTCTTAGCAGGGCTGCTGGAAAACGAATTCGGGGTCAAAAGTGAAACGCTCACTGAGCGGCAAGCGCTAGGTATCGAAAAATGTCCTACTTGTGGACTGACTTTTACTGACTTTAGAAAAATTGGACTGATGGGCTGTGCTGATTGCTATCATACTTTTGCCGAATACCTAAATCCTTTACTTCGTAGAATTCATGGGAGTATTAGTCATACGGGCAAAGTGCCCCACAACATCGGCGGTCGGATTCGGACGCGCAAAGAACTGGAGGTACTGCGCCGCCGACTGAAGGAAGCCATTAAACGGGAAGCCTACGAAGAAGCCGCTCAACTTCGCGATGAAATTAAAGCCAAAGAAGCGGAGTTGAAATAGGAGGTGAGTACGGATGAGCCTCGAAGCTCAGATTAAACGACTACTGCCAGGATGGTTAAAAGAGCCGGCACCCGATGGTGATATCGTCTTTAGTAGTAGGGTGAGACTGGCCCGGAACATAAATCAAATTTCCTTTCCCTATCATGCAGGAGAGGTACAGTTAGAAGAGGTCATTGACCAGATTGGTGCAGCCTTAAAATCCTCCAGCCAATTTGAAAATTTTGTGCTTCAACGCCTGGATGACATGGACCAACATGACCGGGTTGTGCTAGTTGAAAAATATTTAGTGAGCCTGGATTTGCTTAAAAATCCGGCCCATCGCGGGGTTGTATTGAATCAGGATGAAACCGTGGCCATCATGCTGAATGAGGAGGATCATTTACGAATTCAGAGTATTTTACCGGGTTTACAACTAAAAAAAGCTTGGGAGAGTGCGGAGCAGATCGATCAGCTACTGGAAGTAAAACTCGATTTTGCCTTTGATGAAGAAAAAGGCTACCTTACGACTTGCCCCACTAATGTGGGGACCGGTCTCCGTGCTTCAGTCCTGGTTCATCTACCGGCCCTGAAGATGGTGGGCCAGGTAAAAAAAGTCTTATCGGTCCTTCCCAATGTTGGACTGAATGTTCGGGGCGCCTATGGCGAGGGGACTGATTCGGCAGGTGATTTATATCAAATCTCCAATCAAGTGACCCTCGGTTTAAGCGAAGAAGAGGTGATTGGCAAGATCGTTTCGGTGACGAAACAGGTGATCGATCAGGAGCGCGCGGCCCGCGATGCTCTGCTGGCCAATGAATCCCGGCTTCAACTAGAAAACCGGGTAAACAGGGCGTATGGACTTTTAACCCACTCCCGTTTAATCTCCTCGGAGGAGACGATTAAACTCCTCAGTGATGTACTGATGGGAGCAGTGATGAACCTGATTCCTAAGGCAGAGGGGCAGACAGTGAAAGAGTTATTCTTCTTGATCCGACCGGCCATTCTGCAGAAGTTAATCGGTCGGGAGCTCTCACCTGGAGAGCGTGATCATTACCGAGCAGCGGTGATCAGGGAACATTTAGCGACCAGCAGTAAATAATATTATATAGAAGCAGAGGTGATAACGATGTTTGAAATGTTTACGGAGCGAGCACGACGGGTGGTGCTTCATGCGCAGAAAGAAGCAACACGGTTACGTCATAATGTGGTAGGAACCGAGCACCTGTTACTGGGTTTAATTAAGGAAGGCCAGGGCGTGGCCGCTAAAGCTTTGGAATCATTAGACGTTGACCTCGGAAAAGTCCGGATGGAAGTCGAGAAGATTATCGGCGTCGGGGAGCAGATCGTGTTGGGTGAGGTTCCCTTCACTCCCCGGGCCAAACGCGTCATTGAACTGGCGCTTGATGAAGCCCGGCAATTAGGCCATAACTATGTGGGAACAGAACATCTTCTGTTGGGCCTGATCCGGGAAGGAGAAGGGGTGGCCGCCCAGGTTCTGAAAAACCTGGGGGTTGACCTGGAGAGCGCCCGTAAACAAGTCTTTAAACTCCTCGGTGGAAATGTCAATGTCGGTTGGGGCGGACCCAAAGGAGGTTCCGTGAAAACCCAAACTTTAAACCAGTTTGGACGGGATTGAACGAATTCGCCAAGATTGGCAAGCTTGATCCGGTGATCGGCCGGGAAAAGGAGATCGAACGGGTGATCCAGGTACTGTCCCGCCGGACTAAGAATAATCCAGTCTTAATCGGAGAGCCGGGGGTAGGTAAAACTGCGATTGTTGAAGGGCTGGCCCAACAGATTGTCGCCGGTGACGTCCCCGAAATTCTCAAAAACAAACGGGTAATCACTCTCGATATGGGTTCGTTGGTGGCCGGTTCTAAGTACCGGGGTGAATTTGAGGAACGGATGAAGAAAGTCCTGGAAGAGATCCGGCAGGCCGGCGATGTAATTCTCTTTATTGATGAGTTGCATACTTTAATCGGAGCCGGAGCAGCAGAAGGCGCCATTGATGCCGCCAATATTCTGAAACCGGCTTTAGCCCGGGGTGAACTGCAATGCGTCGGCGCGACCACTCTTGATGAGTACCGAAAACATGTGGAAAAAGATGCGGCCTTAGAACGGAGGTTCCAACCGATCATCGTTGGCGAGCCAACCCGTGAAGAATCAGTCCAGATTCTGTTGGGCTTGAGGGATCGTTATGAGGCTCATCACCGCGTAAAAATTACAGATGAGGCCATCCAAGCCTCGGTTGAGCTTGCCGACCGCTATATTTCCGACCGCTATTTACCGGATAAAGCGATTGATTTGATGGACGAAGCATCCTCCAAAGTACGACTGAAGACTACGATTACGCCACCCAACCTTAAGGATCTTGAGGATAAGATCCTACAGGTACAAAAAGAGAAAGAAGCAGCGATTGGTAACGAAGAGTTTGAAAAAGCGGCCGGGCTTCGTGATGAAGAACAGAAGCTGCGCGCCCAATTAGAAGCTGACAAAAACAATTGGCGAAAAGAGCAAGGCCGTTTGGAACCAACCGTGACCGCCGAAGATGTGGCCGAAGTGGTAGCCAGTTGGACCGGGATTCCTGTGACCAAACTGCAGGAAGGGGAGAGTGAACGCCTCTTACATCTGGAAGAGATCCTGCACCGGCGGGTGATCGGGCAGAATGAGGCGATCGATGCTGTTGCCCAAGCTGTGCGGCGGACCCGGGCTGGCTTGAAAGATCCGAAACGACCGATGGGCTCCTTTATCTTCCTTGGCCCTACCGGGGTTGGGAAGACGGAACTGGCGCGCGCCTTAGCCGAAGCGCTCTTTGATGATGAGAACGCGATGGTTAGAGTCGATATGTCGGAGTACATGGAACGGCACACAGTCTCCCGCTTGGTCGGCGCCCCTCCCGGTTACGTCGGTTTTGAGGAAGGGGGCCAACTAACCGAAAAAATCCGGCGTAAGCCCTATAGTGTCATCCTGCTCGATGAGGTGGAAAAGGCGCATCCGGAAGTCTTCAACATCCTCCTGCAAATCTTGGAGGACGGCCGGTTAACCGACGCCCAGGGCCGGACGGTTGATTTTAAAAATACTGTAATTATTATGACTTCGAACGTCGGAGCCAACCTGATTGAACGTTCGGGCACGATCGGTTTTAAGGTCAGGGAGGAAGAAGAGGATGAGGTTGTCAACTACGAACAGATGAAGGAACGGGTGTTGGATGAATTAAAGCGGACCTTCCGCCCAGAATTCCTGAATCGAGTCGACGAGATCATCGTCTTCCACCCCTTATCCCAAAATGACCTGCAAGAGATTATTGAACTGATGTTGAAGAATCTCCGCAGTCAGTTGGCGGAACAAGGGTTGCAGCTTGAGATTACCTCGGCCGCCAAAGAAAAAATCTACAAAGAAGGATACGATCCCTTATTCGGCGCCCGACCACTGCGCCGGGCGATCCAGCGGTTGGTGGAAAACCCGATGGCAGAAGAGATTCTCCGGGGCAATTTTCAAGAAGGGGACCAAGTAATCGTCGATCTGGAAAATGATGAGCTCAAATTCAGCAAAGGAAAAGATAAAACCGGCGCACGGGCTTAGGTTAATTAAGCGTAAAGCGACAAAAAATCCTTCCTGAGAGGAAGGATTTTTTGGTAAAGTTAAGAATATTTGAGATAAACGCCGAAATTTCGGGCGAAATCTCTGACAAGAGGTATATCATGAGCAAGAAAACCTTTTTTGTCTGTGACAATTGTGCCTACGAATCGCCTAAATGGTTAGGAAGATGTCCCTCTTGCTCAATGTGGAACACCTTTCGTCAGGTCGCCAAAGAGCAATCCCCCGCAGCCGAACGAGTCGAACCGGCCGGGACGGCGGTACCGCTGAACTTGGAAGGTGACGAGGCTGTAGAAGAGCAGCGCTTAGAGATTGGTTGTCCCGAACTGGATCGCTTATTCGGCGGGGGTCTGGTCCCCGGCTCCCTTCTTCTTTTAGGAGGTGAACCCGGGGCTGGTAAATCTACATTTTTACTGCAAGTGGCTGACCGATTGGCTGTCCAGTATGGAAAAGTACTCTATGTGAGCGCCGAAGAATCACTAACCCAAGTCAAATTGAGAGCCCGCCGACTCGGGTTAAGCGCCGCTCAACTCTTCCTTTATGCGGAGGAGGAAGTGGAAAACATTATCGTCGAAGCGGAAAGGCTCAATCCGGTAGCACTGATCATTGACTCCGTGCAAACGGTTAAGGGTGCGGGGAGCCCCGGCTTTCCCGGTAGTCCGGCCCAGGTGCGTGAAGTGGTCCAAGCGTTGCTGGGCTACGTTAAGAGAAAAGGTATGATCTGCTTTTTGGTGGGACATATTACCAAAAGCGGATTACTGGCAGGTCCGAAACTGATTGAGCATATGGTAGATGTAGTCCTTTCTTTCGAGGGCGACCGGCGCTTTGCTTACCGGGTCTTACGGGTCGTTAAAAACCGTTTTGGTTCAACTCAGGAGATCGTTCTGCTTAATCTGGGGGAAAAAGGCTTGACGCCAGTGCAGAATCCGTCCGCTTTTCTCCTCTCTGAACGTCGTCCTGGTCAGAGCGGGACAGTGGTAGTTCCGATCATAGAAGGAAGTTTACCCTTGTTGGTTGAGATTCAAGCTTTAGTAACCATCGGCAATCCCGGCAACCCGCGCCGTCTTGTTTCCGGCTTGGATCAGCAAAGGGTGGCGATGGTGCTGGCTGTTTTAGAACGCCGGGGAGGATTGCCCCTTTCCAGTCGCGAGGTCTATGTCTCGGTGATTGGCGGGGTCAGAACCGATGAGCCGGCTTGCGACTTGGCGGTCGCCCTAGCGGTCGTTTCCAGCTTTTACGATTGGCCGTTGCCCCCAGATTTAGCAGCTTTTGGCGAAATCGGGCTTACCGGCGAAGTACGGAGAGTCGGCGGTGGGCAAAGGCGTTTGGAAGAGGCGCGCAATCACGGTTTTCGACACCTCGTGATCCCTCAAGGTTTAAGCCGTGAACTCGGGGGGGACAAAACAATTAAGGTTCAGGGAATTGGTAATATCCAGGAACTGTTGGCCGCCCTTAAGAAAAAGGAGGGGGAGTGAGCTTGGCTGGGAATGAATCCGAAATCATCAAAGTTTTACAGATGGTAGCGCCCGGTACCGTACTTTACGAGGGACTCGAAAATATCCTGCGTGCCCGGACAGGAGCATTGATTGTGATTGGGGACACGGAAAAAGTAATGAAGGTCGTGGATGGTGGTTACCATATCAATGCGGACCTAAACCCGGCTAGCCTTTATGAACTGGCCAAGATGGACGGGGCGATTATCTTAAGCAGTGATGCTAAAAAAATATTACTGGCCAACACCCATTTAACGCCGGATTCCATCATACCGACCAGGGAAACCGGTTCCCGCCACCGGACGGCCGAACGGGTGGCGGTGCAGACGGGGGAACTGGTGATTGCCATCTCACAACGGCGCAACCTAATCACTCTCTTTAAGGGGAATGAACGCCATGTTTTGCGGGATGTTGGCACAATTTTAGCAAAAGCTAACCAAGCACTCCAGACCCTGGAAAAATACAAAAGCGTCCTGGACCAAGCACTGGTCAACTTAAGCGCGTTGGAATTTGAGGATCTGGTTACCCTAACCGATGTCTGCACAGTTGTTCAACGAACGGCCATGGTCTCCCGGATCGCCAAGGAGATCGAACTTTATGTTTACGAATTGGGTACGGAAGGCCGTTTGGTTAACATGCAACTGGAGGAGTTGATGTTTGATCTGGAAGCCGAAGGGTTGCTTGTGTTGAAGGACTACCTGTTAGACTTCAACCAATTGGATAAGGTATGTGCAACCCTATCCGACTGGACTTATGAAGAATTGCTTGACCTGGGAGCAGTAGCGAAAGAACTTGGCTATTCCACTCAATCGCTGGATGTGCCGGTGACGCCGCGGGGCTTTCGTATTCTCAAAAAAATTCCAAAGCTTCCCTTACCGGTCATTGAAAACTTAGTACGACGTTTTAAAGACCTGCAGAATATCGTGGGGGCCTCGTTGGAAGAATTAGATGAGGTTGAAGGCATTGGGGAGGTTAGAGCCAAATCAATCAAAGAAGGCCTGCGCCGCCTCCGCGAACAGGTCTTATTGGATCGGCACATTTAATCGTCATCATTTTTAAAAATGTAGGGTAATTAAACTTGCCATTTAGGACTTAAGCTTAATCGGAAAAAAACCTTGACTTTGGTATTGCAATCTGCTAAAATTTATACTTTATACAAATTGACATAAACCCCGGTCTCGTGTTATAATAATCAATGTTAGATCAATACTTTGGAGGTAAACTAATGTTTAATGTTGGAGACAGGATCGTATATCCGATGCACGGGGCTGGGGTGATTGAAGGGATTGAGCAGAAAAATCTGTCAGGAGTTCCTGAAGATTACTATATAATCAAGCTCACCAGCGGGGAAATGAAAGTGATGATTCCTGTTTGCAACAAGGATCTAGTTGGGTTGCGGGAGGTTATTAGCCGCGAAGAAGTCGGCAAGGTGCTTGAAGTTTTACGCAATAAAGACCAGGATATGTCGGCAAACTGGAATCGTCGCTACCGGGCGAACCTGGAAAAGATCAAAACCGGTAGTATTTACGATGTGGCGGAGGTCGTAAGTGGCCTGACAATGAGGGATAAGGAGAAAGGTCTTTCGACTGGAGAAAGAAAAATGCTGGAAAATGCGAAACAGATTCTCTTAAGTGAATTAGCCCTCGCCCAGAATATGGATGAAGATCAGGTCGAAATAATGATTGAGGGATGCCTCAATTAACGCCAGGGTTACTGGCGTTTTTTTCAAGTAATAATTTATCCTTTAACTGGCGCTGGAGAGATCGGAGTCAACTAATCTTCGATCCGAGGGATATTATTTATTATTCTGGATAATTTATGGAGAAAGGAGGTGTCTTCGCACATGTTGATGAAGATATTAACCGTTTTATTTGGATTATCAGTTGGTTTTACCTGTTATTATTTACTGTTTTCCTTTTTCCCACAACTCCATTTACTGATCGTTTCGGCCTGTGCTTTAGTGGGTTCGGGGGTCGGTTATTTGGTAGGGAATTGGTTTTTAAAGTTTTTATGGAGGAAAATTGAGGATAGTTTCCAAAAGATTACTGTTCCGGAGCTGATCGTGGTCGGTCTGGGGATGCTGTTTGGACTAATTCTTTCCGGGCTAATTGTTGTTACGCTGCCGGTTAATAGTCTACCGGGTCCCCTGGGAAACCTGTTTGCCCTGATGATTATCCTGACGATCAGCGGGGTCACGACGCAAGTTAGCCACCGGAAAAAAGAAGAGATTCTGAATTACTTAGGCACGCTGCCCAAAAATCCGGAAAAAAGCTGGCCCAAAGGGAAAAGTACTGGCGGCAAGTCGTCTTATAAAGTACTCGATACGAGCAGTATAATCGATGGCCGGATTATGGATATCTCCCAGACGGAATTTTTAGAGGGAATCCTGGTTGTTCCAGGTTTTGTCGTTGCTGAGCTCCAAAGGATCGCCGATTCCTCTGATTCGCTGAAACGCAACCGGGGACGCCGGGGACTCGATATTCTTAACAAAATGCAGAAAGACCCTGCTCTTTCAATCCGCATCTATGATCAAGATTTTGATGAGCTAGCCGATGTTGATATTAAGATCGTCCGCTTGGCGAAATTATTAGATGCCAAAGTCATTACCAATGACTACAACTTGAATAAAGTAGCAGAGCTTTATGGTGTTCCGGTTTTAAACATCAACGAACTCGCGAATGCGATTAAACCGATTGTCCTCCCCGGGGAGGAGGTCACCGTTCAGGTGATCAAAGACGGTAAGGAATTCGGACAAGGAATTGCCTATTTGGAAGATGGGACTATGATTGTTGTTGACGGAGGTCGACAATATATTGGAGAAGAGATCGTGGTGACTGTGACCAGCGTGTTGCAGACCGCAGCGGGACGCATGATCTTCGCCAAACCAAAAGAGGCGCTCGTCCCGAAAGCTTCTTCTTTATCCTAAGAAGAGATGAGCGTCCGGGTACATATATTGAATGTCAGGCGGGAGTTAATCCCGCCTTTTATATTGAAGTCAAAAGTGGACTAAAGGGGAGCTTAAAAATCGTCGAAACATGTAAACGAAGACGATCAATAGCTAAATGGCGGTGAAGAAAATGGAAAGAAGACAGGATTGGCAGATGATCGCCATTATCCCGGCCGCCGGTTCCGGTCGCCGGATGAAGGCGCAAGGAGAGGAGAGACCAAAACTACTTATCCCTTTGGCGGGAGAAGAGATTTTCCTGCGGACGCTCAAAACGCTCAACCTCCCGGCGATTGAAGCTTTTTTTATTGCAGTCTCTGTGACGGAGCAGGAGACATATGCCCGGTTACTGAAGAGAGAGTTTCTGGAGAAGAAGGTGTATTTTTGCCCCGGAGGAAAGGAGAGACAAGACTCGATCTATTCAGCCTTATTAGCCGTCCGGGAGTGGACGGGTTGGCGGGTTCCAGAGGAGCGACGGTTGCTTCTGATCCACGATGCCGCCCGGCCTTTATTGGAACGGGATGTGCTTGAGCGCGTCGTGGCGGCCGCCCGGCAAACAGGAGCAGCGGTGGCTGGGGTTCCGGTTAAAGATACGATCAAAGAGGTTGGAGCGGAGGGCTTTATTCTTTCTACTCCGGAGCGGAGCAAGCTCCGGGCCGTGCAGACACCCCAGGTTTTCACCTGGCCAGTTTTGTGGGCGGCCTATACCCAAGCGCGGACGGAGAGGCTAACCGGGGCGACCGACGATGCCTTTTTGGTGGAGAAAACGGGTCATCCGGTTCAGTTAGTCCCCGGTTCCGAACGGAATATAAAAATTACCACGCCGGCAGATTTGCGGGTGGCCGAGGCTTTTTTGGGAGGGTTACCCTCCCCTGCTTCTGACGGGTTACGGGTGGGATACGGCTTTGATGTCCACCGCTTGGTCCCTGGCCGCCGTTTGGTACTGGGCGGGGTAGAAATACCTTCAGAGGTGGGGCTGGAAGGGCACTCCGACGCTGATGTCCTCATTCATGCCTTGATGGATGCCCTTTTAGGGGCTGTCGGGCAGGGAGACATTGGAGAGCATTTCCCCGATAACGATCCGGCCTATCACAACATTGACAGCGGCCGCTTACTAGAGGATGTGATGACAGCATTAGCGCAAAGCGGTGCCCGTCCGGTCAATGTTGACGTAACGGTGATCGCCCAATACCCAAAGCTCGCCCCTTACCGGCATTTGATCCGGGAGAATTTAGCTACCCGTCTCGGCTTATCAGTAACGGAGGTTAACATTAAAGCAACCACCACGGAAAGGCTGGGTTTTATCGGCCGCCAGGAGGGGATCGCCGCCCAAGTGGTTGCTTTGGTCAAACATTGCTCGGCTTGTTCCTTGGTATAAGATATGGTATAATATGGGCAAATTAAAAGGGGTGCTCCAGACGGGGCTGAGATTATACCCTTAAACCTGATCCGGGTAATGCCGGCGTAGGGAAAAGAGTCCTCTAATCCCCTGGTCGGGGATTTTTCTTTATCTCGCTTCCGTCCGGGCAGTCATAAGGAGGCGTTTTTGTATGAAAAAAAAGTTATTCCTCGTCATCCTCGGGATTGCGCTCACTTTGAGTGGCTGCTTGGGAAGACCGGAGAAGCCGTTGACGGTTTACACTTATTCCAGTTTTCCCACGGCCTTAGTTGAGCAGATTGTCTCCCACTTTGAGCAGGAACATCAGTTAAAGGTAGAATTCAGATCCTTCTCCGATACCGGTCCGCTCCTCAACCAGTTGGTGCAGGAGAAAGAGCAACCCCAGGCTGATGTGGTGATTGGTTTGGATAATAATTATCTACCCAAAGCCGTCAGCCTGGATGTGCTGGAGCCCTATAAGCCGAAAGCAGCGGAAGCAATTAAACCCGAATTGGTCTTTGATCCGGATTTTTATCTTACCCCCTTCGATTACGGCTATATTGTCTTTAACTACGATAGTCAGCGTTTAGAACGGGTACCAACTTCTCACCAGGATTTGCTCGATCCTTATTATCGGGGGAAGATCGTGGTGGAGAATCCCTTGACTTCCTCACCGGGGCAGGCCTTTTTATTGACGACTATTGCCCTCTTTGGCGAAGAAGGATATCTTGACTACTGGCGGGAACTTAAGAAAAACCTTTTGACCATTACCCCTGGGTGGGATGAAGCCTATGGGATCTTTACCAGTGGCGAGGTACCACTGGTTCTTTCCTATGGAGCCAGTCCGGTCTATCACTTGCTCTATGAAGAGACAGAACGTTATCAAGCGTTAGTTCTCGATGGCGGTGCCTACGCTCAAATTGAAGGAGCAGGGATTGTTAAGCATGCACCGCACCCGGAGGGCGCCCGGCTGTTAATTGATTATATACTCTCGCCCGACTTTCAGCGGCTGATCCCGGAGACCCAATTCATGTATCCGGTGCGGGCCGATCTGGAACTACCGGCCAGTTTCCGGATCGCGGCTCAGGCCGACCGGCTGTTCAATCTTCCGCCAGAGGACGTGGCGGCCAATTTAGAGCGGTGGCTGGCGGCCTGGGAACAAGTGATTAACGAATGAAGCGGTTCTCGTCTCTTGCCCGGAAAAAGGAGAGAGGAGAGAAAAGAGGCGGCCGGTCAGTTCTTTACTATGTTTTACTGTGCCTTTTTTACCTGCCGGTTTTATCTGTCTTAAGCCGGGCGTTCCTTGGCCGAAACGCCTGGACGGCGCTGCTCGGCTTGCTCAGTTCAGAACAGACGCTGAAGGTGCTCACGTTCACGACCAAACAGGCCTTGCTGAGCGCTTTGTTCAGTCTACTGTTGGCTTTACCCGGCGCTTACTTCTTTGGTCGATACGATTTTCCGGGTAAAAGGCTCTTGCGCAGTATGATGATTATCCCGTTCATGCTTCCGGGGATCCTAGTGGTCTTGGGGATGGTGGTCTTTTACGGACGGAACGGCTTTTTCAATCAACTACTGGCCTACCTCTTTCCCGGGAGAACAGTGACATTCACCGAGTTATATGGGTTTAAAGGGATCGTCTTGGCCCATGTCTTCTACAACTTCTCGTTTTGCCTGCGGATGCTTGGAGAACGTTGGGAACGGCTCAACCCGCGGCTGGAAGAGGCCTCCTTGATGCTCGGCGCCTCGAAATTCGAAACCTGGTTCCGGATCATCCTGCCCTTGCTTCTACCGACGGTCGGTTATTTATTTACCCTGGTTTTTCTCTATTCATTTCTTGGTTTTACGGTCGTGCTGGTTCTGGGTGGCTATTTATATCAAACCTTTGAAGTCCTGATTTATATTGAGTACAATCATAAGCTCAATTTTGACCGGGCTAGTATGTTGGCAGGGTTGCAACTCCTTTTTCTGGCGGGGGTCTTAGCGGTCCAGAACTGGACGGGGCGGAACGCCCGTCGGTACAGCGGGGAGCTTAGTTATCTCCCCCCGCTTAGCCTGAAACGGCACAGGTGTCGCGCGCTCTTTTTCCTCGTCTATCTGGTCGCAACCTTGCTCTTTTTTGTATTGCCGTTATTGTTGGTCTCAATTCGTTCCTTCCAACAACGGGGCCAGGCGGCCGGGGCCTGGACGCTGGAGAACTACCGGCTGCTTTTTAGGGAAGAATTCCGCTTTGCCGTTGGTCAAAGGCTGGTTTCGGTTGTAGTAACCAGTTTCCTGTTGGCCGTCGTGGTTGCCTTAATCACGGTTCTCCTCGCCGACCTAGTAGCGAAACAACGCCGCCGGTACCGCTGGGATCGATCTGACCTTTGGCTGCAACTGCCAACGGGTGTCTCCTTTCTCACTTTTGCCTTTGGTTTGATTAATCTTACCGGTCGAGCCCTCCCCACCTGGGTCTTGCTCATTTGGGCACAGGTCTTTTTGGCTTTTCCACTTGTTTATTCGATTCTCCGCACTGCCCGGCGGGAACTGGGGGAGGAGCTATTAGAGGCTGCTCAATTGCTGGGGGCAACCGGCCGGGAACTCTTTTGGACGGCCGAGTTTCCGTTATTAAAACGTGCGTTGGGCAGTGCCCTGGCCTACGGGGCAGCCTTGTCGTTGGGAGATCTCTCCGCCGTCCTGGTTTTAGGCCAAGGGAAGCTGGTCACCCTTTCGGTGGCGGTCTATCGTTTAATCGGCCATTATCATTTTCCGCTGGCGACTGCTTTGGGGACGGTCTTTATCTTATTGTCACTCATACTCTTTAGCCTAGTCGATGCCGGGAAGTTGGAGGACCACGTATGAAGATTCGCGGGGTTTGAAAGAGAGGTTGTAAGTTAGATTTTAGTGAAGATATGAGTAGTACTGGGGTCTATGCAAAGCTTATATTCCTGCCTGGCTGGGAAGTAGGAAGTGAGTAGTAAGACGTTGGAAGTGGAAACTGAGAAGTGAGAAGTAACTGAGAAGCTAAAGTAAGATGTGGTGAAATGACTGTATAGGTGAGAATAGAATGAACAAAGATTACTTGCAGATCGAGGTCGAGAAGAACTACCCGGGTTTCCAGCTTGTTGCGGAATTTACCGTTTCTGAAGGGGAGTTTTTCTCTTTAGTCGGCCCTAGTGGATGCGGGAAAACTACGCTTCTCCGGCTCATCTCCGGGCTGGAACAGCCCGACCGGGGGCGGATTATTCTGGATGGGTGGGATGTGACGGCGGTTTCGCCGGCCGACCGCAAGATTGGTTTGGTCTTTCAGGATTATGCCCTTTTTCCCCATCTAACAGTGGCCGGTAATATTGAATATGGGTTAAAAGTCCGACGCCTACCGGTAGAGCAGCGGAGAGCAAGGGTGGAGGAGTTATTAGCCCTTTTTGAAATCGAAGGATTAAAAAACCGCAATATCCAGGAACTTTCCGGGGGGGAACGACAACGGGTGGCGCTGGCCCGGGCGCTGGCACCCCAGCCTTGCTTACTATTGATGGATGAACCCTTTGCCGCGTTGGATTACGGAATCAGGCGGCGCTTGCGGCGGGAACTGCGCGAGCTACAAGAACGGCTGGGTTTTACCACCATCTTTGTTACCCATCAGCAAGAAGAGGCGCTTTCGCTCTCCGCACGTTTAGCCGTGATGAAAAACGGGCGCATCATGCAGATCGGAACGGCGGCGGAGGTCTATTGTAACCCCGTCCATTCCTTTGTTGCCGAGTTTTTAGGCGATGCCAACTTGATTCCTTGTGAGGTTCAGTCAACTGACGCCGGGATAACAATTACTTTCGACGAGGCCACGGTTTTTACTATGCCGGGGAGTAAGCAGAAACCCGGTTCTTACCTGTTAATGATCCGCCCCGAAGATGTAATGATCACCGATCATACCCCCCTGTTCACCGGTGAGCTAGTTACCCTGGAGTACCTTGGTCATGGTTACTATCTGGAAGTGAAGACCACCAATGGGTTGCTCCTCAAAATGGTGACTGGCAAAGAAGAGCAGGAGTTGGTCAAGGGCCGCTGGCTGCCCCTGACCTTTCGCTCCGGAGCGCCAAAATTAATCCCCATAAAAGCCCAAGTGTCAACATAGGATATACCACTGTAGAGAAAAATTATCAAATCAATGAAGGAAATCCCCATCGGATGCCCAAATAACTAAGTAGTGGTTAAAAATTGATGAATATCCGCTGACTGGAGGATGAACTAAAAAATAAGGGCGGATCGAGGTTAGAAAACGGTGGCAACAAGAAGGGGGTAGCGTTTTGCTGGAAACATTTAGTCTAAACGGCACTTGGGAATTACATCCCGTGGCTGAGTTTAGCGGTTTGTGGATGAGTGAAGCGGTACCCGAAGAAGGTTGGGTGAAACAAGAAATTCCTGCTCATTGGCAGGAAAACGGGGCATTTACTCATTATTCTGGGAAGATGGTCTACCGGCGGAATTTTACTTTTTCCCCGCAGGCCGATCGGATTTATCGCCTGGAGATCGGTGGGGTTTTCTACAAATACCGGGCATATCTTAATAATTATGCCTTAGGTGGGAGAGAAGGGTATTTTTATCCGGCATGTTTTAATATTACCCCCTATTTAAAAGCCGAGAACCAATTACTCCTGGAAGTGGAATCACCCGGTCGGCAACCGGAAGGAATGGCTGATACCTTCTTGACTGGTGTTTTCGCGAGTGACCAAGTTTTTCCCCCGGATTATAATCCTGGGGGGCTCTGGCAACCAATCCGGATTATAAGTAGCGGCCCGGCTTATGTGGAGAGCTGGAATCTACGTACTGACCAACTGACCGGGGAGGGTGCGCTGGTCACCCTGAGTATGGAGGTTTATTCGACCGCCGCGACCAAAATCTCCGCCGCTTTAAAGTTGGACCCGGAAAACTTTGCCAGTCTAAGTTTTGAGCGTGAATTTCAACTTGATTTGCAGCCTGGGCTTAATACCGTGCAACAACAGTTTGAGCTTAAAGGAGTCCAACTCTGGCAAACCTGGGATTTAGGTACACCTTACCTTTACCGGGCTACCCTTGCCCTAGTTAACCGGACAGACAAGTGGGACCAGGTCGAAACGGTGGTCGGCTTCCGGGTCTTTACCGTAAAAAACCTCATCCCATACTTAAACGGGGAGCGGCTTTTTCTGAAAGGTTCAAACTACTTACCACCGGCTTTATATCTGAGTAAGGTCGGGCTCGAAACCTATGAAAACGAGATTAAACTTTTAAAACAGAGCTACCAGAATATCGTCCGTTGCTATAAACATATCCAAAAACCACAGTTTTATCAGGCCATGGATGCCGCAGGGATTCTCGTTTGGCAAGATTTCCCGCTCAACACCAGCCGTCCCTTACTTTATCTCACTGGAGCTTTTCAACAATTGGAAGAGATGTATCGTTTTTTAGGCAACCATCCCTCGGTTGTTTTATGGACGATCGCGAATAAAAGCGGCTATGAAGAGGTGCAGGAGCCGGTTAAACCTCCGTTTAGCGCACAAGTTAAAAAGTTGGCCGCCCGTTTAAGCGAACTGGATCCAAGCCGCCCGGTGTTTCCTCTCTCCGGGGGGCGGGGTATTACGGTACCGGCCGATACCGGTTTTCATTTTGACTTCCCGGCCGAAATCTTTAAGTTTAACCGTTACCGCGTCGGAAGCCGGAAACGATCACTCCGGTTTGTTTCCTGGTTTGGGCGGAAAAGCTATTCACCGGCAGAACAAGATGAAAGCAAACCGGCACTGGTCAGTCCCGAAGAGATCCCGGCCTCGTGGAAACGAGCGAAAACTGTGGGTGAGTTAAAAGCACTCAGTGAAAGGGAACAAGGGGAGACGCTCCGCTTTTACATTGACCGCTTACGTTTTCATAAATATAATCCTACCGGCGGGATGCTGCTCCACAGCTTCCGTGATTTGCAACCGGGCCTTTCCTGGTCGATTGTCGACTGGCAGGGGGTGCCGAAGACAAGTTTCAATCTGGTGGCGCTCTGTTACCGTCCGGTCTATGTCTTTGCTCTGCTCCCACAAGAACGTTACCGGGTAAGAACGATTCTGCAGTGTCCGATCTGTTTTAGCAATGATCAACAGGGGACTAATCTACCGGTGGTTCCAGTGAAAGCGCGCCTGACTGATCCACGTGGCCACTTGGTGTGGAAGGATCAATGGACAGTGAAGCCGTCTTCTGATCAAGAAAGCATCATCCTCAAGGAGGTTTCCGTGGAATTAATGATGGCTGGGGTGTACACCCTGACCCTCACCTGGGAAGACCAGGGGGAAACCATTGAGAATATTTATCAAGTGAGGTGCCAATAAAGGGATTGTGATTTTCTTGTAAACTTTGTATTTGCGCTTGACAAAAGATTAAAAAGTGGATATATTGGTATAAATATTCCTTAAACACCTATATTTACAGAGATAGGTCGAGAGGATATACAGGGAGGCTTTTAAAAGTCGATGACGTTGAAGATCGACGCCGCTGACGGTTGAAGGTCGCCCGTTTTTTTTAACCTTTTTTAAGCATGGTTTACTTACTGACGGAGAAGATCAGAGTAGAAGGAGGGAACCTACCGATGAAAATCACCGGTGCGGAAGCGCTCTTGGAAAGTCTACGCCGCGAAGGGGTGGATGTGATCTTCGGTTATCCGGGGGGAGCGGTGATTCCGGTCTATGATATGATTTACCAGAAGGATTTTCCTCATATTCTTACCCGCCACGAACAGGGCGCTGTACACGCCGCCGCCGGTTATGCCCGATCAACAGGGAAACCCGGAGTCTGTCTTGCTACTTCCGGGCCGGGCGCTACTAACCTAGTTACCGGGCTGGCGACCGCCTATATGGATTCAGTGCCCGTGATTGCCTTTACCGGGCAGGTGTCCACCACGATGTTGGGAAGGGATTCTTTCCAGGAAGCTGATATTACTGGCATTACGATGCCGATTACCAAGCATAATTATCTTGTGAAAAAAGTCTCCGACTTGCCGCGGATTATCAAGGAGGCATTCCATATCGCGACTACTGGCCGACCGGGTCCAGTTTTAATCGATCTTCCTAAGGACGTCAGTGTCGGTCATCTTAATTATTCTTATCCAAAGACTGTTAACCTACCTGGTTATAAACCAAACTATGAAGGGAATGCCAAGCAGATTAAAGCGGCGAGTGCTGCCCTGGCCGCGGCAAACAGACCATTAATCTATGCCGGCGGCGGAGTTATCTCCTCCGGGGCGGAACAGGAACTCCTCCGTCTGGCGGAGAAAACCCAGATCCCGGTGACCACTACTTTAATGGGTTTAACCGCCTTTCCCAGCAACCATCCCTTGTTTTTAGGTATGTTGGGGATGCACGGGACCGCCGCTGCTAATTACGCGGTCACCAATTGTGATCTTTTACTGGCGATTGGCGCCCGCTTTGATGACCGGGTGACCGGGGATATTAACGCCTTTGCTCCGCATGCCCAGATTATCCACCTGGATATTGATCCGGCGGAGATCGGTAAAAACGTCCGGGTCGACATCCCGATTGTGGGCGACATCAAAAATATTATCTCTGCCCTCCTGCCGCAGTTGTCGCCAGGTCGTTACGAGGAATGGCTCGAGACGGTTGAGCGGTGGAAAAAGCAGTATCCTCTGGCCTATCAGCCTCAGGAAGGAACGATCATGCCACAGGCTGTCATTGAGGAGTTGTGCGCGTTGACGAAGGGGGACGCGATCATCTGTACCGAGGTGGGGCAGCACCAGATGTGGACCGCCCAGTACTACCAATTTACTCGACCCCGCTCGCTCATCACCTCCGGCGGACTAGGGACCATGGGGTTTGGTTTCCCGGCGGCGATCGGTGCCCAGGTGGGCAATCCGGACCGCCTGGTTATTGATCTGGCCGGTGATGGTAGTATTCAAATGAACATTCAAGAATTGGCCACCATTGCCAGTTACCAACTACCAGTGAAAATCATCATTCTGAACAACGGATATCTCGGGATGGTCCGTCAATGGCAGGAACTATTCTTTGAAAAACGCTATTCACAGGTAGCCTTAACGAACCCCGACTTTACCAAACTGGCTGAAGCTTATGGGATCAAAGCCTATACGGCAGAAAAACCAGAAGAACTCAGAGAGCTCCTCCAAGCAGTATTAGAGCATCAAGGCCCGGCGCTCCTGAACTGCCTGGTTCATCCGGAGGTAAATGTTCTGCCGATGGTTCCTCCGAATGGTCCCATCGATCAAATGTTGGGGGTGGGAGAAACATGAAACACACTCTAGCTATGCTGGTGGTTAACCAACCAGGGGTCATGACGCGGATCGCCGGGCTCTACAGCCGGCGTGGTTATAATATTGAGAGTATTGCCGTCGGACAGACGGAGGATCCGAAAATCTCACGGATTACCCTAGTCGTGGAGACGGAGAATGAAGCCGAGCTTGAGCAGATTACTAAACAACTGTACAAACTGATCGATGTCATTAAGATTAATGATATCACCAAGGATGATGCGGTTGAACGGGAATTGGCCCTGATTAAGGTAAGCGCGACGAGTGCCAACCGAGCGCAGATCTTGCAGATTGTTGAAATCTTCCGGGCGAAGATTATTGATGTGTCACTTGATGCGCTCATCATTGAAGTGACCGGGACGCAGGATAAAGTCGAAGCCATGATCGCGCTCATTAAGCCGTTCGGTTTAAAGGAACTGGTGAGGACAGGTAAGATCGCCATGGTGCGTTCGGCGGTTCAAAGCTAGCCGTCACGCCCTTCACAACATATAAATGTTGCGCGGCCAACGCGAAGGCTGAAGGATAAAAAGATAAAGGGGGAGCATTCATGCAGATCTATTATGACCAAAATGTGAATGACCAAATTCTTAAGGAGAAAACAATCGCCATCATTGGGTATGGCAGCCAGGGACATGCGCATGCCCAAAACCTACGGGACAGCGGGTTTCAGGTCATCCTTGGCCTACGTCCGGGGAAATCGTGGAATGCCGGGCTCGAGGATGGTTTTACTGTCAAAACGGTAGCCGAAGCCACCGCCGAGGCCGATGTGATCATGATCCTCGTCAACGATGAGTGGCAGGCCGAGCTGTACCGGGAGCAGATTGCCCCGCATTTGCAGAGTGGTAAAGCGCTGGCTTTTGCCCATGGGTTCAACATTCATTTTGGACAGATCATTCCGCCTGCGGAGGTTGATGTTTTTATGGTGGCGCCGAAAGGGCCGGGGCATCTTGTGCGCCGCGTTTATCAGGAAGGAAAAGGCGTGCCCTGTTTGTTTGCCGTGGAACAAGATGCTTCAGGGCAAGCCAAAGAGCTGGCCTTGGCCTATGCGAAAGGAATTGGCGGGACCCGCGCCGGAGTCCTTGAGACCACTTTCCGGGAAGAGACTGAGACCGACCTCTTCGGTGAGCAAGCGGTGCTCTGCGGTGGAGTTAGTGAATTGATTAAGGCCGGTTTCGACACCCTGGTGGAAGCCGGGTATCAACCAGAGATTGCATACTTTGAATGCCTTCATGAATTAAAATTGATTGTTGATCTGATTTATGAAGGCGGGATCGCCCGCATGCGCTATTCGGTGAGCGACACTGCCGAATTTGGCGACCTGACCAGGGGAAAGAGAATAATTAACGAGCAAACCAGGGCGGAGATGAAAAAGATTCTCCGGGAGGTTCAGGAGGGTGTTTTTGCCCGGGAGTGGATCCTTGAGAACAAGACGGGACGGCCGGCTTTTAACGCGATGCGCCGTCGCGAACAAGAACACTTGATTGAACAAGTAGGGAAGAAGCTGCGGGCGATGATGCCCTGGATTCGCCAGAAGTAAGGCAGCATGATTTATCTGCCGGATTGTTGGCAGGCGGCGTGATCAGCTTCGCATAGCGGCGTTGCTCAGTCCGGGCGGTACTCGATATACATCAAATATTATGCGTGCCGTCCTCCTTCGCCTTGCTCTGCTTGCTGCTGACGCCGCGAGCGGACTCAGTGAAGCATAGCTGCCAACAAGCCGGCAAGGATGCTCCCTGGCGCGCTGGGGGAAAAAGCGCCGGGCTTAAGATTGGGGTTTGTTTAAGATCGATCGGTTGGCTTAAATGCTTGATTGAGTTTTATTCATCCGCTTGGTTTTCTGGAAATCCGAGCGACAAGGGACTACGCTGGTTGGTAATAAATTGTTAAAGAAACGGCGCTTGACTTTTGGGAGATAACCATCTATAATTACTAAAAAATCATCCATTTAAAAGTAATATTTATACATTACTGGTAACATAAAAGCAATGAAGGACTGTGTTCGCTGAAGGGTCAAGAGAGCAGGCGGTCGGTGGAAAGCCTGTCCTGGTGAGCGAATCGATTTCCCGGTCCGGAGCTGTCGGAAGGAAATCGCAAGCGCCGCGGGCGCAGGGCGACAAGTAATTCCGACCGGAAAAGGCCGTTAACCTTGATTCGGAGGTTTCCTTCGGATCGTGAGTCTTTGCGCCAGCAAAGAAAAGTAGGGTGGCACCACGAGCCTCTCGTCCCTATCGGGATGAGAGGCTTTTCTCTTTTAAGCTTTACGTTGGCAAAAAAAATTGGAGGTGTGACGGAATGAAAGTCTTAGTGCTTGATAATGTCTCTGAAAAGGCCGTGACGATTTTACGGGAGAATGGGATTGAAGCCGAGGTTTCTGCTACCTTGCCCGAGGACGAGCTAATCGCGAAGATCGGCGGTTACGACGGTGTAATTATCCGTAGTCAGACCAAAGTAAACGCTAAGGTTATTAACGCTGCGACCAAGCTGAAAGTGATTGGCCGGGCTGGGGTCGGCGTGGACAATGTCGATCTGGACGCTGCCACGAACAAAGGGATTATCGTCTTAAATGCTCCGGATGGGAATACGATTTCCACGGCCGAGCCTGTCTCTTATACACATTCT
>JAAYGU010000146.1 GCA_012727535.1 Bacillota bacterium | reverse complement strand
TGAGCCATTCAAATTCCTCCTCTTAGAATTTTGGTTTGTCCAACTTCTATTCTAACTGAGGAATTTGTTAATGGCTCTCCTATTTTTTTAGAAAACCATTTTTACACCATTATACGGACTCAACTTGTGTTTCGGCATTAGGAACAGAATTGTAAAATAGATACTTTCCTTTAATACATGGTAAACAACTGAATCGATAAGGGCAAATCCTACGAAAGTAGGTGACGCAAAGCCACGGATCTAAAGCTTAGCATGGATTGTTAAGCCATGACCGCCGGGCTACCGAAAGGAGGTTGTTTTTTATTGTTATTTTTAAATAAACCGTGGACCATGAACGCTTTAAGGTGTTGCTAATGGGCTTTACAGGGGAGCTTGAATAAATTGCTTTCAGTGACAACAAGTCGTGAGGAGGTAACTACGGTGAAAAAGGTATTGATTGTGGATGATTCCGCCTTTATGAGACTGTCCTTAAGGAAATTACTAGAAGGAAACGGTTACCAGGTTGTTGGCGAGGCCGAAAATGGGCGCGTAGGAGTGGACAAGTATAAGGAGCTTAATCCAGATATTGTCACTCTTGATATAACCATGCCAGAAATGGACGGCTTAGCGGCGCTTAATGAAATTATCCAATTCGACCGCGAGGCCAAAGTGGTTATTGTCTCGGCCATGGGCCAAGAAGCTTATGTTAAGGAAGCAGTACTCTCCGGCGCGAAGAATTTTGTGGTCAAACCTTTTGTCAATGACCATGTGCTGAAAGTTATGGCCCAGTTATAGTGTGGGGCTCCCATCGCTTTGCGTAATCTTATCTAAAGACAGAAGATTGGAGATGAGAAAATGGTTGATCTTACGACCCAGGAACATTTGGATGGGGGAGAAGATACGCAGAAAGATAAATATCTTACCTTTTCCTTGGACAAAGAAGAATACGGGATCGAAATCAAGTATGTCCGGGAGATCGTCGGTTTGCCGGAGATCACTAAGATTCCCGAAGCACCCCCGTACATCAAGGGGATTATCAATTTAAGGGGTAATATCATTCCAGTACTTGATGTGCGCGCGCGCTTTAAGAAGCCTGAAATCGAATATAATGAACGGACTTGTACGATTGTGATCGAAGTAAACAAGAACGCCGTGGGCTTAATCGTGGATACAGTCGCTGAAGTCTTATCAATCCCGGAACGTGATGTTGTAACCCCACCCCAACTCGGGAACAAATACCAAAGTCAATTTATCAAAGGGATCGGTAAGGTTGGGGGTAAAGTGAAGCTTTTGCTGGACTGCGAAAAGTTATTAAATAACCTGGAGCTTGATAAAATCAACAAATCCCTTTCAGAGGCGGAATAGGAAGTCCCAGTAATTTGAATGGAGGTAATGATCATGGGTATTAAAGGTCTTGGCCGGTCATTAAGGAGTAAAATGATCGTGATTATCAGCGCCATCGTGCTCGTTTCGATCGGAGTTGTTACGGTTGTTTCCATTTTTTCAATGCGGAAACAGATGGAAGAGCAAATAAAGGAAGAACAGATACTGTTGGCGCAGTCATTTGCTGAGGTCGTCCAGCAGTTTTTTGATGATGCCAAAGGAATGGTCAGGACCGCGGCCCACATGCCGGAAGTGCGCGATGTCTCGTCGGCTGCCTCGATTAGTGAAGAGTTCAAAGGTATTCCCCCAGGGTTGGATTTAACCAAACGGGAAATCTTCAGAAATATCATCGATCATTTCGGCGATTTTCGTTACATAGAACAAGTGACGGCGGAAGGCACCAATATTCTCATGGAACCCTATGAACAACAATTGCAATTAGCACGGATTAATTTCAGTGATCGTGATTGGTTTCAGGGTGCGCTCCGAAAAAGGGATGCCCACATTTCCGAGGTTTACATCAGTTCCTCTCTAAATCAACCGGTGGTGGCCATTTCCCACCCATTGACCGACGATCAGGGTCGACTGCTTGGGGTTCTAGTGGGGGGGATGACCCTCGACCGACTGAATAACTTGTGTGCGCACTTGACTTTCAAGGAAACCGGCTACGCCTATCTGGTGGACCAACGTGGAGCCTGTGCCGCTCACCGGGATGAAGATTTGACCCGCAATCTGACCAGCTTTGTGGAGATTCCCATGGTGCAAAAGGTCATGGCTGGAGAAGCGGGAGTCGGCCGCTACTTTGATCCCCGAAGACAGGAGGAAGTATTCTCCGCCTTTACGCCCATTGGCGATACCGGGTGGGGTTTGATTGTTGTGCAAGATCCAAAGGAAGCTTTTGCCCGCGTGAGAGCGACAACTACGACGATTTCAGTGTTAGCACTCTTATTACTGACCGTCGCAGTCGCGATTACCCTACAGGTCGCCAACAGCATTACCCGCCCGATCAATCTATTGGTTGGAGAAGTGAAAAAAATGAGCGAAGGCGACTTGACGGGTGAAATCAAGATTAGTTCCCAGGATGAAATCGGCGATTTGGCTAATAATTTCAACAAAATGGTGGCTAATCTAAATACTGATTTACTCAACATCAATGCTGCCGCCGAACAAGTTGCGGCCGGTGCCAATCAGTTAGCAGTCTCCAGCCAGTCGCTTTCAGATGGGACTACGGAACAGGCCAGTTCGATTCAGGAAATTACCGCAACCGTAACCCAGATCGCCGCTCAGACCAAAGAGAATGCGGTCAATGCCAATCAAGCGGCGGAACTGACTCTTAAAGCCAAAGAAATTGCGGTAGAAGGTAACCGGCAGATGGAGGAGATGGTTGAAGCGATGGCTCAGATCAATGATTCCTCCAGTAATATCTCCAAGGTGATTAAGGCGATTGACGATTTGGCATTTCAAACGAATATCCTGGCGCTCAACGCGGCGGTTGAAGCGGCGAGAGCCGGCCAACACGGGAAAGGGTTTGCCGTGGTGGCTGAGGAGGTTCGCAATCTAGCGGCGCGCAGTGCCAATGCCGCACAGGAGACGACTGTTATGATTGAAGATTCGATTCATAAAGCCGAAGTTGGAATGAAAATCGCTCGGAAGACTGCTGAAGAGCTAGATCAGATTGAAGAGACCGTCAATCAAGCCGCTGCTTTGGTGGCGAAGATCGCTACCGCCTCCAATGAACAAGCCACCGGGATTGCCCAGATTAATCAGGCCATTGATCAGGTATCAGAAGTTGTCCAGAGTAACTCGGCGACTGCCGAAGAAACAGCCTCGGCCAGTGAGGAATTGTCTAGCCAGGCGGAGTTAATGAAAAATTCCGTCCGGAAATTCAAACTCAAAAAAGGGAAGCAAGTAATGGGTGGCACCGACGTTTTCACTCTAGAAAAGATCCGTCCGTTTGCAAAGGTAGTGGGAAAGGGGAACCACTATCCGCTTTATGGCGAAGAAGAAATCGTTAGAGAATCGGTGCCGGCCGATGGCGAGAATTCTTTGTTCAGTATTTCTCGGCAAGAGGATAATTACGGAAAATACTAGGTTGCCCCACCCGTGAAAAATATATCGCTTGGTTATGAATTGCTCTTTTTATTTCTTCCGAATCTGATCGACCAAAGAATGCAGGGGTTGTGAACCGCCGGCCATTAAAGCGGCGGTGAAAATACTATCGATTAAGGGTGCTGCCTCCATCCCGAAACCAGCAGAGAATAATCTGAACTTCGGATTAGACAGGGCTAGTCCTAAGCCGAGCGCAAAGATGAGAAATAGGGTGATATAAGTACGAAGGTTTAAAACCCGGGACTCAGGATCGGTCTGGCTCGAAGCTGGAAGCAACGGGATGAGCAGGTTCTCCAGAATCCGTTCGAAGATAAAGGTAATAACCGTGATCAAGAGCAAGTAAGAGAGGAGTTGGTCAAGGTTACTCATTGATCGTCCCTCCTTTGCTGGTAAGAAATGTTTAGTTTACTAATTTTACTTAATAATGGAATATCCTTCTTTGGCAGGCCATTTTGTGCTTTGCCGTTTTTTTTAGAGCGAAAACTATGCCCGTGTGGGTGTGGTTTATACTTGTTCGCGTGTTTTTCATTAAAACGCACAAGGCCTGATGCTTGCGAAAAAAAAAAGAGACCGCTTGGGTCTCTCTCTAATTATCAAGATTACAGAGCTAATCATTAAGTATCTTTTTGTAAGAAAAGAATACCGACGGTTCCCGGACCACAGTGACTGGAGATGACCGCGCCGGCTTCCGTAATGACAACTTCTCGCGCCAGGTTCATCTCCCGCAGTTGATCTGCGATGAGCTTGGCAGAATTAAGATCATGGCAGTGGGTAACCGAGATCCAGCGGTCGGCGATTAACTCTTTCTCGTCGGTGGCCCATTCGAGCAGGCGGTTATTGGCTTTGGCTTTACTTCCCCGGAACTTCTCGGCCATGATCAACTTACCATCAACCACTTCAATGCGAGGATGAATCTGCAAAACACTACCGATGAGCGCTTGTGTCCGGGTGAGTCGTCCGCCTTTGTAGAGGAAGTCCAGAGACTCAACGATAAATGAGGTTTTAAGCCGGGGAGCCATTTTGCGCAGGCGTTCGGCGATATCGGTCAGCGCCATTCCTTCCTGCACCATCTCGGCCGCGTGTAAGACTAGCAAGCCAATCCCCATCGACAGGTTTTTAGAATCAACCAGTTCGATCTGTACCCCACTTAACTCTTGGGCCGCCAATGAAGCCGAAGCGAAAGTACCCGATAAATCGGAAGAGATCCCAATGTACAGAATTTCATGGCCTTCAGTGGACAGACGGCGGAAGAGTTTAAGGAAATCAGCCGGCGAAGGTTGAGCTGTTTTGGGAAACTCTGAAGAAGTCTTGACCTTTTCCAAAAACTCTTCAGGGCTTAGGTCTACAC
>JAAYGU010000011.1 GCA_012727535.1 Bacillota bacterium | reverse complement strand
TTTCCCGGTCTTCAATCACAATCCGGTCGACCTGGTTAATATCGACAATATAAGCAAAACGGAAGATCAGCTCAAACGGTTTTACCGTCAAGAAATCTAGTTTATCAGCTTGCACTGCCATCACCGCCGGTGCACCCGCCTGCCTAAAGTAAGTCTTGCCGTCGACAGTCGCCCCAAAGAAGAGATGCAAAGTATTATTCTGGTCCCTGATCTCCAGTTCGGCGGTTGGTTGGGCCAGCCCGTAACGGCTGAGATCCGAAGGTTTGTCCTCGATAAATTCATCAATCCGGAGCGCCCCCACCGCACTTAAGACCGTCTGAAACTCTTCCCATCTCAGCCCCATCACCGTTTGGTAAGGTTTGGTCATCGCCCAGTTACCGAAGGGCAGACCAAGCATGGATTCGTCCCGTCTTTGGATCTCGATCGTCGGCTGACCGGTGCGGACGAGTTTGAAATAGGTCAGTTCTTCACCCACAATGCCGGGTAACTCCCGCTCCCGTAAATCAGTCGCCGTGCTTAGGAAATATTCCCCATAACTAGCCAATACCGTACAGATCCGGGGATCGCCTTCCATCATCAGATAATAACCGCCACCGGTCGGGATGGGCGCCCCCAAATAAAAAGTGAGTTTCCGCCCACCGGTCAAAAAGACCTCCGCTGTGGCCTGGGGATTTTCCAAGCCAAACTCCGCCCGGCGTTCGCCGGTCTCATCCACCACCCGTTCGGCATTGATTCGCCTTAAATTACTGACGATCAAACTCAACTGGAATTGGTCAACAGCGAACGGTTGCTCCGGCTCGATCCGCCAAACCTGATCCTCTTTTTTTAAAACCAAAGTTCCCTTTTTGGAAGTCAAAACAATCTTCTCCATCTCTGTGGACGGCACTTCGCTGAGGACAAACCGCTCCGTCGAGGCAACCGTCTCCGGCTCCGGCTTCGTGCGGAGCAGCCAGAGGGCCCCACTCAATAAACAGAGGACGATGAGCAGAGAGAGTAGACGCCATGACTTACTCATAAGTTCCGCCTCCTTAACCAGACAAAGACACCTGAACCCAGAACAAGCAGAGGAATCAAGATGACCACCAGCCCGGAAAAGAGCATTGCTTGTGCTCCGGACATAAAGAGAGTGGGAGTGGCCAGACTCTTCGGGCGAATCTGCAGATTATCTGCCCGTTCGCATAGCCAGTTAAAACAGTTGAGAATAAAGTTCAGATTACCCGGGACTTGCGCTACCAGATTACCGCCGGTAAAGGTACTATTACTGACCAGAATTAACCGGCTATCCCGGTCGAAATTCTCGGCCTGATCGACCACTGCCACCGCTAAAGTAAACGGACCGGCCAAATCTTCCTCTTTTCTCTCCGGGTCCGTGGAGGCTAGATCGACTTTCGCCCATGACTTTTCGGAACTGAGGAGGAGCGGTTCGATCTCCAAGGTCCGTTTCTTTAATTCCGTCTCTTCGATCACCTGGGCAATCGGGAGCAGCATTTGCAGATCACCGGTCTTTAAGGGGTCAGTGATGCTGTGCTTTTCCAGAGTAGGAATAATCCAAAGCTGGTTACCGGCGTAGGAGTTTTGGTCCTCCTCGACCACCACTGCAGCCCGGGTGCGCACCCCAAAGCTGGCAAAGAAGTTCTGGAAATTCGGAAACTCCCTGGCCTGCAGATCCATAAGGACCAGTGCCCGCCCGTCATTCCGCATATAATCCCGGATTTTTTGCAACTCATCGGCGGTCAAGTCCCGCCGCGGGCTGTTAATGACTAAAAGTTCCGCATCCTCCGGCACCCGCCCGGCTGTCAAGAGATTGAGCTCCTTTAACTCAAAATTCTCCGCTCTTAATTGCCTGGTAACCGGGTAATCAAAGGAAGCTTCGTCATGCCCGGTTAAAGTGTAAACTACCGGATTTTTCTCGGCCGTCACATAAAGGAGCGCCCCGGTGATCTGTTGTTCTACCGCCAAGGATTCAGCCGTCGGCCGGAAAGTATACTGATCAAACTGGAAGTTGACCAAGTCATAATAATCAATCACTTTGAACTTGTCACCGCTGACCACAATCAGACTACCGTCCCGAATCGCTCCTTCTTCCGATTCATATTGCTTAACAAAACCGGGGTTTCTGACCGGGGCGATCGCCTGGTATTTGATCCGGTCCGTCTTCACTTGGTATTGGTTGATCACCTGTTCTACCCAGGCATTTTCCTTCCCGGTTTCGTACAGACCGTAAATATTAATGTCCCGGTCGAGTTTTTCCAGGATATCCAGTGTTTGCTCGGAGAGGGAAAACAATTTATTACGGGTCAAGTCAAACTTGACCGGCAGCTGTTCCACCAGCAGGTTAACCACGAGTAAAACGGCGATAAAAACGATCGTCACGACGGTCGCGTAACCACCATATTTTAAACGTTTACTCTCAAGGATCCGGGCTTTGAATCTGTTCAAATTAAGCTTTTTCATTTGTTTCCCTCCTTTAGCTCCATCTTCTTTTCTCGATCACGCGCACCGTTAAAAAGATAAACAAAGCAGAGATGGAAAGATAATAGATGATCGCGCTTAAATCAAAGACCCCCATGGTAAAACTGCGGAACCGGGAGATTAGGGAGAACCATTGACAAAAATAGGTAATAAAGCCGTCAAAGGCTGTTTTCTTGATGAAATAAACCGCTGCAATCCCACCGAGCCCCAGCACCGCCGGGATAATACTCACCAGCAAGTTTTTGGTCGTCCGGTACACTAAATAACAGGCGAGGATGAATAGAATACCGGCGAAGACCGCCCCCGCCAAGGCATCTTTGGGCAGAACCTCCTGAACCCAACCGAGCATCCAAACCAAGAGGAGGGCGCCGAAAGTCGCAATCGCCGCCGCAATTTGATTTTCCGTCATCGCAGAGATGAAAAGCCCGATCGCAATGAAAGCCGACCCCAACAGGAAGAAACCAATATAGCCGCCGATGATCTCTCCCACCGCCAGGATCGCGTAGCCGTTAAGAATCAACGGGTAGAGACAGGTTATTAAAATCGTCACGCCAAAGACGGCCACTGCGGCGCCGTATTTCCCCAGGACCAAACCGGTGATGCTTAAAGGGCTGGTCAAAAGGAGTTGGTCGGTCTTTAAACGGACATCCTCCGTCATCAAGCGCATCGTCAACAGGGGCACCACAATCAAAAAGACAAACGTGATGTTCGCCAAGACTTCAATATAGTGCGCGCTGCCTGCTAAGAGGTTCAGCATGGCAAAATACAGCCCGGAGATTAAGAGGAAAAATCCCATTAAAATAAAGCCCAAAGGCGATTGGAAATAGGACTTGAATTCTCTTTTGAATACCGCCAGCATTAAGATGCCACCTCTTCCTCAGTAATGATTTGTAAGAAGATCTCTTCCAGCGAGAGATCCATGGCCTTCATCATTAAAATTGGCAGATCGGCCTGGCTTAAAGCATAGAACAAGGGCCGGCGGATATCCTCTTCTGTCTCCGACTCAACCATCACATCAACCGTTCCGGGTTCCCGTACCCCCCGGGACTCGACCTGGGAGATCCCGGCCACGTTTTCAAGGGTCTTGACTACCTGCGTCGTCTCCCCGGCCACTCGGAGAATCAGCCGGTTGGTCCCCAGCAGCCGTTTGGAGAGATTCTCCGGAGAGTCGCTGGCTACGATCTTCCCTTTGTTGATAATCACCACCCGCTCGCAGACCGCACTCACCTCAGGTAGAATATGGGAGCTGAGGATCACAGTATGCTCCTCCCCGAGTTCTTTAATGAGATTCCGGATCTCAATAATCTGTCGCGGATCAAGGCCAACCGTCGGCTCGTCCAAAATTAAGATCGGCGGATTACCAATCAAGGCTTGGGCGATGCCGACTCGTTGCTTATAGCCCTTCGACAGGTTTTTGATCAGCCGCCCTCGTACATCGCCAATCTTCACAACATCCATGATCTTTTCGAGTGATTCTTTTTTCGCCGACGCTGACACTTTTTTGATCTCACAGACAAAATCCAGATACTCACTGACTGTCATCTCCGGATACAAAGGCGGAAATTCCGGCAAATAGCCAATTCTCTTCTTCACCTCGGTCGGCTGGTCGAGCACATCCATCCCATCCACGAGGACACTACCCTCGGTCGCTGAAATGTAACCAGTAATGATATTCATCGTCGTGGACTTCCCCGCACCGTTCGGCCCCAAAAAGCCTAGAATCTCACCTTTGTCCACGGTAAAATCTAATTGATCAACCGCCAGATGTTGACCGTAACGTTTCGTCAAATTTTTAACTTGAATCAAATCCACTTTCCCTCCTCTTCTGTGGTGATAAACGACCTAGGACTACTT
>JAAYGU010000145.1 GCA_012727535.1 Bacillota bacterium | reverse complement strand
GCCCGAACCCGTCAGCTAACCCCGTAGGAGTAGTCCAAGCGTAGTGTCTTAGTCGTAAAAGACTGGCCTGCGCTTTTTTGCGTGGGCAAAAAACCTCCAGCCCTGGGTAAATGTGGGAGAGCTGGACATAATTGGTACCGCTATTACTTAATGGGGTGATATTATGCAAAAATCGTGGCAACAGATCCGTGGTGATGTGATTGGCGGCGCCACTGCCGCAGTAGTTGCTCTTCCTCTCAGTCTGGCCTTTGGGATTGCCAGCGGGGCCGGTGCGGTCGCCGGTTTGTATGGCGCGATCTTTGGGGGCCTTGTTGCGGCCCTGTTTGGCGGTTGTGGGGTGCAAATCACTGGACCGACCGGCGCCATGATCGGGGTTTTAGTGAGCATTGTTAGCCGGCATGGGGTTGGTGGCCTGTTCCTAGCTGGTATGATAGCCGGTTTGATGCAGGTGCTCTTTGGCTTACTGCGGTTGGGCGGGTTCGTTAAATATCTGCCGCAGCCGGTCATTGCCGGTTTTACGAACGGGGTCGCGATTCTGTTTTTCATGACGGCGCTTGGCGATGCGTTAGAGACGCTATCGCTTACCATCATTACTACAGTGGTAATTCTTTTGGCGTTACGCTTCTTTAAGCGAGTGCCCGAATCTCTCTTTGGGCTTCTGGCCGGTTTAGTTGTTAATGAACTGTTTATCCACAGCCCACACGTGGTGGGTGCTCTCCCCTTTCACCTCCCTAAACCCGTCCTCGGGCTTATGCCTTTTTCTGAGATCAGTGCTTTGCTGATGCCGGCGTTTACAATTTGTCTGTTGGGCAGCATCTCAGCACTGTTATCCGCAGAGGTTACCGATGAGATGCTTGGTGTCCAGCACGACAGCAATCGAGAGCTGATCGGCCAGGGTTTGGGTAATCTGGTCTCTTCTTTGCTTGGCGGCCTGCCAGTATCGGGGGCGGTTGCCCGCTCTGGAGTGAATGTCCACAGTGGAGGGCGCACGCGGCTCTCCAGCATCCTCCATGCTCTTTTCCTGTTACTGATGGTTCTGGTTTTCCGTCCGGTGGTCAAGCGTATCCCTTTAGCCTCCTTGGCCGCGATTCTCATGATTGCGTCTGTTCGCACCGCTGCTTGGAAAAGTCTGAAACTGATTCCCCGCGCGCGGTGGAGCTATGGCGTGATTATGACGGTCACAACCATTCTAACCGTGATGATGGATCTAACCATTGCTGTAGTGGTTGGAGTCGTGCTAGCTGGTATTGGGGTGCTGGTTGAATTGGCCTTTTCGCCCCGGGGAAAAGTAGTCAGCCCGCCAAGGACCAAAGGTGCGGTCTTCTCCCTCCCTCCGGAGCTTCAAATAATTGCTTTCCAGGGGCCACTGTATTTCGTCGGGGTGGAGAAAATGCGACAGCACCTTAATGCAGTGGTGAAAAAAGCGGTCTTGGTTCTGGATTTCTCGGCGGTAACGATGATCGATGAAACGGGGGCGCTGGCCCTGCGGGATCTTGTCCAACATTTGCAGAGGGAAGGCAAGAGTGTCTACATTGGCGGACTCCAGCGGGAGCCCTTGCGGATGTTGCTCCGGATAGGTGTGGTGGCCAGTCTGGGGCGGTCGCGCTTCTGTAAGCACCTGGAGACGGCAGTGCGCCGGGCGTCCAAGGAGCTGTCCAGCGAGGCTAAAGATCCGTATTTGAGCCCGGTTGTCTTAAAACCTGTGGATGAAAGAGAAGAGGGGTTATTTGCCTTGTACACGTACGAGGAGCATGCCTGAATGGAGAGGCCGAGATGCACGAAACAGCACTAATGAAAAATTTGCTCACCACCATCGAGCAAGTCCTTGATAGCCATCATGTATCGCGGGTGAACCGGGTCTATCTATCAGTTGGCCAGCTCTCCAATGCGTTACCGGAGGCGCTGTCGTTTGCTTTTGAAGCCATGACCCGGGAGGGACGTTTGCAGGGAGCAGAGCTTATAATCGAAAACCGGCCGGCTGTGGCCCGCTGTGAAAGTTGTGGGGAGGAGTATCGGGTGGAAAAATTCCCGCTTGTCTGCCCGACTTGCCGCAGTACTAGTTTTATTATCATCAGTGGTGAAGAGGTATATGTCCAGAGTATCGACTGCGAGGAGAAATGTCCAGATGACTAGATTACAGATTAACCAGGATCTAAAAGCGTTGAACAACCAAATAGCAGTAGAGAATAGAGAGAAGTTTGCCGCACACAACGTTTATGTGATTAATATCATGGGCTCGCCGGGTGCGGGCAAGACAACTTTTTTGGAAAACATCCTGCCCAAGCTGAGTTTAGAACTACGGGTGGCAGTGATTGAAGGGGACCTGGCCACGCAGAATGACGCCCTTCGGATCGAAAAGACCGGTGTCCAGGCACTGCAGATTAATACTGCTGGCGGGTGTCATCTGGATGCCAAAATGATTAAAAATCAGCTATCAAAGCTGGACCTTGATGTGCTGGATCTACTGATCATCGAAAATGTCGGCAACCTAGTCTGTCCAGCCGCCTGGGATCTGGGGGAGGATCAGCGTATGGTGATCTTAAGCGTGGCCGAAGGTGAAGATAAACCAGCTAAATATCCAATCGCCTTTTTGAAGGCGGATACAGCGGTCATTACCAAGACCGATTTACTGCCCTTTATTGATACGGATGTTAATGTAATGAAAAAGTATATAGCGGAGATTAATCCCAAAGTCCAAGTCTTTACAACGGCGCTAAAAGACGGGGAGTATGAGGCCGATCAGGTCGTTCAATATATCCGTGAAGCGGTCAGGCGGAAACAATGCCGTTAGTCCGGAATTTTGTCCTGACCGGAAGCTCCGGCCGGAGGGCTGCTCTCCTCGCACCGGATATCGGAATCTGTGCGGCCTGTGCCGCAGAGATCGCTGAGCCAAAGAACAGGCGCTATCGCTATGCCTTTACCAATTGCAAGGATTGTGGGCCACGCTTTACGCTCGTCCGGCCTCTATCCGATGACTGTAGCGCTCCGAGAAGAGCGCAGTTTAGGCAATGCCCACATTGCCGACAGGAATATGAGGACCCGGAGGACAGACGGTTCCAGGCCGAGCCAAACGCCTGCCCGTTCTGCGGGCCTAACCTGTATTATTATCGAGCGGGGGAGCGGCCGGAGGGCGATCCCTATGCGCTGTTTGACAAGGATATAAAGGAAGGAAAGATTGTAGCAGTTAAGGGAATTGGCGGGTATCATCTGGTCTGCGATGCCCAAAACGGAGAGGCGGTTGCCAGGCTCAGGAAGAACAAAGTGCGGGAAGATAAACCCTTTGCCGTGATGATGCGTGATCTGGGTACTGTCCAACGTTTTTGCCATCTAGATGTGGTGGAAGAGTCCCTTCTTTCCTCCGCTCGAAAGCCAATCGTGCTCCTGAAAAAGCGGGAGAATTGTCCCATTGCCGAAGAAACAGCGCCGCGGAACGGCCGACTAGGCGTGATGCTTCCCTATACCCCTCTGCACTTAATTCTGATGCGGAATTATGATGTCTTAGTGATGACCAGCGCCAATACCTCAGACCGCCCCATGATCTTTGATGACCGGGAGGCTTTGGACAGTCTCTGGGCAATCGCTGATGCTGTCCTGACCCATGACCGGCCGATTTTTCGCCGGATGGATGACAGTGTTTCCCTGGTGGTAGCGGGTAAGGCCCGAATGCTCAGAAGGTCAAGGGGTTATGTGCCGGAACCGATCAAACTGAGCGGCAACAGCCGTGTGCTCCTCGCCTTGGGTGCCCAGCAAAAAAACACTTTCTGTCTTGTCAAAGGGGAAGAGGCGTTTTTAAGTGGGCATATCGGCGATTTAGATGATTTGGAGACGGAAGAATTCTATGCAGCGGAGATCGACGCCTATCTCCGACTGTTTAATACCCAGCCGGAAATGATCGTCTGTGACCGTCATCCGGACTATGTCTCTACCCGTTATGCCCAGCGCTTCAAAGACCAGCTCCCCATCTATCAAATCCAGCATCACCATGCCCATTTCGCCTCTGTGTTGGCCGAGCATGAACTGGAAAATAATGTGATCGGGTTGGTCTTTGATGGTACGGGGTATGGCGAGGATGGGACGATCTGGGGGGGCGAAGCCCTATGGGGCGGGATTAGTGAAAGTAGGCGGATCGGACATCTGCTGCCAGCGCCTCTCTTCGGCGGAGCGGTCGCCATTCGTGAACCCTGGCGTATGGCCCTGGCTATGTTACGTATTTCCTGCGGGGAGGGGGCGGCGCTGGATTATTTTGAAGAATACGGTGACCAGGCAAAGCTGCTCCTGAGGGCAGGCGAGCGCGGCCTTAATTCACCCCTCACTTCAAGCGCCGGCCGGTTGTTCGATGCGGCGGCCGCGCTTGCGGGAATCCGGGCCCATACGACATTTGAAGGCCAGGCTGCGATCGAACTGGAGCAGGTGATTGATGACTCGGCAGCGGGAAGTTATGGGCTCGATGTGGTTTGGCAGTCTGATCGGATGATCTTTGATTGGCGTCAGTTAATTTGCGATCTAGTGAGAGATGTCCGCAGGGGCTATAGCAGGGGGGAAATAGCGGTCAAGTTCCACCGGGCGATCGTGCAGCTGCTGGTCGATGCCGCTCTGTTGGCCAAACAACAATACGGCAGCAGCAAGCTGGCCTTGTCGGGCGGTGTTTTCCAGAATGCCTATCTTCTCCATCATGGATTGTCCAAGCTCGAGCGGTGCGGATTTAAGGTTTATACCAACGAAAGAGTGCCAACTAATGACGGGGGGATCTCTTACGGTCAGGCGGCGGTGGGTGCGCGCTTGGCTGAAGCAGAAATGGGGTGACCGCGATGTGTCTTGCTGTGCCAGGTCGAATTAGGAGGATTGCGGATGGATATGCCGAGATTGACTACGGCGGTCTGTGCAAGCGGGCCAGCCTTCGGCTTGTTCCCCAAGCAAAGGTGGATGATATTGTCCTGGTCCATGCTGGTTTTGTGCTCCAGATCTTAGAGCAAAGTGCCGGTGAAGAACTGGAAAGGTTGATCATAGAAATGATCGGTTCGGCCGATGAAGATTAAAACCAGAATCGAAGAGTTGAAAAGAGGGATCGGAAGGCTGGCCCAAAGTTTGGGGCCGGTCACGATCATGGAAGTGTGCGGCACCCACACGGCAAGCATCCACCGCTATGGCATACAGGAGCTTTTGCCGGATCAGATCCGGCTGGTCTCCGGTCCCGGTTGCCCAGTATGCGTAACTGCACCACGGGACCTGGCGGCGGCGCTCGCCATTGCCAAGCAGGATAATGTGATCTTCACCTGTTTTGGCGATCTGATGCGGGTGCCCTGTGGGGAGGAGAGTCTTTACTCCCTTTATGAAAATGGCAAGGAGATCAGGATTGTCACGTCGCCCTTAGATGCTTTGGCGATCGCCCAGGAAAATCCCGATCAGCAGACGGTCTTCTTTGCCATTGGTTTTGAAACAACCGCCCCCCTCACGGCCGCGTTGATCGAGGCGGCCGCTGAAGGCCGGGTCGAAAACCTTAGCGTATACTCGGCCCATAAGACCATGCCCCAGGCTCTTAGAGAGCTTTTACAGAACGGCAGTCGGATCGATGCACTGCTTTGCCCGGGGCATGTGGCGGCGATCATTGGGGCGAAAGCCTTCTCCTTTGTGCCAGAGGAGCTTGCCCTGCCGGCGGCGGTGGCCGGTTTCCGCGCAGATGAGATCATGGCGGCACTCTTCATTATTCTGGAGATGCTGTGCCAAGGTGAAAAAAAATGTGTGAACATGTATCCGCAGATTGTGACGGAGGATGGAAACAAAGAAGCCCTAGCTCTGCTTGATAAAGTCTTTGCGCCCTGTGATGCTCTGTGGCGGGGGCTGGGCGAAATAGAGGGGAGCGGGCTTGGCATCAGAGAACGTTTTCGTGATTTCGATGCCGCCCAGCGCTTTGACCTTTTGGTCATGGAAAGCGAAGAACCTAAGGGCTGCCTTTGCCGGAGTATTCTTCAGGGGAGAAACATCCCGACCGACTGTGTAAACTTTGGTCAAGCCTGTACTCCGCAGCAACCGCTGGGCGCCTGTATGGTGTCGTCGGAGGGCAGCTGTGCCACTTATTATCGTTACCAGCGTGACAGAGGAGAATAAACGATGCCGAAAAAAATAACCCTTGCTCATGGTGCGGGCGGTGAAGCCTACCGCGAGTTGGTGCAGGAGATCTTTTTACCGGCCTATGCCAATGATATGTTACGTCCCCTGACGGATTCGGCCGTTTGCGCGGCGGGCGAGAAAATTGCGATGACCACGGACAGTTATGTGATCAAGCCGTTGTTTTTTCCTGGGGGCGATATCGGGCGGCTCTGTGTCAGTGGAACAGTGAATGACCTGGCGGTCAGCGGGGCTTACCCCAGATACCTATCGGTTGGCCTGATCATTGAAGCTGGTTTTGCGCTGGAGACCCTGGTGCGGATTGTCGAATCGATTGCTGCGACCGCCAAGGAGGCAGGGGTGAGCATTGTGACCGGTGATACGAAAGTGGTCGAAGCGGGTAGCGTCGATGGTATTTTCATCAACACGGCAGGGATCGGCGTGTTTACACCGGAAAGGCCGCCCCTTCCGCAAAAAATCGCACCGGGTGATAAGATCATCATTAGCGGCCCAATGGCTGCCCATGGCATGGCCATCATGGCGGCGCGGGAAAACCTGGGCTTTAATCCCCCGATCGAATGTGATGTGGCTCCTTTGGCGGCACTGGTGGATCGGGTGCTAGAAAGCGGTTGCCAGGTGAATGCGATGCGTGATCCCACCCGCGGCGGGGTGGCGGCCATCCTGTGTGAATGGGTCACTCCAGATACGGATATTGTCCTCTACGATTCGTTGCTGCCGGTGCGTCCTGCTGTTGCGGCTGCCTGTGCGCTTTTGGGGCTGGATCCTTTGTCCATCGCCAATGAGGGGATTGTGCTCTTGTCGGTGCCGGCCCCTGATGCGGAGCGGGCACTGGCCGCTTTGCAGACGGTCGATTCCGGGAAGAATGCTGCCATGATCGGAGAGGTCAAGAAAGGAGGCGGCGCTGTCTACGCCGTCACCGACTATGGGACGAAAAGGAAGATCATGATGCCCCAGGGGGAGCTTCTTCCCAGAATCTGCTGATTCTTATAGATAGTTTTTGTCCAAGAGTCAAGGCGGGGATCAGAGCTTAAGTGAATCGGTTCAAATGAATTGCTCTTTAGCTTCGCCCCCAACATCTAGAAAAATGTATTGAGCTTTCAAAGGTGGGTCGTAAATAATGGAACAGTATTTGCTGGTGATCTGCATATTTCTGCCGCTGCTGGGTGCCTTTTTGCTGCCCGCAGTGGGGAAACGGAAGGCAAAACTGAGGAATCAAATGGCGTTGTTTTTGGTCGCGGCTACCTTCCTCTGTTCAACCTTTCTTTTACCCGCCCTACATAGCGGCTCGCCCCTCTTTCTCCATTTTGAGCTGCCGTTGGGGTTGAGCTTCGGCTTTTATGCGGATGCTCTTGCCGTGTTTATGGCGTTGGCCGCCTCCCTTGTTGCTACCGTGATCGTCCTCTATTCATTCGGATACATCAAGGAAGAGGCGGACCAAAACGAGTATTACATGATGGTTTGCCTTTTTATCGGCGCGATGATGGGCTTGGTCTTTTCCACTAACCTCATCTTTATCTATATGTTCTGGGAAATATCAGCCATTTGCTGCTGGAGGCTGATTGGATTCTACCGTGAGGCGACAACCATTCGCCGGGCCAACAAAGCTTTTATCATCACCGTGGCTGGCGCTCTTGTTATGCTTCTTGGCTTTATTGGGCTCTACGGCGAGACGGGGACCTTTGATCTTGCCGCAATGAAGGGAATAGCTATACCATCGTGGGTGGTCGTGCTGGTACTGTTCGGTATACTTTCCAAATCGGCAACTTTTCCGCTGCATAGTTGGCTGCCCGATGCCGGGGTGGCGCCTACGCCGGTCAGCTCCCTTTTACATGCCGCCGTGCTGGTGAAGATCGGCGTTTATGTCTATATGCGGATGTTTGTGGCCACTCTGCAGATCGACGAAGTATTCACGGTGGCGGTACCGGCGCTGGCGGCGGTTAGTGCCCTGGTCAGTGCGGGAGCAGCTCTCCGAGCTAATGATCTCAAACGGGTGGTGGCTTATTCCACCATCAGTCAGTTGGCTTTTATCCTTTTGGGACTAGCCAGCGGGAATGAAATTGGGGTTGTCGGCGGCATGCTCTATATCCTGATGCACAGTGTGGCCAAGGGCGGACTTTTCCTTTGTCTCGGGATCGTCGAGCATAATGTCGGCACAAAGGATCTAACAAAGATGGGCGGGTTGTATAGAACCATGCCCCTGACGGCGATTGCGTTTTTATTCTGTGCTTTTTCGATCATGGGAATCCCTCCCTTTGGCGGCTTTTTCGCCAAATATCTGGTTATAGCCGGGATTGTTGCTGAGGGTAAGGTCTTGCTTGCCTCGTTCTTTATCATTGGTGCCGTGCTGACTGTGCTGTATCTCACTCGGTTGTTCGTCAAAGTGTTCCTGGGTGAGGCAACCTTCCCGCAGGTCAAGGAGGGCACACCTTTGATGGTGGGATCTGCGCTGTTTTTGGCGGTGCTCTCGGCGGTGCTGGGCATCGGCATAAGGGTACCTTCGGGACTGGCAGCTTTAATCGGGAGGGGGATGTAAGATGAATTTGCTCATTGCGCTGTTGAGTGAGGGAGCAAATCTGCTCTGGTTTATGATTGTGCTGCCGGCGGTGGTGGGAATTCTGGTCTGGATCTTTAGAGAGTACCATCTACCCCGTTTGTTATTGGTTGTTTCATCCGCAATGATTAATCTCGTCTGCGCGCTCAGTCTTGATCAGGCAGAGGGTTTTGCTCGGAGTTTTTCCTTCGGCCCTTGCGGGTTGGAGCTCGCCTTTCGTATTTATGAATTTTCAGCCTTGTTTTTGACCTTGACGGCAGCCGCTTTCCTGCTCGTCAGTCTCTATAGTGTTGTTTTTTTGCAGGACCAAAAGTCTGCAGGCCTCTTTATGTTTTATATGTTCATAAGCCTCGCGATGATCAACGGTGCTTTGCTCTCGGATAACTTGGGCGTGATGCTCTTTTTCTGGGAGGGGATCTTATGTACCCTCTTTGGCATGTTGCTGATCAACAACTTACACCAGCCAAAAACAGCAGTCAGGGCCTTGGTCCTCTCCGGCACGGCTGATCTGCTCCTGATGTTGGGGATCATCATCACCGTTGTCCAAGCCGGAACGCCTAAGTTCAGCGAAATCCAGAGGTTACCCATAACTGGGGTTTCCGCTGTTGGGTTTCTCTGTATGTTACTGGGGGCCGTCGGCAAGGCCGGTGGCATGCCGTTTCACAGTTGGATCCCTAGTGCGGCGGAGGATGCGCCTACCCCCTTTATGGTAGCCTTCCCGGGGGCCCTGGAAAAGCTGTTGGGGATCTACCTGTCAGTACGGATCGTTACCGACCTCTATGATCTACAGCCCGGGAGCGGTATGAGTACGGCGGTTATGCTCCTCGGTACCCTGACCATCATCGGCGGGGTGGCCATGGCCTTAATACAGAAGGATATGAAACGTTTGCTCTCCTACCATGCTATCAGCCAGGTCGGATATATGGTACTGGGAATCGGAACGGCCCTTCCAGTCGGGATTCTGGGTGGTCTTTTCCATATGCTGAACAATGCGATCTACAAAAGCTGTCTCTACATGACGGCGGGTAGTATTGAAAAACAAACAGGCACCACCGACCTGAGAGAGTTCGGTGGGCTAGCCAAGCGCATGCCGCTGACTACGGCCTGTTTTACCCTCTGTGCGTTGGCCATTGCCGGGGTGCCGCCTTTCAATGGATTTTTCTCCAAAGAGCTGGTATTTGATGCCGCTTTGGAAAGTAACACCCTTTTTTATCTTGGGGCACTGTTAGGGGCCTTTATGACGGCGGTCTCTTTCTTAAAAATGGGGCGGGTTGCTTTTGCCGGAGAATTAAAGCTCCCAATGGGCAAGAAAACGATTCGGGAAACAAGCTTTGGTCTGCTTTTGCCCATGGGTGTTCTGGCGATTCTTTGTCTGGTCTTGGGCGTAGTCAATACCTGGCCGTTAGATCAACTATTCGGCTCGGCGCTGGGGATCACAGAGGTCTATTCCGGATGGCCCCATTCCACAATGCTGGTCGTGGTCTCCCTTGCTGTGCTGGCGTTGGCCCTTGTTGATCATATCTATGGATGTAAAAAAACCGGCAGTGCGCTACAAGCCGCCGATCATATTTACTATGCGGCTGGACTGAAGAGGATCTACCAGGCGGCGGAGCAGGGATGGTTTGATCCCTATCGCTGGCTCGTGTCTCTGGCAGGGGTATTCTCTGATTTCTGCGTTTTAATCGAGCGCCAGGTCAGCTGGTTCTACGATACGGCTGCTGTTAAGGTTCTGCTCGGCACAGGGGACAGGTTGCAGCAGGCCAATGATGGAAGCCTCTCCCGTTACCTGGGGGCGGCGCTGCTCGGGGCGGCCGGTGTGGCGGTAATCTTCATCGTGATGTTGTAGAGGGGGGAGGATTATATATGCCGATTCTTGATTACATTACCGTATCTTTTTTAGTGATTCCACTGATCATCCTTGTGCTCAATAACCTTTTCTCCAAACAGTTTGTTGAGAGGATCAATTTCAAGCTGGTCGGGGTGGTGGCCATATTACAGATGGCCCTAGCGGTGGCCGGTTTTTCCCTCCTCTCCGCTGCCCACTGGGAGGATTACCGGTTTTCTCTGCTTTGGGACTGGACGATGGAGGAGGCCGGGTACTTTGCGGTGAACTCCCTTTCCTTAGTCTTCCTGTTCTGTATCGGTTTTGTCTTATTGGTTGCGGTCTTGGTGGCGAAAGCGACCGTAGAGCAGAGAAAGACTGCCTTTGTTAACCTGGTACTGACTTTGCTCCTGGGGATGAATGGCATGGTCATGGTCAGAGACCTTTTCTCCCTTTATGTCTTTTTGGAAATTGTGGGGATCTCCAGTTTTGTTCTGGTAGCCCTGTTTCAGTTGGAAACCGGCCTGGAGGGTGCCTTCAAATACCTGGTGATGTCCTCACTGGCCACAGTATTCATCCTAACCGGACTGGCTTTTGTCTTTATGCAAACCGGTAGTCTCCAGTATGCTCAGGCCTGGGCGGATTGGCTTAGCGTACAGGGTACTGCCCAGCTTTATACGTATTTAGCCTTTATTCTGCTGATCTCCGGCTTTGCCCTCAAAACCGGAGTGGTTCCCTTTCACAGTTGGCTTCCGGATGCACACCAAAGTGCCAATACAGCCGTCTCCATTCTATTAAGCGGGATTGTCATCAAAGTAGCAGGGATTTATGGCTTCATCGTTTTGACAAAGTTGTTTCCTGGCTTTCCGCCGGTGGCGCTGGCTCTCAGGATCCTCGGGCTGCTTTCGATTGTGGTGGGAGCCTTGTTTGCCCTGAGGCAGACTCATTTCAAGCGTCTGGTAGCCTATTCAAGTGTGAGCCAAATGGGCTATATTTTACTCGGGCTTAGCAGCGGTACCACCCTGGGCTTCCTGGGAGCCATGGTTCATATCTTCAATCATGCCACCTTCAAAAGTACTTTGTTCACGAACGCTGCTGCGCTCTCGGCCCAAGCCGGTACTCTTGAGCTAGGCGAGTTGGGTGGGCTGGAAAAGAAGATGCCGGTAACGGGCTTTTCCTCGATTACGGCCTTTTTATCAACCGCGGGGATACCGCCCTTGGCCGGATTTTGGAGCAAGCTCCTAATCATTATGGCGCTGTGGAAGAGTGAAGCAGAAGGGTTTGCGGCAGTCGCGTTGCTGGCCAGTATTTTGACCGCGGCCTACTTTTTGCGTCTGCAAAAGAAGGTCTTCTTTGGCCAGCTTCCTGAGAAGTTCGGAGCAGTAACAGAAATCGGTGGCAGTGTTAAATTTGCCGAGCTCATGCTCTCGGCGGTGAATATAGCGGTGGGAGTTGGTTTTCCACTGATCCTGCTGTTTTTTGAGGGAAGAGGGCTACTTTAAAAGGGGGAATTGCGGTGGATGCTGTGATCTATCTCTCGCTCGGGGTCATGTTGGTCGCAGGTGTTATGGCGGTGATGCTGCCGAGCATGACCAAATCAGCCATTGCCCTAGCGGTCGCCAGTGCTGCTCTGGGAATGATCCTGTATGAATTGGGTGGGATCTGGGCGGCTTTGTTCGAAATCTCGGTCTGTTCGGGCTTGGTCACTGTTATTCTGATCAGTGCGATCAGCCTCTCCAATATCGACAAAGAAGAACTACCAAAAGTTTATGAGGATAAAAAGCGGATGGCGCTTTTACCTTATGTGCTGATTGCCGGAGGAGTGATGTTGGTTGCGGTCGCGCTCTGGGCCGGTTTTACCCTGCCTGTCGCCGATCAAGCAGCCAACTTGGGCACTTATCTTCGTGGGATTTTATGGAATAATCGTCAGGTGGATATCTGGGGTCAGATCATTGTTTTGCTGACGGGAGCAGTTGCGGTTGTGGTTTTGTTTAGGGAGCGTGATTAATTTGCCTGGATTCGGATGGGAAATCATGATGCTGATTATTGGCTTTTTACTGATTATTGCTGGGGCTTACTGCATTATCCGCACCTACCATCTATTGAAGATTATTATTGGAATGGAAATTGCCATGAAAGCAGTGACGCTCTTGATCATCCTGGCCGGATTGGTCAACGGAAACCTGGCCCTTGCCCAGTCCTTTGTCATTACGATCATCGTTATTGAGGTTGTCGTCGCTGTCGTGGCGGCGGGAATTGCGGTCAGCCTCTACAAGAAATATGGCAGTATGGAGATCAGGAATTTAAGGAAATTGAAAGGTTAGAAAGGAGTAAAAGAATTGATTTTTGCCCCACCGCTTGTTTTTATCTTTTTTATTCTTCTCTTTCTCACCTGTTCCTGAGGCGTTTCTCGTTATTCCCATGTGGGGACGCAGGGAGAAGGGCGGTTTGACCCTTACGGCTGTGGACAGCGGGACGTGCAAAGTTATGTCAATCCCGACTATAGCCAGTTCTTTCCTTTGGCCTTTTTCTTTACGATCATGCATGTCTTGGTGCTGGTGGTAGCTACGGCACCCGCTAATGCACCGCTTTTACCTGTTATTTTCGTTGCCTCCGGCCTTCTGGCCATGCGAATAATCTTCAAGAGGTGATACTCCTTTGGGACTTTTAAAAAAAGCAATTAACTGGGGGATACGAAAGTCGCCCTGGATTTTACATTTCAATGCCGGGGCGTGCAACGGCTGTGATATTGAGACCATTGCGGCGTTGACACCCAGGTTTGATTTGGAGCGGATGGGCGTTATACAGCAGGGTAGTCCACGTCATGCCGACATCCTCGTCTGTACTGGAGCGGTGACCCTGCAGACGAAGGAGCGGCTCAAACAGATCTATGATCAGATGCCGGAGCCCAAGTTTGTGATGGCGGTTGGGACCTGTGCCTGCTCGGGCGGGATCTTTGACGGTTGTTATTGTGTGATGGGCGGGATTGACAAAGTTATACCGGTGGATGTTTATATTCCGGGCTGCGCAGTGCGGCCGGAAGCACTGATCAGTGCCGTGCAAAAGCTTTTGGATACTTTAAAGCGGCCGAAAAAGAGGGGCGAAGAAGATGCAGGCTGAACAGAAGATCGTTGCGCAACTAGTCAAGAAATTCGCTTTTTTGCAGGAGCGAATCTTTGTGCAAAGACAAAAACGGATCTTTACCTTGCCTCTGGTCAAGGAAGAGTTTGAACAGGTTCTCCCTTATCTCCACGCTGAGCTGGGGTTTGCTAAAGCGAGTCTGGTGGTGGGGACCGATGACGGGGATGATCTGGGCTTCATTTATATTTTGTCCAATCGGGAGGGCATTATCTTGGCTTTAAAGGAGAAAACGCCCAAGTCCGATCCCCGGATCAAGACGGTGACCGATCTCTTTCCCGCGCTCGCTTTGCATGAACGTGAGCTGGTTAACCTCTTCGGCGCGGTGGTTGAAGGGTTACCCGGCGACTCATCCTTCCCCTTGCCTGACGGGTGGCCAGAGGGAAGTTATCCAATGCGTAAGGATTGGAATCCGCAGTATTTTGACCAAGAGACCATGACCTACAACCCGCCAAGTCAAGAAGTGGAGAAGGAGGGCGGAAACGAATGAAGCCAAAGAAAGGTAATAACCGTATCGTCATCCCCATTGGGCCGCAGCACCCTTCATTAAAGGAGCCGGGCTGTTTTCGGATTACTCTTGAGGGGGAAAAAGTAGTTCATGCCGAGATCGATATCGGCTACAACCATCGGGGATTGGAGAAAGCCTGTGAGAGCAGGAACTACATTCAGACCCTATACCTGATCGAACGGGTCTGCGGCATCTGTTCTCATACCCACAGTACGGCCTTTTGTCAGGGGATCGAAGAACTGGCTGGGCTTTCCATCCCTCCGCGGGCAGCTTATATCCGGGTGATTGTGTCCGAGCTTGAACGTTTGCACAGCCATCTGCTCTGGCTGGGTGTGGCCGGACATGAGATCGGCTTTGATACCCTTTTCATGTATTCCTGGCGGGATCGGGAAAAGGTCCTGGATGTGCTGGCCGAAGTCTGTGGCAACCGGGTCAATTATGGGATCAATACCATCGGTGGTGTACGTAGAGATCTGGATGAGTCAATGCAGCAGAATATTGCAAAAGTGATTGCTTTTCTCGAGGATCAACTCAAATATTACTTGGATTTAGCGTTGACTGATCCTACGCTCTCCGCTCGGCTGGCCGGCATCGGAAAGCTTTCGCGGGAGGATGCGCTGAAATACGGGGCGGTCGGACCGGTGGCGCGGGCGGCCGGGATCATGGAGGATATTCGCATTATCGAACCTTATGCCGCGTATATTGAGGTTCCGGTTAAACCGGTAACCGACACCCGGGCCGATGTCCTAGGCCGGACGGTGGTGCGGATTCAAGAGATGCTCGAAAGCCTGGAAATCATCGGCTATTGCCTCAAGAATCTGCCTGGGGGCGAACTGACCGTCAAAGCGCCGCGACGGATTCCCGCCGGTGAGGTGATCAGTAGAACGGAAGCGCCCCGGGGCGAGAACATTCATTTTATCCGCGCCAATGGGACCGACATTCTGGACCGGGTCCGGGTCCGGGCGCCAACTGAAGCGAACTGGCATGGGATGAAGCATATGCTGGAAGGGGAGTATCTGGCCGATGTGCCGATCACCATTGCGGCCATTGATCCCTGCTATTCCTGTGCTGACCGGGCGATTGTGATCAATTCTGAGCGCAAAACTGAGATGATGGATTGGCAGGGTCTAAGAGAGTACAGTATAGACTGGTATAAAAAACGGGGGCTCGATCTTTCGGCCGTAAAAATGCCTGAGCGCAAAATTTATATATAGATTGTATTAACGTAAGGAAAGGAGCATTGTATGCTGTCCGCATTGACTAAAATTTTGGTATTCCCCGGGTTTCTCTTTATGTCAGCCTACGGTCTCTTCCTTGAGTATCTGGACAGAAAGGTGTATGCCCGTTTGCAACACCGGAGCGGGCCACCGTGGTATCAGCCGTTGGCGGATTTTCTCAAGCTTCTCGGCAAGGAGACGATTATCCCGGCAAACGCCAATCAGCGGATGTTTCGGATTTTGCCTGTCATCTCCCTGTCGGCGGTGGCCACCGCCTTTATCTATGTACCGGTCTTGGCAAAAGCCCCCAGCGCTTCCTTTGAAGGGGATCTCATCATCGTACTATATCTGTTGACCATTCCTACGGTAAGTCTGTTCCTAGCGGGCTGGTATTCCCGGAGTGTCTATGCCACCATCGGTTCCGTCCGTACCTTAACGCAGATGTTTGCCTACGAAGTGCCGCTGTTTATGGCCCTTCTGGCCCCGGCACTGATCGCGCAGACCTGGTCGGTTACCGGAATGGCAGAGTTTTATTCCCAAAACCCCCTTTATCACCTGCTTAACATTCCTGCTTTTTTCGTTGCCTTGATTTCCGGCCAGGGGAAGCTGGAGCGGGCTCCTTTTGATCTGCCGGAAGCAGAGACCGAAATCGTCGCCGGTCCCTTGGTGGAATACAGCGGTAAACTCCTGGCCATCTTTAAAATGTCAGCCGTGTGTGAACTCGTTTTGATTGCTTCCCTTATTTCAGCGGTGTTTTTACCGTTGATGACCGGGAATCCATTATTAGATTTTCTCCTTTACTTGATTAAGACCATGGCCGTGCTGTTATTTCTGGCCCTGCTGCGGTCTGCGATGGCAAGGCTAAGAATGGATCAGATGATCAAATTTTGCTGGAGGATTTTGACGCCCATAGCGGTGGTGCAAATTATAATCAATCTTGTGATCAGAGGTGTGTTATGAGCAAGAAATTACCTGGGAAAATCATCAACCTGGCGTTGAAGCATTTCTTTAAAAAGCCGGCCACCATTTCCTACCCCAATGGTGCGCTGGAGCTGGTCGATAATTATCGGGGGAAACTCACCTATAATCCCGCCGCTTGCTTCGGCTGTGGACTCTGTGTACGCCACTGCCCGGCCGGTGCCATCAAAATCATCAATGTCGGGACAAAACAGGACAGACAAATGAAGGCCGAACTAAATGTGGCGCGCTGTATATTTTGTGGTCAATGCGTAGATTCCTGTGTCAAAAAGTGCCTATCCTATAGTCAGAAGATTGACCTTTCGAGTCTGAACAAGGACGACCTTGTGGTGCAACTTTGATGGAGATCAGGCGTTATCTGCGAAAAAGCATAAAGCCCGAAGAGAAGGTTGCCCTGCTGGGTGTTGGCTCCACCCTGCGGTCAGATGATGCCGCCGGCATGTATTTTATTCAACTGCTGGCCGGACTGTTGCAGCAGGAGCGGACTCTGCTACTTGCGGGGTCAAGCGCCCCTGAGAATTTCACCGGGGTGATCAAAGAATTTGCCCCGGATAAGCTTTTTATTGTGGATGCGGCCCATATGGGGCTCTTGCCAGGAGAGGCGAAGATCGTACCGGCTGACGCGATTGGTGGGGTCTCTTTTGCCACTCATATGCTGCCGCTACCGGTCATGCTTAAATACCTGGAATCCGAGTCCGGCTGTGAAGTAGTGTTTATTGGGATACAGCCGCAGTGCACGGAGCAAGGCTTCTCGATGTGTGAGGAAGTAAAGAGGGGAACGGAGCGGCTGGTTGAAGATTTTTACGTAGCGTTGACCCAAGAGGCTTAAAAAACTATAATGGATCTACCACTAAATACTGTAAGAAAAAAAGAGCAGAAAGCCAGGCGGGGGATTTATGGCTAAGCGGATAAGCATTGGCGACCTGCAAATTGCCGTCACCAAAAAGAAGATCAAGAATCTATACTTGTCAGTGTATCCTCCTGACGGAAGGGTTAGGGTTGCCGCCCCGTTAACCATGAAGGACGAGGCCATCCGGGAAATTGTTGTAGCCAAGCTCCCCTGGATTCGAAAGCAGCAGAGCAAATTGGCCCGACAAGAATGGCGACAGGAAAAAGAGTACGTCTCGGGGGAAAGCCATTACTTTATGGGCCGGCGTTATTGGTTGAATGTCGTAACTACCAAGCAGAAACAGCGGGTAGAGCTTGGAAAGAACAATCAGCTTGCTTTGTATGTCCGGCCCGGCAGCACCAAAGAACAACGGAAAAAAATGGTAACGGAATGGTACCGGAGTGAGCTGAAAAAGCAGATCCCGGCGCTGATCGCAAAATGGGAAAAGGAGCTCGGTGTTCGGGTCAATTCCTGGGGCGTTAAACTGATGAAAACCAGGTGGGGTAGTTGTAATCCTAAGGCCGCACGCATCTGGGTCAATCTGGAACTGGCCAAGAAAAGCCCCCGGTGTTTGGAGTATATCGTACTCCATGAAATGCTGCATCTGCTGGAAAAATACCATAATAAAAGATTTTATACTTATTTGGGGCAATTCATGCCGGACTGGAAGGAGAGCAGGGCTGAGCTTAACGGCTGATCATGCTTTCCCGATAACTGTTTAGTTCTTCCGCTGTCACACCGGCACGGCCAGTCAAACGTTCTATAACTACTAAAAATTTTTCTTGCAATTCAAAAGCATCCTTATCGACGAGATGCTTCTTTTTTTATTCGCAAAGATTAATAATAAAGGGATGATGTTCAATGGAAGTAAAGGCGATCGAAGTAAATGGTAAAGGCATTGCCATTGTCCAAAGTGAGAAGGTATTGATCTCAGATCTTCAGTCCGCTTTGGATTTTATGATGACCGTACAGTATGAGACCGGTTATAACAGAATAATATTAAATAAATCAGCGATCTGTGAGGACTTTTTTCATTTAAGCACGAAATTGGCCGGGGAGATATTACAGAAGTTCATCATCTATAATGTCAAGTTGGCGATTGTTGGGGATTTCGCAGCATATACAAGTAAAAGTTTGCAGGCTTTTATTTATGAGAGTAATAAAGGGAAAGACATATTTTTTCTGCCAGAGATAGAAGCGGCAATTGAAAAGTTGAGTACGGTTTAACTTTGTCTTAATTGAGCAGTACGCCAGTGGAGAAAACTAAGAAAAAGGTAATGCTACGGAGGATTAAGCTAATGGAATTACCGGCTAGCTTCGAAGTAACACGCCAGGGAACGTCGGAGAGATACTCTTGTCAACTTTCTTGGCTGGATAATAGTAGCGCTTCGCAGGTGGTAGAGTTACAGGAGTATATTCTAAAAACCTTGGCGAATAAGGAGTTTTTTTACCCCTTAACCCCTGCGGAATTCGGTCTTATTTTAACAGGAGAAGGGGGATTGGCCTTGGGTGCTGTGGTTGAAGAGCAATTAATCGGCTTTGGCGCTGTTTACTTTCCGGAGAATAACGATGATAACTTAGGAAGGGATGTTGCTCTTTGCGGAGCGGAGTTAAAGCAAGTTGTACATTTGGAGGTCTGCTTCGTCCACCCTGAATATCGAGGGAATGCTCTGCAAACGAGAATGAGTGCGCTACTGCTTAAACGAGTCTCTCAGTTAAAAGAGTATCGGCATCTTTTTTCTACCGTAATGCCCGCCAATCTCCCCAGTCTGATCAGTCAGTTTAAACAGAAGATGAAAATCGTCGCGTTAAAACAGAAATACAATAACAGCTGGCGTTACATTTTCTACCGCGATTTGTGGGCGAAAGAGCATTTTGTAGAAGAGGAGGACAAGAGAGAGACTATTTCCGTATCAAATTTAGATCTTCCGAGGCAGCTTACGCTTTTGAGCCATGGTTATCAGGGGCTTGGCTACCGGAAAACAGAAGCCGGGATTGAAATATTATATGTCAGAGAATCTTAAATCTATAAGGGAGAAGCAAATCTCCCAGTTTTGGCAGGATACGCATCTCAAGTTGCAGCCGGAGAAGAATATTCGTCCAAAACGAATTATTTATTAAGTTCCATAATTTAATAACTTGGGTGACCAATTTTTATCGACAAAAGGCATAAAGACGGACAATAGATGAATAGAGGAATGAATTATTATTCAAGTATACAGCATATTGGATTTTGGTCGGCAGGAGCTAAGGGTAGAGTGACGAAGTTATTTTGGTACTGTTTTTGTTGATCATCTATAGAAATGATTAACGGCTTATCACAAGAGATTGATGGCGATAGGAGAGCTATTAATATAATATATTCAGTAGCTGACTGGCTGAAGATGACTTTTACAGGAAATGGTTTTCGTGTTAATGATGCTCTTCTCGGCTAAAATGTTGAAAAATAAGTAGTGTTATTATACAATACTATAGATGTAAAAGCCGGCGTTGATTCTCACTTTTGTTTGAGAATGACATACTACAATAATTGATAAGGGGGATTACTTATGAAAAGGAAACTATGGTTTCTGATGACAATGTTGTTAGCAGTTGCCCTGCTCCTAGCGGGTTGTGGGGGGAAGAAAACTACCCTCAAGATGGCGACCGGCGGAACAACAGGCACGTATTATGCGTATGGCGGAACGGTTTCGCAAGTTCTTAGCCAAAAAATTGATAACCTAAGCTTCGATGTCCAATCGACCGGTGCTTCCAAAGCAAACATCTATCTAATCTCTGACGAGGAAGCTGATATTGCCATTGTCCAGAATGATGTCATGTATTATGCTTATAATGGTATCGACCTGTTTGCTGGGGAAAAAGTTTCTGGATTCTCAGCGATGGCCGGTGTCTATGCCGAGGTCTGTCAGATCGTAGCGAATAGTTCGATTACTTCAATCGAAGATCTGAGAGGTAAGCGGGTCTCCGTTGGCGATATCGGTTCCGGAGTTGAGTTTAATGCCCGGCAGATTCTTGAGGCTTATGATATCACCTTTGATGATATTATCGTCAATAACCTCAGCTTTGGTGACAGCGCAGCAGCTTTTAAAGATGACAAGATTGATGCTTTTTTCTGTGTAGCTGGTGCGCCAACCACGGCGATTGTGGAACTGACAACCTCTAACCAGATTAATTTGCTGGAAATTGACGACGAGCATGCGGCTAAATTAATTGAGAAGTATCCTTTCTATACTAAATTCTCGGTGCCGGCTGGTACCTACAAGGGCGTTGATTACGATGCGCAGACAGTAGCTGTGGTGGCCAGCTTTATCGTCAAGGACAGTCTAGATAATGACCTGGTTTACAAAATGACCAAAGCCTTGTTTGAAAATGCTGATGAAATCACGGTAGGCCATCCCAAGGGTGCCGAATTAGATCCGGCATATTCCGTTTCGAGTATTTCTATACCCATGCATCCTGGTGCGGAGAAATACTATAAAGAGATTGGTGTTCTCAAGTAGTGCCTAGGAAAAGGCTGCTAACGGGGGCCGCGATCTTGGTTACCATCACGGCCTCTGTTTTTTTACTTTTTAGCTTGGCAACTCCGTGTCTAATCCTGAGAAACGGGGATACCGGTGAACTGTTTAGGTCTTTTCCGGTTAAAGAAGGGGAGGAGTTTTCTGTCACCTTCGTTCATTCGGTGAATCAAACTCCGGTCACTGATGTTTATCAGATTAAAAAGGGTAAAATCTACGTCGTCCGAACGATTTATTATGCCTTTGGCGCTGGTGTGCAGAGCGAGCTTGAGGAAGGCCAGAGTCTAGAATACGGCCGGGACGGTTCGATGATTGTTAGTGGTTTTAACCGGCGAATGGAGCACCTTTCTTATATTGTTGGCACAGTTTCCGATCATACTTTGCAGATTGGCGGGGAGTTGATTAGCCTACGGGGACTCTGTGGGAGGAATACCACCGTTCAATTTGTAAGTGGACGAAAACTTTTTTTATATTACCTCGTCATCAAGGACCGGATTATAAGGGTCATTTCTTAAGATCCGGTTTTGCAATATAACTTCGATAGGAGGATGATTGAATGTCTGGACTTAAAAAAACTACCCAATCCTCAATTGACCAAATAACGCCGGTTGATGTTGAGGCCGTAATGGCCGAGTATGATCGCGAGTCAAATACGCGGCGTTTTACTGGTGTTCCAAGAAGGGTGGTCCGCTATCTTCTGGCGGCGTTTTCCCTGTATGTGTTTTATATGAATCTCATTAGCGTCTGGCCGGAGCAAATCCGGAGGGCTTCTTTCGTCGGGCTAATCGTTTTTATGGCGTTCAGCCTTTATCCGGCTAGAAAGCGCTCGGCCAAACGGGAGAATTATGTGCCCTGGTATGATCTTCTTCTTGGCCTGGTCGGAGCAGCTTGTTATTTTTACTACGTAGTAAATTTTGCTGAACTGGCCGTGAAGGCGACCCGCATCTCACAATGGGATATGATCGTAGGTTTGGTGGGGGTTCTGATCACGGCTGAGGTCTGCCGCAGGGTGGTTGGTATTCCGATTTTGGTGGTGGCTGGTGCGTTCATTAGTTATGCCTTTTATGCCGGTTATTCATTAAGACGGATTATCTATACGTTGTTCTATACGCTTGATGGGGTCATTGGCACTCCGATTGGAGTTTGTTCGACTTTTATTGTGTTATTTATCATACTGGGTTCCTTTCTCGAAAGAACGAATATCGGATCCTTTTTTATTGATATAGCGAATTCGATTGCTGGGTGGGCGACTGGAGGGCCGGCGAAAGTTGCTGTTATTTCCAGTGCCCTCGAGGGAATGTACTCCGGTAGTTCGGTGGCGAATACCGTTGGTTCCGGTAGTATCACAATTCCGGTCATGAAGAAAACAGGCTATGATAAGGATTTTGCTGCTGCTGTTGAAGCGGCTGCTTCCACTGGGGGGCAGATCATGCCGCCGATTATGGGGGCGGCGGCCTTTTTGATGGCGGAGATGACCGGGGTGCCCTATGCCAAGATTGCAGTCGCGGGTATCTTTCCTGCGCTACTGTACTTTACCGGCATCTTTTTGATGGTGCATTTTGAGGCCAAAAAAACCGGTCTCAAAGGACTATCGAAGGAATCCCTTCCTAACTTCTTTAAACTATTCTTTATCAAAGGTTATTTATTGTTACCGATTGTCGTGTTGATTGTTACAATGTCGTCCGGGTACACCCCTTCCCGCGCGGCTTGCTTGGCTATTCTGACCGCGATTATTGTTAGTTCGTTTCGGAAGGATACCCGGTTGACGCCGAAAACCTTTATTGAGTCCCTGGAGAATGGGGCGAAAAATACCATTGGGGTGGCGGCGGCCTGTTCTATTGCCGGTATTATTGTTGGCATCGTCTCGCTGACCGGGATTGGGCTTAAACTCGCCGAAGGTTTACTTTTCCTGTCTGGCGGTATCGACCTGCTGGCCCTCTTCCTAACGATGATCGCCTGTCTCATCTTGGGCATGGGCGTACCGACCACGGCGAACTATGTGATTATGGCGACGATTACAGCGCCGATTATTTTGAAATTGATCCCGGAAACACCAGTTCTGGCTGCCCACTTTTTTGTGTTTTACTTTGGTGTCGTGGCTGATATTACTCCTCCGGTGGCACTGGCCGCTTATGCCGGGGCTGCCATCTCCGGGGGGAACCCGCTGAGGACGGGAGTGCTCGCGACTAGGCTGGCGATCGCAGCCTTTCTTGTTCCCTACATGTTTGTGCTGAATCCTTCGATGCTGCTGATTAATGCGTCGTTTGGACAGATTCTGCAGTTTACCCTTACCTCCTTTATGGGGATGTATGGGATTGCCGTCGGTTTGGAGGGTTTTATGCACACGAAACTATCGACTTGGCAGCGCATCCTAGCGGTTAGCGCTGGGCTGTTGATGATTCATCCGGACTTGATTACGGATCTGATTGGGGTTGCCCTGCTCGCCCCGATTATTCTTCTGCAGTATGGGGTCAAAGGGAGAAAGTATGGGTCTGTTGAGGCCTGATTAGTTAGCCGCCCCCTTTCAGGGGGCGGTTTTTATTTTGAACAGTTTTGATCTTAACTCAACGCCTTGCTTCCAGATCAAAATATTGATAGAATAGACACATACTAATTGGAGGGGCTTTATACAACTATTCGGCTCAGTTCGGAGCTAAGAAACATAGACCATGAAATCTTGTAGGTAACATCATCAGAAAATTTATGCTAGGTGGGGCGGGGAGTATTTACTGTTTCAGTGAAGGGCTCCGTTTTTTTTATTAAAACGGAGATAACAAGTTGGAGAAGAATGAATAATGATGAATTTTCAAGAACAGCAAAAATTATATGCTCAGCCATTACCCTCAACTAGAACCGGGCTTTTTTTTAATACATTTCCTTACCCAACTAAAATCTCACCAGAGGCAATTGCGCTTTATATTGCCGTCCATACCAAGCCCGGAGACACCGTGCTTGATGTTTTTGGTGGAAGCGGCTCGACCGGACTGGCCGCTTTAATCTGCGAACACCCGACGGAGAAGATGCTCAAGCTGGCCCAAAAACTAAAGGTCTCACCGGAGTGGGGACCGCGGAATGCTGTACTCTACGAAATAGGGAAATATGGCAGTTTTGCCGCCAAAGTGATCTGTCACCCACCGGATGAGCAAGAATTTCAGGCGGCCGCCCAAGATTTTTTTGCAAAAGCCAAAAATGAATTAGGCTGGTTGTATCAGACCAGAAGTGCAGATGGTCATGATGGATTCATCCGCCATGTGATCTGGTCGGATTTGCTTTTTTGCCCTAATTGCCACGCTGAAGTAGCCTATTATGATCTAGCGGTGGAGCGGGCCCCGATGAAGATCAAGGATCATGGGAGATGCCCTCAATGCCTGTTCCAGCAGAAGATTGAGGATTTTCCTTCCCAGTTGGAAACCGTCTATGATCAATTGTTGGGCCAAACCATTACCCGGAAAAAGCGGGTGCCGGTTTTAGTCTATGGTCAAACAGGAAAGGGTAAATGGGTTAGACCGGTCAATGAGGTCGATTGGAGTTTACTGCAGACGATCGAAGCAGAGCTTAAATTTGACCGTTTGGAGCCTCAGAAGATTAACTGGGGTGATTTATATCGTTCCGGGTACCATACGGGGATCTCCCACTTACATCATTTTTATACGAAACGAAATTTTTATGTAATGAGTAAACTATGGGCCTTAACTGATCATTATTCAACGAAAGTCAGGGAGGCCTTAAGATTAGTATTACTTAGTTATAATGCGGCCCATAGTACTTTGATGACCAGAGTGGTAGTGAAAAAAAGGAGTAAAGATTTTGTTGTAACGAGTGCTCAAAGTGGGGTGCTTTATATCAGTAGCTTACCGGTGGAAAAAAACATTATTGTTGGCACGGAAAGAAAACTGAAAAACTTTGCCGCTGTGTTTCAGTATATCAGGCAGTGCAAGGGAAAAGTGCGGGTGCTCAACCAAAGCAGTGAAAAATTGGCCTTGCCAGACCAGTCCATTGATTACATTTTCACCGACCCGCCTTTTGGGGGCTTTATTCCTTATGCGGAAGTAAATCAGATCAACGAACTATGGTTAGGTGAACCGACTGCTCAAGAGCATGAGATTATTATCAGTTCTGCGCAGAATAAAAACGTAGATACCTATGAGAAGATGATGACCAAGGTCTTTACAGAGATGAACCGTGTTCTGAAAGATGGGGCCCAAGCAACCGTGATCTTTCATTCTTCAAAGACAGAGGTTTGGGAGGCGTTTGTACGCTCAGTGGCCGCCGCCAATTTTGTGGTGAAAGAGACAAGCTTTTTAAATAAAACACAAGCCAGTTTCAAACAAGTTGTCTCTAAAGTCTCTGTTCAAGGTGATCCGGTCATTCTTTTAGCTAAGGGGAGACCGAAAACGGCTGATCCAAGAGCTATTTCCACCCTGGATGAAGCAATTCAAAGCAGTTATGAGCGTAAAATTAAGGATACCAGATTAATTTATACAAGGTACTTAACCAGTTGTTTGGAAAAGGGCGTTCCGATCGAAATGGGGGCCAAGGAAGCTTATGAATATATAGAGCAAAGGATTGGTGTGCTAACAGGTGAACAATCCGGTTAACATCATTACTCACGGGCAACGAAGAAAAAGGTTGGGCCAGTATTTTACGGACGAAAAGTTGGTTGACTTATTAATTGCCCTCACGGGCTTGCCAAAGCATAGTACCGCCATCGATCCAATGGCGGGTACGGGAAATATGCTCGTGGGTTTGCAACGGAGCGGTTTCCGGAAAGAGAATCTTGCCGGGATTGAAATAGATCCTGTGGTTGGTCGGATCTGTCGGGAAAGGGTTGCCCATAATCATATTCTGATCGGCAATGCCTTTCGGAAAGAAACTTACGAGGCAATGACCCAGCGACAGGCAGGCTGGGATTTGGTCATCACCAATCCACCATATGTCCGCTATCAAGCGTTAACGAACGACTTACGTAGCGGACTGGAGGTTCCCAATGCGCAGGCCATTCGGCAGGATTTGCTCTTAACTATTGAGCAGTTTAGTTATTTGGAAGCAATGGACCGCAAGCTCTTAAAGACCTTGGTGCAATCGTATTCGGGCTTATCGGATCTGGCCGTACCTTCTTGGATTTTATGCGCAGCCCTGGTCAAACCCGGAGGCAAACTGGCAATGGTGGCCCCAGCCACCTGGCTGAACAGGGAATATGCCACCATTGTGCAGTACTTACTTCTCAAATGGTTTCGCATCGAATATGTGGTTGAGGATGTTAATAGTCCCTGGTTTATGGAAGCTCAGGTCAAGACTAACTTATTGGTGGCCAAGAGAGAGAGGAGATCTGCCTCGATTTTTGCTAGGGCTGACGATACATACCCTTACATTAAGATTTACAACGCGAAGAGTCCAAAGCAAGAGAGACGGCGGGCTTGCCCCGAAGAGAAGGAACTAGAGACAAAGCTCAGGTCGTTACTGGCCGGTCGCCAATACAGTGTTCACAGAGAGAGTATGGGGACGATGCTATCCAAGGTTAGCTTAAAATATTCCCGTACCGAATGGTTTCAAGAGATTGAGTGCGCCCCGGAAGGTCATCAACTTAATTCAAGTATTATTCCAGTTGAGATTCTGAACAGCTTAAAGGTGGGCGTCCCAACTTGCAGGTTGGCGACAGTTCGTACATTAGGTCTTTCCGTCGGACAAGGCCTTAGAACAGGGGCTAATAAATTTTTCTATCTGACCTTCGTTAAAAAGGGTTCACAGGTAGAATATTTGCAGACTAATGACTGGTTTGGGAATAAAGTTCTAAAAGTACCAACCCATTTTACCCGTGTGGTGCTGCGGAAGCAAGCCGATTTGCCCCGTAAACTGATCATTGACCAAAATGCGTTGACCGGACGGGTTTTGTATATAAACGAGGCGCTCCCCTTACGGGAGCAGCAAGGAACAAGTGAGCAATTGATCGGTAAGGAGGCAACGTCAGATCAAGATCTGGAGGCCTACATCAGACTGGCCGAAAAAACCCCGCTCCGGAAAGAGAATCCCTTCCGGTTAATACCGGAGGCCTCGGCTGTTAAGCCTAATCAACGCTTGGTACGAAGAAAAGGTGAAGAATATCAAAGGTTTTGGTATATGCTACCGCCATTGGTGAAACGGCACATCCCAGATTTTTGCCTTTCGCGGGTTAACCATGAGTCACCCCATGTTTATATGCTCTTGAATCAAGGGGTGGTTGTTGATGCGAATTTTGTCACCCTCTGGCTCGATGAACAAACCCAAGAGTATAAATTAGCCTATTTTGCTTTACTCAATTCCAACTGGTTTAAAGCCTGTCTTGAATGTCTCTGTACAGTTATGGGCGGCGGGGCTTTGAAAGTGGAAGCGGCCCAGTTGAAAAAGGTACCCCTCCCCATTTTGAATGGTTCTGATTATCTACTGCTTCAGAAATATGGAGAAGCCTTAGCGCAACTTTCCTCCCCTGCAGAGATGCAAAGAGTGCGTAGACAAATCGATGCCGTCATTTTAAGGCGGATCTTCGAAGAAAAGTCGAGCGAAGAGATGGTTACCCGGTTAGACCAGTTGGTGCAGGAAAAAGCAGCGCAACGTAAAAGTAACTAAAGCGCCTTCCGCTCGTGGACGAATAGATTATCAAATACTAAGTGGGAGGTCGTTGTGATGAAACTGAACTGTTGGGAATATAAAAAATGCGGCCGGGAGCCGGGTGGCGCTAAAGTAAACGAATTTGGAGTTTGTCCAGCAGCTACCGATCGTCGGTTAGAGGGAGTTCATGGCGGCCAATCTTCCGGGAGAGCTTGTTGGGTAATATCCGGAACTTACTGTAAAGGTGAGGTCCAAGGGCAATTTGCGAAAAAATTTGGTGAATGCATGGAATGTGATTTCTATCAAATGGTGAAGTCCGAAGAATATCCAAACTTTAAATTATCGGCTGTTCTACTCAAAGACTTAGAAGAGAACTCTTAAATAGGTAATGGGTTTGGCGTTTCTTTTTTTAATCTTTGGCAACTGGGTTGAAGTGAACAATTCCCTATTATTCAGTAAAAAAGAGTGCTTTATATAAGCACTCTTTTTATGGTCGTGTCTGGACAGAGGCGATCGATACGTATTGAGGGTAGCGGGTATAGTCCTGGTAACGAACCTAGCACTGGGGTTCTTCTTGCCAAAGACGGAGATATTTATTGATGAGTAGATCCAGTTCAAGGCTTGCTTTGAGGACATCCTGGTCAGTATAGCCCCGGATATTCCAGAGGTTTTGGAGGTGCTGCCGTACGCGGGCGATCTCTTGTTTTAGGAGATTAATCTGTTCTTTTTTGCTTTTGAGCATTGGCTTATTCCTTTGCGAATTATTTACCTATTCAGGAAACCATAAAAACTATAAACTTTGCACGCCTGGTAGTTCATGGTATAATATTTCTAATGTTTAGTGAAGGGACGAAAACGCTAATTAAGGTGGAACGACTGGTGATGGTTGGCAGCCCAGCAGTCGTTTATCTTCATTTGGTAGGTGCGTTTTCGCCCATCAATAATTGACTTAAAAAAACGGTGGCCTCCCGTGGGGTTTGGTCTGTTTTGGCTTTTAGTATGTTACATTAAGATAATTATATTTGCGCAAAGCAAAAAAGTCAAGGAGATAATTTGACTATGGAAAACGGGGCCGGCAAACGCATACAACTGTTTCGTGAAAAACTCGGCTTAAATCAAGGTGAATTTAGTAGAGAAATCCAGATCAGCCAAACTACGGTTTCCCGTGTGGAATCTGGGGAGAAAAAACCTTCGCGGGCCTTTTTAAATGCGATGATGATTCGGTATGCGGTTAACCCGGATTGGGTCTTAACCGGAGAAGGGGCAATGCTGTTCTCCGCTGAAGATTATCTTATCAAGGGAATTGAGTTGTTTGGTGAAAAGGAAATGAGTGCAGGACTCGCTAAAGTCTTTGCCAACCCCCAGTTTACTAAGTTTTATTTGTTGATCAAGGCCCGCAGTTTAGTGGAGAGTGAAATTGATGATGAATTAGCGGCTTATCTACTCTATATCATCAATAACTGGCAGGCGGGGGAGAGGAAACAGCATTGGGTGATGGGCCAATTAGAGATGGCGTTCAGGGAAGTGAAACACAGAAACGAAGGGTCATAGCTGTCCCGCTTGTCCTTTCCGAAGCGGATCAAAAGTCAAGTTACGACCATGCCCCCTGCAGTATTGTCCGGAGCTCGTCCATCGTTGCCCGGCGTCTAGGGATGGCAAAGGAGGCGCCTAAAGTATACTCCTGGGCAGCGATCCAATCAAGGTCAGCCGGGTTAAGGCCAGCCTGCTTAAGGGAGGTTGGTAAACCGACTTGGGCAAACAATCCAGTAATGCTCTCTTCCAAGCAGCTCAGCAATTGGTTGGCTTTTGGGCGCGGGGGAGCGCTTTTTTCATCTTTAAAGCTAATAGGGAGAGTAGTTTTTCCCTCGAATGAGCCGGTCAGGACTTTTTGCACTTCGGCCAACCGCCGAGCGGTTGGCGGGTCGTGTTCCGCCTGGACTTGGAGACCCGGACTCAATAAAAGTCCGACCATATGGCCGTGGGAGAGACCGAATTTTTTACAAAAGTGGACCAAGGCATGGGGGAGAGCAAGACCGGCGTGGGCGAGGGCTATGCCCATCAAAAGACTACCCCAGCTTAAAGCGTCCCGAACTTGCCGGCTAATCGCAACCCCAGGGGTTGTAGGGTCGGTGTCTGCGGACGGACTTTGGGGAATGTTTTCTTCCCCTGAGCTCAGTGTGGTTAGGCCTTGTGCAAGATTGAGAAAAGCAGCCATCGCTACAGCCTGTATTTCCGGCTTTGCTGCCTCATTGGTAATGATTTCCAGAGATTGGGCCACGGCATCAACTAGCGCAATGATCGTGGCAGAAAGGGGTAGCGAATCAGTAAAGCCTGGGTCCGCGATGATTAGTGCCGGGGGAGGGATGTTCCTGATGCTACGTTTCTCCTCACCAAGCTCGATTACGGCATTGTTCGTGCTTTCCGAACCGGTCCCGGAGGTAGTCGGCACAGCAATCCAGGGTAAAGCCTTTTCCGGGTTGATGGTTTTTTCACCTCGTTGATAGGCGGCGACTTCTGTTCCACCTTCTTGCGCGGCTAGACCGGCAATGGCTTTACCGACATCAAGAGTTGTACCGCCACCGATTACAATCACCTGCCGGGCTTGGATTTTATGTAAAAACTCAATTCCGTCGAGGATCGCCTGATGGTCGGCGCGGCCTTGAACCTGAAAAATATGGGCTCTGGTCGTGGACTGGGTGAGGCGTTCTAACACTGCTTGGATGGTGGGCGCTTTGGAGCTGGATGCTCCCACGACCACGAGAGCCCCGGAAGGCATTTTTGTTACAGCCTTGGCTATGTGTCCGGCGCCAACCCCCCGCCCGAAAAGGATTTGTCGCGCTGTTTTCGGAAGAAGGGCACGGTCCATGAGTATTTGGCTGGAAGAGCGGTCTAGTTCAATCAGGTCCGGCTCACTCCAAAGCCCCGTTTGCTCTTGTTGTAAGGTAATTAGTTTCTTCATCTATTTCACCTGCTTAAAATCACCACATAGGTGAGTTGATTTAGTGTTAGTCTGCTGATCCAATCATACTATTAAAACTGTTGATAAATCAAGCAGGAAAGCAAGAAGGGCTTTAAAGGCCACTCTTAGCAGAAATTAGCAATTAATTATATAAACTATAAAACAAAAGACGTAATCCCTTGGTATGATGGGACTGAAAATCTGGATATTCTACACCCGAAAAAAAGGAAGGGGAGTTGCCTTAATGTGGATTTTGTTTGCCTTTGGGTCGGCGGTTTTTGCAGGATTGACGGCTATTCTGTCCAAGATTGGCATTAAGAACACCGATTCCAATGTGGCGACGGCCATCAGAACAGTTGTCGTCCTGATGTTTTCCTGGCTGATGGTGTTCCTCGTTGGTTCCCAGCGGACGCTGGTCGATGTGAGTGGCCGGACTATATTGTTTCTCATCTTATCCGGTTTAGCGACCGGTGCTTCTTGGCTTTGCTATTTCAAAGCTCTACAAATCGGAGATGTGAATAAGGTAACACCGATTGATAAATCAAGCACGGTTTTAACCATGATATTAGCCTTTCTCTTACTGGGGGAAAAACTCACACTGCTTAAGGCCGGAGCGATGCTCTTGATTGGTGTTGGTACCTATCTTATGGTTCACAAGAAAAAAGAGACCAACAGTGTCACCCCCAAAAGTAATTTATGGCTTGTTTATGCTTTTGGCGCCGCTATTTTTGCCAGTTTAACCGCCATCCTCGGTAAAGTGGGGATTGAGGGGATTGAATCCAACCTGGGTACTGCGCTCCGGACGATTGTGGTCTTAATCCTGGCCTGGATCATTGTTTTTGCAACGAAAAAACAGAAAACAATTAAGGAGATTGATCAAAAAAGTTGGCTCTTTCTAATTCTATCCGGCTTTGCCACGGGTGGCTCCTGGTTGTGTTATTATCGAGCCCTCCAGAGTGGACCAGCCAGTGTCGTCGTGCCGATTGATAAGCTGAGTATCGTCTTTACAATCGCCTTTTCTTATTTTTTCCTTAAAGAGAAACTGACTGGGAAAGCCACGGTCGGTTTGGCCCTGATTGTGGCCGGAACGTTGTCATTATTGCTCGTTTAAATCAAGGTGAGTAAAGAGATAAAGAGCGGCCAACAGTCTACAAAAGGCATAGCGAATTGACATCCACGGTTCTGCTCATTATAATAGTAATTGGAATGCAACAATTACAGAAAGGGTAAGGATCAGCAGCACATGTTCGACTAATCCACTCAAAAGTTCAGTAAAATCGAGTTTTTTTAAGTCATTTAAGTGAATGGCTTTGCTTTATGTTGTCATTTTATTAACTGTGAGTGGATAGTATTGATTACTGCTGATCGCCTTATAGCTGGGAATAACACCTGTACCGTATATACTGGTTGCGTTGTTGGATCAGTGTTTTCCCACCTGTTATTAGTTTTGGGCGAAGGCCAGTTCTATCTTTATATGATACTATCCTCTCCAGTTCGTCAGGAGGGGATTTTTATTTTACTACTAGAGTGCAGTAAGATAAAAAAGTTTTTTGGCGGCCGGTTGGTGGTTGACCTGGAGAGTTTGCGGATTTATTCCGACGATCGGATCGGTATGGTGGGGCCGAATGGCGCTGGTAAAACTACCCTGCTTAAAATTCTGAGCCACCGGTT
>JAAYGU010000144.1 GCA_012727535.1 Bacillota bacterium | reverse complement strand
GGCAGTGAGTAACCGGTTCTTCCGGAAAATTCGTAAAAGAGAAGTTGATCGCCAGCCTCTTCAGTAATAACGTGTTGTTCCGCCGCCGATGACTGGAATGTTTCGGTCCGAATCTCTGCCGGGATGCCAGCTGCGCTTAGTCTATCAACATCATAAACAGAATTTGGCTGGTAGTAGATTGCCTTAACCTGAACCCTGCCTCTTAACGTCTCATGTGTTCTTCTAATTAACTGAGTTTTACCGGAACCAGTATTCCCCAGTAGATAAATACTTTTTTTTGCACCCTGCTTGTCCATGGCACAACCTCCCTGCAGTCCATTATTCTATTATTACGCAAAAGAGGTAATTTTAAGCAAAAAAAATGGCCAACGGCCATTTTCCTTACTTCTTAGTCAGCGCTACCTGAGTGACAACTTAGACCTTAATCTTTCGAATAATTCTCTCTGAAACTTAATTCCGCCTATCCAATCTCAAGATCCGGCGCTTTTACCCCAGCGCGCCGGGGAGCAACCTTGCCGGATCGTCGGCAGCTTTTGCTTCATTGTGTTGACTCGCAGCGTCAGCAGCAAGCAGAGCAATACATCATACTGCTAAATTTTCATCCTACCATGTGCCCTAACTTGCTAGGCTGAGCGACTACCGCACAGTTGACAAATGGTGATCCGGGGAAAACCGGAATAATCATGATAAGACTGAATTGCGGAGAAACCAGCCTCGCGGGCCAGTCTTTCCACCATCGGTTTTTGGTCGTGGCCGTGCTCTAAAGCTAAAAACCCCCCGGGCGCTAAAAACTCAGCGGCCCGACTGATAATTCTCCGAATAATTTGCAGACCATCCGGACCGCCATCTAAAGCCTGACGCGGTTCCTTCCTGACTTCTCGAGCTAAAGAAGGGATCACCCCTGAGGGGATGTACGGAGGGTTCGAGACAATCGCCGTATAAGCATGATCTCGTCCCGCTGGAAGAGCTTCGTAAAGATCACCCTCGAAAAAAGCGATCCGTTCGCTCAGCTGATGGCGGGCGGCATTCTCACTAGCCACGGCCAGGGCGGCGGGTGAAAGCTCAACCGCCTCAAAATAAAACGCCGGTAAATAATGGGCTAGAGCGATCGTGATCACCCCGCTCCCGGTGCCTAATTCTAAAATCTGGCCGCTGGTCTCTTCCTCAAGCAAAGCCAACGTCTTTTCCACCAGGATTTCTGTTTCTGGACGTGGCACTAAAACCGCAGGTGTTACGGTAAAGTCCCATTTTAAAAAGTTTCTCTTTCCGGTAATATAAGCCAACGGTTCTCCGGAGAGACGCCGACGGATTAGTTCTTTGTAGCGGTTGAGCTCCGTCCCTGACAGTGGCTGCTCCGGATCTGTATATAAACGAAGACGCTCCACCCCCAAGAGATGAGCCAGTAGAAGCTCGGCTTCAAGACGGGCTGCTTCCAAACCATGTTTGGCAAAAAAACGGGCGGTTTCTTGCAGCACGATCCGCACAGTCATCGTCATGACACTTCTCCGGCAGAAAGTTTTAGCTTCTCCGCTTGTTCGGACATGATTAAATTGGAGATTAACTCTTCTAAATCCCCGCCCATAATCGCCTCAAGCCGGTAAAGGGTCAGGTCGATCCGGTGATCGGTCACCCGGTTCTGGGGAAAATTATAGGTTCTAATCCGTTCACTGCGATCCCCGGACTTCACCATACTACGGCGGGCCGAAACCATCTCTTGCTCCTTTTCCTGTTGGATCTGATCTAGTAAGCGGGCTCTCAGTATTTTTAACGCCTTCTCCTTATTCTTAAGCTGTGACTTTTCATCCTGACAGGTAACGACCAGACCGGAAGGGAGGTGGGTGATGCGGACCGCTGAATCGGTAGTGTTGACGCTTTGCCCCCCGTGACCGGAAGAACGGTAAACATCGATCCGCAAATCGTTGGGATCAATCTCTACTTCAATCTCTTCCGCCTCCGGGAGCACGGCCACGGTCGCCGCGGAAGTATGGATCCGGCCTCCGGTCTCGGTATCCGGGATTCTTTGCACCCGGTGCACACCGCTTTCAAACTTTAGGCGGCTGTATGCGCCCTTTCCGGTGATCATAAAAATGACCTCTTTAAAGCCGCCCAATTCGGTGCTGTTGGAACTCATCAGCTCAACTTTCCACCCCAAAGCCTCAGCATAACGCGTATACATCCGGAAAAGGTCAGCCGCAAACAGAGCAGCTTCCTCTCCACCGGTACCCGCTCTGATCTCTACTATAACATTCTTTTCATCGTTCGGATCTTTGGGGAGCAGCATTATTTTTAGCTCAGCTTCCAGTTGCGCAAGCTCCGCTGCAAGCGTCGCCACTTCCTCTTTCAAAAGAGTTACTTCTTCTTCGGACGGTTTTTCTTGCAGCAATTCTTTGGCCACTTGGAGATCGGCCTCTAATTCTTGATAACGCTGATAAGCCGTGATCACCGGAGCCAAATCCGCATGTTCCTTGGCAATTTTCCGCATTTCCTGCGGATCAGCGATCACGTCAGGTTCAGCCATTTTTTGCTCTAATACTTGATACTTTTCTTGCAAGGCAGCCAGTTTTTCAAACATAAGATTACCTCACTCACATACCGGTGTACTTGGTTGGTTAATCGAGCGTACATTATACAATTGAGCGTTTTCTTCCAACGTTAAAACCTGTTGCAAGGCCGCAATCGCCACTTCCAGCTGACTATCATCTGGTTCGCGGGTTGTTAACCGCTGCAGCATTAGCCCTGGCCAACTTAGAACTTTCCATAAAAGAAACGACTGATTTTTGCCGGAGAGCTTAATAATTTCGTAGGAGATTCCGGCAACCACAGGTAAGAGCAGAATCCGGGAAAGAAAGCGCATGGCAATCGTTTGCTCGCCCAAAAAGGAGAATAAGATCGTACTTATTACCACCACATATAAGAGAAAACTAGTTCCACACCTGGGATGAAGCGTGGTTTTGGCCCGAGCATTGTCAACGGTTAATTCCTCCCCCGCTTCGTAGGTATGGATCACTTTATGCTCGGCGCCATGATAAGCAAAGACCCGCTGAATATCTGATAACAACGAAATAAGCGTAATATAAGCCACGAGAATGACCGCACGAAAAAGGCCTTCGAGCAAATTGCGCCATAGGGTTCCGGCGACGACACCGGCGACCAAACCGCGGAAAAACAAAGGAACTGCCACAAACAGGAGGATCGCTAGGCCTATTGCAAAGGCGATCATGAGCGACATCTCCCAAAAAGTCAGTTCTTCCTCCCCTTCGTCCTCCATTAATTGATTCGCCGAATACTGTAAAGCCTTTAACCCTAAGACAAACGATTCCCCTAAAGCCACAATTCCGCGGATAAAAGGTAAACGTAAAAAGGGGTGTTTCTTCGAATAACCCAATTCCTCACTAAATAGAGCCAATTGGTTGTTTTCTTTCCGCACCGCAACCGCGTAGTGATGCCGACCGCGCATCATCACCCCTTCAATCACCGCTTGCCCGCCATACTGGTAATTTTCAGCCACAATTACCACTCCTTAACATCAAATAAGGATCACCTTATCATTATTCAGGCTCAACCATTATATAATCTTGATCTACTAATAATACTAAAATCCGCTCGCTTTAAGGTGTCGCAAAAGGGTCGGACAATAGTTTAAAACAGAGCAAACTGCTCTGTTTTAAACTTACTTTTCGGCTTTTTTCAAACGTTTCTGGAATTTCTCTACCTGCCCACCGGTATCAACAATCCTTTGTTTCCCGGTAATGAAGGGATGACATTTTGAACAAATCTCCACGCGGATCTCTTCTTTCGTGGAGCCGGTCTCAAAGCTCTCACCGCAGGCACAGGTCACCGTGGCCTTCATATATTGGGGATGAATACCTTGTTTCATTCAGAATCACCTTCTTATCCGTATTTAACCTTGATATTATATCATAGCCTTAGGGTTTCCGCAAGAAGCCCCTCAAACTCCGGCCTTCTCTTTTAAAAGCTCAACTTGGTCAAGGCGTTCCCATGGCAGATCAAGATCCAAACGGCCAAAATGACCGTAACTGGCGATTTGACGGTAGAGTGGCCGCCTGAGGTCCATCTTTCTGATAATGGCGGCCGGCCGGAGATCAAAGACCTCCCTAACCAGTTCTTCCAAGCGTTCGGGTGATAAAACCCCGGTCCCAAAGGTATCGACCATAATCGAAACCGGATTAGCCACCCCAATCGCATAGGCGATCTGTAGTTCACACTTTTTAGCCAGACCGGCGGCCACAATATTTTTGGCCACATATCTGGCGGCATAAGCCCCAGAGCGATCCACTTTCGTTGGATCTTTTCCGGAAAAAGCACCGCCACCATGACGCGCCATCCCACCGTAGGTATCAACGATAATTTTCCGTCCGGTCAGGCCGGCATCCCCCTGCGGACCTCCCACCACAAAGCGGCCGGTCGGGTTGATTAAATAGGTCGTGTTCGCATCGTAAAACTCTTCTGGAATAACCGGTTTAATCACTTCTTCGCGAATTCCTTCCTCCAAAGTTTGCCGGTCAGTACGCTCGTTATGTTGAGAAGAGACGACGATCTTATCGACACGGAGTGGTCGGCCGTCCTCATATTCAACGGTCACTTGGGTTTTACCATCTGGGCGGAGAAAAGGCAGGATTTTTTGTTTACGGACCAAAGCCAACCGGCGCGCTAGACGGTGCGCCAAGGCAATCGGCATCGGCATAAATTCCGGTGTTTCATCGGTGGCATACCCAAAAACCATCCCTTGGTCACCGGCCCCTATGTTATCGGCCTCGTCTTTAATCTCCCCAGCCTTCGCCTCTAAGGCTTGATTTACGCCCAACGCAATATCCGGAGATTGTTCATCAATCGCGGTCAGGACGGAACAAGTATCGCCGTCAAAACCATACTTGGCTCTGGTATACCCGATTTCTTTCACGACATCACGGGCGATCTTCGGAATTTCCACATAGCACTTAGTGGTAATTTCCCCCATGATCATGATTAATCCGGTTGTCACTGCCGTTTCACAAGCTACTCGGGCTTGTGGGTCTTCCGCTAATATGGCATCAAGAATGGCATCGGAGATCTGATCACATATCTTATCCGGATGACCTTCTGTGACTGATTCTGAGGTAAAACAGTACTTTTTCATTAATGGTGACCCCCTTTCCATTAAAAAACCCTTCTTCAGGAAGGGTTGAGCGGTAATACTCATCTTCCAGCATACTGGAGGGAATTAGCACCGTTTGGAACCAAATCCAATGGTTGCCGGGTTTCATCGGGCCCTTTACCCTCCGCCTCTCTTGATGAGTGAGTATTAACTTTCACACAAATTATAAGCTTATTATTCCGGAGCGTCAAGGGTTCATTGGTCCTTCCTTCGGCATCATTCTTTTTTAGACCGAAGCCAACATCTCCACTAACTGATAAAGCGCGGGATCAATCTGGTTCTTACGGGCAATCGCTTCATCCATGGTCGACACTTTAATCTCATTTTTGACCCAACCGACCATTTTATTGGTTTCTCCGGAGACCAGTAAGTCAACGGCAGCCGCGCCGAACCTGGTCCCTAAAGTCCGGTCTAAGGCCGAGGGCGAACCCCCACGCTGAATATGTCCCAAAATGGTAATGCGCGTATCTTTCCTCGTCCTCAGATTAATATACGTACCGACTTTAAAAGCGGTTCCTTCCGTCAGCGCTTGCCCGCCGGAGGGGCCACCAAACAACCCTTCGGCTACAATTACTATACTGTACCCTCTTCCCCGCTGATTATTCTCTTCAACTCTTTGGACCAACCGATCCAAATCCGGGGCAATTTCAGGGATGAGAACCGCATCTGCGCCACCGCCGAGGCCAGCATAAAGGGCGATGAAACCGGAGTTTTTACCCATTACCTCTACCACATATACCCGATCATGCGACAACGCCGTATCTCGGATTTTATTGATCGCATCCATGACCGTATTTAATGCCGTATCAAAACCGATCGAAAAGTCGGTACAACCAATATCATTATCGATGGTGGCCGGAACGCCGACCGTCGCCACCCCCAATTTATTCAGCATCTGTGCCCCTCGGAAGGAACCATCCCCACCAACCACGACGACGCCATCGATCCCAAACTTTTCGATTTGCGCCAGGGCTTTCTTTTGTCCTTCTTCAGTTTTAAACTCTTTACTCCGCGCCGAATGAAGGATTGTTCCTCCCCGGTGCAAAATATCCGCCACTTTCGCGGCAGTTAGTTCCTCAATTTCACCAGTGATCAAGCCTTGGTACCCACGCTTGATCCCAAACACCTGACAACCCGCATGAATCCCGGTTAAGGTTGCCGCCCTAATCACGGCATTCATGCCTGGGGCGTCTCCCCCAGTGGTAATAATCGCGATTTTACGCACTATAATTCCTCCTGCTAGGCAAAGATCGCTCCGCTTATCTTAAATCATTACATAAATCATTATGAGACCGTTAAAAAGAAACCAACCAAAGGAGCGTTGCCGTTTCTTGCCGCCATAGCCTGTTTGGGCGCTCATCATAGTCCTAGAAAAAGTGGTAACTAGGACGACTTCTTTCCTTTTTCAAATAAGATAAAAATATTCTTATTATACCTATTCTTCAACATAGCGTCCGATGCCACGAAACTTATGGTAGCGCAGCTCCAGCAAATCTTTTACATCGATCGCCATTAGCTCCCGCAAATTTTTACGGAGGGACTTTTTGATCGCAGCGGCTGTTCTCTCAAGGTCAGTGTGCGCGCCACCCAACGGTTCGGGAATAATCTCGTCAATCACCTTTAATGCCAAAAGATCATCCGCCGTCAGCTGTAACACCTCCGCTGCTTTAGGAGCTTCGGCAGCATTTTTCCAGAGAATCGAGGCACATCCTTCGGGGGAAATAACCGAATAGTAGGCATGCTCCAACATCAACACCCGGTCTCCAGTTCCAATGGCCAGTGCCCCACCGCTGCCCCCTTCTCCCGTAACCACGACAATCGTAGGTACGGTTAAAGCGGCCATCTCCATAATTGCTTTCGCCACTGCTTCACCTTGTCCCCGCTCTTCCGCCTCTTTCCCAGGAAAAGCCCCGGCAACATCCACAAAAGTGATCACAGGCCGCCCAAACTTCTCCGCCTGTTTCATCAGGCGAATGGCTTTGCGGTAACCCTCTGGATGGGGCATCCCAAAATTGCGGTAGATATTCTCCTTGGTATCTCTCCCTTTTTGCTGGCCGAGGATCGTCACCGGGATCTCCTCAAAATAAGCCAGGCCTCCCACTAAAGCCGGGTCATCCCGGAATAGTCGATCGCCATGCAGTTCGACAAAAGCGGTAAAGATTAAATCGATATATTCTAAAAAAGTTGGCCTTTTTGGATGTCTGGCAATTTGGACTTTCTGCCAAGGAGTGAGGCTCCTATAGATCTCCTTCCTCAGATGTTGGGCTTTAGCCTCAATGCGCTGGATCTCCTCCGACATATCAATCTGCTTTTCTTCGGCAAAGATCCTTATTTCTTCAATCCTTTTTTCCAGTTCTTTTATAGGCTTTTCAAAATCCAAACTATAATTACTTCCGTTAGCCATTAGCTTATCTCCCTTTTCCTTCTTTGGTGAAAGCGTAGAAGGCGAGCGAGAGTACTACGGAGCTCTTTACGATTAACTATTAAATCAATGATACCGTGCTCTAATAGAAATTCCGATCGTTGAAAGCCCGGCGGCAGAGTCTGGCGCGTAGTTTGTTGAATCACCCGGGCACCGGCAAAGCCGATTAACGCTCCGGGTTCTGCAATGTTAATATCCCCCTGGGAGGCAAAACTGGCAAAAACTCCACCGGTCGTTGGATCAGTTAAAACTGAAATAAAGAGGATCGCTTTCTCCGCCAAACGATTAACCGCTTGGCAGGTAGCGGCCATTTGCATCAAGGACAAAATCCCTTCCTGCATCCGTGCTCCTCCGGAAGCGGCGAACGTGATCACTGGTAAATCCTCATTATAGGCGTATTCAAATAGTCGCACCAGTCTCTCCCCGAGCGCCGAACCCATCGAGCCGCCGACAAACCCAAAATCCATAACTCCGATTGCCAACGGAATCCCTTCGAGCTGAGCGGTTCCGGTGACAACCCCCTCGTTTAAGCCGGTCGCTTTCTTAAATTTGTTGAGTTTATCCTGATATTCAGGAAACCCTAACGGGTCACATGAACTAATATTGGCGAATAATTCATGGAAAGTACCGGGATCGACCAGATACTCGATTCTTTCCCAAGCGCCAATCCGGAAATGGTACTGGCATTTCGGGCAGACTTTCAGGTTTTTTTCTAAGTCTTTATGATAAATCATCTGGTTACATTGATTGCATTTTATCCACAAACCATCAGGTAGTTCCTTCTTCTCCAATTGCTCAGGGAAGGTTATCCCGTTGTCATCTTCACGTTGTCTGATTGTTACATATTTTTGTTTTGGCCGAAAAAGATCTTTCAGCAACCACGCATCGCCCCCTTCTATATAATCTTAAAATCTCTTTCTTACTAGTTTAACACTTTGATTTTACTGTTTATACTGGAGCACTATTCTCTTATTTCGCGATACTGACGAACTTGTAAGGCTTGGTGCAATACCTCCTGCGCTTCCTCGATCTCTGCTTCAGTAACCAGAATCTCATAATTGGTATAGCGCCCTTCCACTTGGAGACCGAGTGGATTAAGACGCACCAAAATCCCTTCTGCCTCCATAAAGTCCTTAATACGATGTGCTGTAGTCTGGTTAGGAGCAATATATAGTACTGTCCACAATTTACAAACCTCCAAAGTAATCTAGGTCCTGTCGGATAGTTATCTTTCCCTATTTCTCCGTTTGGATAAATTCTCCTTCTCTGTTGAAAGATCTTAACAACCTTCTCAGGTAAGGAAAAAGGGAGGAAGGCAGCTAGCACTGATTCCATGTACCCTACTCAAAGCATACGATAATTACCAGAACTACGTGATTAAGAGTGAAAGCTGACCATTTTTTCGCGGAGCAGAGCATGAAGTGAGCGCTAATTTGTACAGACTAGATAATGCTTAAATCCCATCAGGCGCAGCGCCGTTTCTGGTTGATAGTAAGTTGTCTTTTGTTAATTTTAGGAGAAACTTTAGAGCGTTTTAACTTCTCCCTCCATTAAATATAGGTTTTCCCAGAAGGAAAAGAACTAACGCAGACGAATCTTAATAATAATAAAGACCAGAATCGCCATTATGTAGACGAGACCGCTTCCGCGATTGTTCCTGGTAACCACCCCATCGGTTCAACCTTCCTTTGAGCCGAGTCTTTTCGGGAAAGTGCGTAATAACCGAGTGATCATTTATTTAATGGGGAGGCTGAGAAATGCACACGTCAAAGAAAGTTCTTTCGCCGGCTTTTATCCGTAAAGGACTTTTCATCGCCGTCACGATCAGCTTGTTGACGACGGGAGGACTGCTCAGGTCTTCTACGACGGTCGATACTTGGCGGAGTTTGTTAAGGATTCATCCTCGCAATATCCTTATTATGTTTAGTGCAGTTCTCCTCTCTTGGCTGACGGAGGGGCTACGGGTCAAAACCATTGCTCATCTGTTAGGCGAAAAAATCAGTTTCTTTAACACCCTCCGCATTAATTTGGCCTCGATCTTTTCCGGTAATATTACGCCGTTAAATTCGGGAACCATCCCTACGCAAGTCTACCTTCTTCACCAAAATGGAATATCCATCGGTAAAGCTACTGCCATCGTAACGATCCGCCTCACCTTTACCAGTCTTCTGCTGGCGATTGGCGGGCCGATTCTTCTCTTTCTCTTTCGCGGAAGAATTCTCCGGGAAATCGGTCTTCCCTGGCTCGAAGGAATTGTTGACTATCTATTAATCCTTGCCTTACTCTATTCAGCGTTTATGCTCTTCCTTTTGCTGAAACCGAACACTGGAGAACGGTTCGTCCAGCGCCTTTTTAGTTTAAAACTTAGCCATAGATTACTAGGAGCAAAAGCAGAAATCTTCTGCCAAAAAACCCTCTTGGAAATCAGCGAATTTCGTGGGGCCTTAGGCCGCTTGCTGCGGGGAAAACCCCTGGCTGTGCTCTTCGTTCTACTCCTAACTGGATGCTCCTGGCTCAGTACACTGATGATTGTACCATCCATTTTGTATGGTTTTGGGGTTAATATCAACGACAAAATCTTTCGCCTCATGCTCCTGCAGTTTGTGATCCAGTTCTTCCTTTCCTTTATTCCGATTCCAGGTGGTAGCGGCTTCGCGGAGATCGGTTTCTTTTCGATTTTTGGGAAATACCTTCCAAAACATCTACAAGCGCTCTCCGTAGCCCTCTGGAGACTACTCAGTTACTATCTGAATATTTTGGTTGGTGGGCTTTGTTTTCTCCGCCTTTTTAACAGAAACAAAGAGAAGAATCATTAGAAACGCTAGAGCCAATGTACTGCCAGATTTATGGTCTCTCTAGGGAAATGCGCCCTAAGCGACCGGCTCGGAAGTCACTCCAAACCAAGTCAGCCGTGCGCAAGAGATCAACCTCCCCCCCTTTACGTAGACAACCCCGGTACCGACCAATGGCCATTAACATCGCCAGGGGATCATCCATCTGCTCCAAAGAATACGCGTTCAACAACTCCGCTGGATAATGCTCCTGCATCCACTGGAGCAAATAAATAACCAACTCCTCGATATTTAAAAGATCCGGCTTAATCAGACCGATTAAGGCCATTTTTAACCCATTTTCTTGATCAGCAATCTTAGGCCACAAAAGTCCTGGAGTATCCAGTATTTCCCATCTGCCCCGTTTCACCCATTGTCTCCCCCGCGTAACTCCAGGTTTCTCTCCAACCCGGGCGGCACTTCTCCGGACAAAACGATTCAGAACCGACGACTTTCCGCAATTTGGTACCCCCACTACGCCCAGACGTAAGGTCGGTTTCCGCTTAAGGATCTTTTCTCCCTCTTTCTTAATTAAATTTTCCAGGCGTGACAGGTTTCCCCCGCGCCGGGCATTAAACTCCATTGCTGCTTCCCCTAAAGTACGATAATGCTTTACCCAGGCGGCCGTTACTTCCGGATCGGCCAGATCCGCTTTGTTTAAGAGTAATATACGGGCTTTTTTCCCCAATAAACCAGGTAGTTCCGGATTCCGACCGGAAAAAGGCAGCCTGGCATCGGTTACTTCGATAATTAAGTCTAAAAGTGGTAAAATTTCTTTCAGTTCTCGTTTTGCCCTGGCCATATGGCCAGGATACCATTGAATCTCCACCATTTCACCCCTTTTCACTGTAGACCGGCAAAAGAATTCAGGCCTAAGCTTAATCAGGTAATTACCTGCTTTATCTGATTAAAGTTTAACCATAAAACTTTTTCTTGCTCCACTCTCTAAAATCCTTTTAAAAAAACACGCTTTAAAAGCGTGTTTTGGTTGAATCAATTTGTTCTGTTTTTTCTTTAAGCGCGCGGATGAGTCTTATCATAGACCCTCTTTAGCCTATTTTTGGTCAGATGGGTATAGATTTTGGTTGTCGAAATATCTGCATGTCCCAGCATTTCCTGAACCGCTCTTAAATCAGCGCCGTTCTCTAAAAGGTGAGTGGCAAAAGAATGGCGCAAAGTATGTGGGGTGATTGCCTCACAGCCGCCGATCTTCTCCGCGTACTTTTTAATGATTTTCCAAAATCCCTGGCGCGTTAACCCATGACCATGGTGATTAAGAAAGAGAGTATCCTCAGCTGGATCAGAGGCCAGGAATTTGCGGGCGTGGTCCAAATAAAACCGGATATATTTGATCGCAACCGAACCTAAAGGAACGATCCTTTCCTTCGCGCCTTTTCCCATACAGCGGATAAATCCTTCGGTTAAATTTACATCCGAAATTTTTAAGGTTACCAACTCCGTAACCCGTAGGCCGGTAGCATATAGAACTTCCAACATCGTACGGTCTCTAATCCCGGCCGGCGTTTTTAAATCAGGCTGTTCTAATAGTTTTTTTACACTCTCTACCGAGAGGACATGGGGTAATTTTTTCTCCTGTTTGGGCGCATCCAGGTTAATCGTCGGATCTCGGGTGATAATCTGTTCCCTTACTAAAAAATGATAAAAGGCCTTGATCGCCGCCAGTGAACGCGAGATGGTCGAAGCGGCTCTCCCCTTAGCTTGTAAGTGAAGAAGATATCCGCCAATCGTCGCATTAGTGGCCTCTGTAATACTTATTCCCTTTTTGTTTTGGAGATAATCTATATATTGCCGTAAATCCCTGCCGTAAGATTCAAGGGTGTTGGGAGCTAGCCCTCGTTCCACCGTAATATAATTCGTAAATTCATCTAAGTAGTCTTGCAAAATGGTCAACCCCTTACCCAATAAAGCTTAGTACGAGACTTTTCTTTGTTTCTATTCAATTTTCGACAGAACAATTGTAAATCCTCTTTTCGTTTGACGAGAATAATTGGCAATTACTTAATTCTCGCTTGTTATCTCCCTGCTAAACAAGTTAAAAGATCCTCGCGACCCAATAAATGAATAACGGAGAAACAAAACCTTCGATTATTCCGGAGAGCATGAGGACCAAGATTGCGATCCCATTGATCCCCAGACACTGCCATAATTCTGCCGCCATGCGGTAATTTCCTTTACCAAACCTACTTTTTAGTAAGATTCCTGCAAAATCAATATTAGCCACTCCCGCCGTCAGTAACGCGGGAATAAAGAAAGCATAATGGGGAAAAACCGAGGTTACAGCGAATAAAAAGCCCTTCCCCGCCAGTTGTTGGAGGATAAAGCCGATGGTAAACCCAAGAATGTAACCCTTAGCGAAAGTTAAAAATAAAATGAGAGGCACTCCAATCACACTAATACCTAATATTACAAAGAAGAAGACGGTTTTTAGGTGATTAAAAATCGCTTCTTTTGCTAAGGCCGGATCGGTCACCGGTTGCACTTCCTGTTTCATCCCCTGGAAAAAGAGCTGTAAATAATGGAGAAGCTCTGTTTTTTGGCCTTCACCAAGACTTTTCGCGGAAAGTGTGCCAAAAACAATCCCCATGGTAAAAAGTAAACCAACCAAGATAAAGAGGAATAAACGTTCTTCGACATAACTACGGACAATCTCCCGCCACTGCGCTAAAAACAACAAAACCACCTCCTTGTCCCTGTAAATAATTATTATGACTCATGCGGAGATGGTAGACCTGAACTTTTTTCCGTCTGTCTTCAATCAACCGGCGCAAAATGGCTTTTTGGGTTTCAATCCATAGCCGAAGAAAAGGTTTGTTTAGAGGAGTCCCCTCGTTCTAGCTAGTAAAAAGGCAATGATCGTCTTGGCATCTTTAATCCGCCCGTCCATAATCCGCGCAAAAACTTCATCACACGGCAACAAAACCAAATTTAACAGTTCATCTTGGTCGGGAACGGCCGCTCCACGGGAAGAATGCCTACTCAAAAAGAGATGAATCTCTTCATTAGTAAATCCGGGAGTAGTGACAAAACTCCCCACGGGCTCTAACTCTCCGCCAAAAAGACCCGTTTCCTCACGAAGTTCCCGGGCGGCACAGGCTGATGGTGTTTCCCCCGGATCGATTTTTCCGGCCGGAATTTCTAAAGTAACTCGGCCCAGCGCATAACGATATTGTTTTACTAAAAGCGTTTCACCAGTATCGAGCAAGGGAATAACCGCCGCAGCGCCCGGATGATTAACCCATTCCCTGGTGGCTTGCCTTCCGTTTCCTAACTCTACCTGATCGCGGTAGACCTTAAGTAAACTACCGTCAAAAACTAATTCTCGAAAAAGCTTTTTTTCTGCTAAGTCCATGCCTGCTCTCCTTTCTGCTCTTGATCTTTCAACCGGCTGAAACAAATCACCTGAATAGACTAGCCTCATGCTTTATTCCCGGTTTAATCAGCCCTCTTCTCTGCCCCAGTTTCTTAAGTTGCCTAATTCGCCGCCAAGTAGGTTTAATGCCAACACTCCGGCGACCGCTGCCGTCTCAAAAAAGGCTGGATCTTCATGATAAGAACGGCCCATTGTCTTAACTGGCAGATCATAAGCATCCATCAGAGCTGAGAGTGCAGGAACCTCCAGCTGATAAAGATGGTGCTTGGCCAGTCCGCTCTCTTCAATTTGGCGGGCCAGTATTTCCATCCTTTCATCTTTCCAATCCGGCAGGGCGATCAAAGCGGTGGCAAAGGTCAGTTCCCCTAATGCCGTCCGACTGTGGTGACTGATCCCACGATGCCGGGCCCTGGAATCGGCAAAACTAATGCGGGGGATGGCAATTGGGTAACCCCCCAGCCTCTGTACCGCCTCTAAAATGTAAGCCTGTTCTATGCCAGAAAAGCCGTACTTGGTACCGGTTCCGACAATTCCCGGTCCCATCGTCACAATGATCAACTCGGCCCCGGCCACTGTTTTGGCGGCCGCCAGCGCCGAATAGATATTCACTGCTTCCAAATCACCGCCAAAAGCATGTCCGCAAGTAATCGTCGCGGCGAACAGACCCTTGGCTTTTAGTCGGCGAACTGTATCACTGAAACTAAGCGGTAAAGCAGCACCGTCGGTCATAATGTAGACAACTCTCCGTCGGGGGGAGTACCCATGAAAGGCCAACAGGGCAGGAACGACCATACTATGCAAAGTTCCGACCAGCACTGGGATTCCCTCTAATGAAGTAAAGCTATTAACGGTCGAATGATGAGGGGACGCCTCTTCCTCCACGGCCAACACCGGAAACTGCCATGGAGTGTAGCGGAGCTTCATAATATGCCCCGGTTGCTCCCCTTTCTCCTGTTTCCGGTCGCACTTTGCCATGACAAAATGGTAACCCCCGGTTCCCAGTCCAAGTCGGACCGCAGTCGTGTTTAACCACACCCGCTCCCCGGGTTGCACCCGGCCGGTCAAGTGCGGGTAAGAAAAAGCTTTGGCTTCTTCCCCTTCAATCAGCACTACCACTTCCTGAAAATCGTCACCCTCGCGCGTAATCCGTTGAACGCTTCCCTCTTCATACTGGAACATGTACTCGCCCCTTTTACTTTTTGCCACCTTTCGGTAAACTCCTGCTTACCAAGTTTAGTTTACATCCTTTCTCTCTGCTTTAAACACCGCCTTGCTGCTCATCTCTTGTTGCACATTCCTCATGTTCAAAGGTCTTTGTCTCTTCCGGCCGCTGCTGGTTTTAGGAACGCTGACCTGCAGGTATTTACCACCGAAATTAAAAAAGGCTACGGTCGTTTCACGACCTAGCCTTTTTGTAAACACTCAGAGGACGCTTTAACTCCTCCTACTTAGTATATACGACTCGCCCCTCGTTGCTCGCCACTCGTATGAAAGAAACCCCTTGTAAGCCCTTACCCAGCCTGGGCAGAAACGCTTTTGGTTCAGGAAGAACCATAAAGCGGTTGCCCGCTTTCAAGCGAAGCTGAGCTTTAGAATACTCCAAGAAATTCACCGGAACAGGGAAACTCCATTCTGCTCCGGCGGAGCTGCTATCTTGGATTGATTTTCATCCTTGCGCTTGCCCCAGCTTAGCTGAGGTGGGCGACTACTTACTTTCGCCGCGGATTACTAATCTCCGCCTGAGCGGCTGCCAACCGCGCAATCGGCACCCGGTAGGGCGAACAAGAAACATAGTCCATACCGACATTATGGCAGAAAATTACCGAACTGGGGTCTCCGCCGTGTTCCCCGCAGATCCCGATTTTCAGGTTCGGCCGCGTTGCTCGTCCCCGCTTAATTCCGATCTCGATTAATTGCCCGACTCCTTCCTGATCCAGGCTCTGGAAGACGTCTTCCGGCAAAATCTTTTGCTCAATATAATGCGGTAAGAACCGGCCTGCATCATCGCGGCTATAACCAAAGGTCATTTGGGTTAAGTCATTGGTCCCAAAGGAGAAGAATTCTGCATCCTCGGCAATCTGGTCAGCCAACAAAGCCGCGCGCGGAATCTCGATCATCGTCCCGATCTGGTACTCAAGTTGCACGCCTTTCTCCGCCATCACTTGCTCGGCGACTTTAACACAATACTCTTTGATCGTTTTCATCTCGCCAGTGGTGCCGATCAGCGGAATCATCACCTCCGGCACAATGTTCAAACCTTGCGTGGATAGCTCACAAGCCGCTTCAAAGATCGCCCGGGTCTGGGTCTCAAAAATCTCCGGATATACAATGCCCAGACGACAACCACGGAAACCGAGCATCGGGTTGAATTCAGCCAACGCCTTTACTTTCTCCGCAACCTTGGTGACTGGAATGCCTAATTCTTTTGCGACTTCTTCCTGCCCTTTTTGGTCATGCGGCAAGAATTCATGGAGCGGCGGATCCAACAAACGAATAGTCACCGGGAGATCCTTCATGGCCTGGAAGATCCCAATAAAGTCTTGCTTTTGGTAAGGAAGAATCTTATTCAAAGCTTTCTTCCGTGCTTCCACGTCATCGGCCAGGATCATCTCGCGGACAGCCAGAATCCGTTCGTGTTCGGGACCGAAGAACATATGCTCGGTCCGGCAAAGTCCGATCCCTTCAGCACCGAACTCCAGGGCAACTTGGGCGTCCCGCGGCGTATCGGCGTTGGTTCTAACCTTGAGCGTCCGGACTTGATCGGCCCAGGACATAAAAGTCTCAAAATTACCGGAGATCTCCGGATCGACCAACGGCGCTTGGCCAAGAATTACATCACCCGTGGAACCGTTCAGCGTCAACCAATCGCCTTCCTTAATGACATGACCGTTAATTTCAACCACTTTTCGGGCCTCGTCGATCATCGCCTCCCCGCAGCCGGCCACGCAACATTTACCCATTCCCCGGGCTACTACGGCCGCATGGGAAGTCATTCCTCCCCGTGAGGTCAAAATCCCTTCGGCGACATTCATCCCGCCAATATCTTCGGGGGAGGTCTCGGCCCGCACTAAGATCAGTTTGCGCTCTTGATCTTCTTTCATCCATTCTTCAGCAGCCTCTGCTGTAAAAACAACCTGTCCGACGGCCGCTCCGGGGCTGGCCGGCAATCCTTTGGCAATTATTTGCACTTTGGCTTTCGGATCAATCATTTTGTGTAAAAGCTGATCCAATTGGAGGGGCTCAATCCGGGTAAGCGCCGTTCGTTTGTCAATCAGCCCTTCCTCTACCATATCAACGGCGATCTTGATTGCCGCCGCCCCAGTCCGCTTCCCGCTTCTGGTTTGCAGCATATATAAGGTGTGATCCTCAATGGTGAACTCAATATCTTGCATGTCCTTATAATGGTTTTCTAAGGTCGTGCGCAACTCAAGCAGTTGCTGATAACACTCGGGCATATATTCTTCTAGGGATGGATACTTGGTCCTCCGCTCTTCTTCGGAAATACCATTATCAGCCGCCCATTGGCGCGAACCTGCCAGATCGATCTGTTGCGGCGTCCTAATCCCCGCCACCACATCTTCACCCTGAGCGTTGATCAGATATTCTCCGTAGAATTTGTTTTCTCCGGTCGACGGGTTACGGGTAAAGGCCACTCCGGTCGCCGAACTGGAACCCATGTTACCAAAGACCATTGTTTGGACATTGACAGCTGTACCCCACTCATCGGGAATCTTATTGAGTTTCCGGTAAGTAATCGCCCGCGGATTCATCCACGAAGAGAAAACGGCATTAATTGCTCCCTTGAGTTGTTCCCAGGGATCAGCCGGAAAGTCAATCCCTAATTTCTCCTTCACTAACTCTTTGTACTCTGCAACCAGTTCCTTGAGCGCATCCGCCTCTAGCTCATGATCAAGAGTAACCCCTTTTTCTTCCTTCTTTTGGGCAAGAAGCCGTTCGAAATCGCTATGTTCAAGCCCTAAGACCACATCACTGTACATTTGAATAAACCGCCGGTAGCTATCATAGGCAAAGCGTTCATTCCCGGAGGATTTAATCAAACCCTGCACGGTCGCATCATTTAAACCTAAATTCAGGATGGTATCCATCATCCCCGGCATCGAGGCCCGAGCGCCGGAACGAACGGAGAACAATAAGGGATTATCATGATCTCCAAAACGCTTCCCCATAGCTTCTTCCACTTTTTGGATATTGGCTTTGATCTCTTCTTCTAGTCCCGCGGGCCATTGTTTATCATTTTCATAAAAAGCAGTGCAAACCTCGGTCGTAATGGTAAAACCGGGAGGAACCGGGATGCCCAAGTTGGTCATCTCCGCTAAGTTCGCCCCTTTACCACCGAGTAAGTTTCTCATCTCAGCTGTCCCATCAGCCTGTCCATTCCCAAAAAAATAAACCTTTTTTGCCATGATACTCCTCCATCCTTCTGTATTGTCCACGGCTCAAAACAATGCACAAAGCCGTTAATTGCGGCACAGGTTTTATTCTTTCCTTTTTTCCCCCCAATCAATCTTCTCTTTCCATTTTTTATAATAAACCCCGACTGGGAAGCAAGCTTATTACGCCTCAGCAATCAGGCCAATGCTCCCGTCCGGTGTGCTCCTGAACCGGACTGAAAAAACAACGACTATACTATACTGGAATTTTTAGTCTTCGTCAATCCTTAACCTCTTTGCATAAGCGCTGCTTTTAAGGTATTCTGCATCAATAGGGCAATCGTCATCGGCCCCACGCCTCCCGGTACCGGAGTGATTGCCCCGGCGACTGGAAGCACGGAATCAAAATCAACATCTCCCACGAGTCCTGATTCCAAGCGGTTCATGCCCACATCAATCACGACCGCCCCCGGTTTAACCATCTCCCCGTTTACTAAACCGGCTTGACCGGTGGCGACGACCAAAATATCCGCCCGGCGGGTTGCCTCTGCCAAATTTTGGGTACGGGAGTGGCAGACCGTAACAGTGCCATGTGCTTGCAGAAGGAGATGGAATAATGGTTTACCAACAATATTGCTCCGGCCGACAATCACACATTCTTTACCAGCCACCTCTACGCCACTCTCTTTGATCAGTTCCATAATGCCGGCAGGCGTGCAGGGAAGCATCCCGATTTCGCCCCGTAATAAGTTCCCCAGATTTACCGGGTGAAACCCATCGACATCCTTCTCCGGTTTGATGAGGCTAATAATCTTTTCCGTAGAGATATGGGCGGGTAACGGAAGTTGAACCAGAATGCCATGGATTTTCGGGTCTTCGTTCAGTTCTTGAATCAACATTAAAAGTTCATCCTGACTAATGGTGGCCGGCAATCGGTAGGTCTGAGAATTGAACCCGAGCTCCTGGCAGTTCCGTTCCTTATTCCGTACATAAATCTGTGAAGCTGGATCCTCGCCCACCAGGATCACCGCTAGTCCGGGAGTAATCCCCTCTGTTTTTAGTTTCTCCACCTCCTGGCGGATCTGCATTTTAATTTTCGCCGCGACGGCTTTGCCGTCGAGGATGAGCGCACTCATCTTAACCCCCTCCGTTTCTTTAAAATAAACCGGTAATGGTCCCATCCGGTGCTAAATCGATCCTACTAGCGGCCGGTGTCTTTGGTAACCCAGGCATGGTTAAAATATTCCCGGCCAGGGCCACGACGAATCCGGCTCCCGCCGCTAGTTTCAGGTCCCTGACGGTTAAATTCCAACCCTGCGGAGCCCCTTTGAGGGCCGGTTGATCCGAAAGGGACATCTGAGTCTTGGCCACACAGACCGGCAGGTGATCATAGCCCAAGGTTTTGAGCTGTTCTAAAGCCTTGCGGGCCTCATTTGTGTAAGTGACCCCCTCGGCGCCGTAAATCTTCGTCGCCAGTAAGGTAAGTTGTTCGGAGATGGAATGCTCCCGTCGATAAAGGGGACGAAAACGATTTCCGCCAGCGGCGATCACCTCCAGCACCCGCCGGGCAAGATCTGTTCCTCCCTCTCCGCCCCTGGCTACCACTTCTGAGATCTCGACCGGGATCTGTTCCCTCCGGCAATAATCCAGAACTACTTCGATCTCCCGGTCATGATCGGTCGGAAACTTGTTAATCGCCACCACCACCGGGAGTTGATAGACCTCACGCAAATTAGTAACGTGTTTCTCCAGATTACTTAGACCGAAGCGGACAGCTTCCGGATTATTCTCGGCCAGTTGGGCAGTGCTCATGCCTCCATGACTTTTGAGGGCACGAATCGATAAGACGAGAACTGCTACATCCGGCTTTAAACCAAACTGGGGCGCCACAATATCAAAAAACTTCTCTGCTCCCAGATCGGAGCCGAATCCCCCTTCGGTCACCACATAATCAGCAAGTTTCAACGCCAAACGTGTGGCCAGGATGCTATTATTACCGTGGGCGATATTGGCAAATGGTCCCCCATGAATCATCGCTGGCTGTCCTTCAAGCGTCTGGACTAAATTTGGTTTAATCGCCTCTTTTAGTAACACCGTCATCGCCCCAACCGCCTCTAAATCGCGGGCATAGACCGGGGTACCTTGCTGCGTAAAAGCCACCAGCATCGAACCCAATCTCCGCTTTAAGTCCTCAATCCCTTCCGCCAGACAGAGGATGGCCATGATCTCAGAGGCAACTGTAATATCAAAGCCGCTCTCGCGTAAAACACCATTTACTTTTTCCCCCAGCCCAACAATGATTTTGCGGAGTTGGCGATCAGAAATATCCATCACCCTTCGCCACAACACCCTTTTCAGGTCAATCCCCAAAGCATTACCCTGATAGATGTGGTTGTCAATCATCGCCGCCAGGAGATTATGGGCCGCAGTAATCGCATGGAGATCACCGGTAAAATGGAGATTAATCTCCTCCATC